>JAJYWG010000449.1 GCA_021791615.1 Actinomycetes bacterium
GAACGGAAAGTCACGGTGAGGGTTAGCGGGGGGTGTTCCTGTGGTTTTGTCAAGCGGCTGTGGGGTGCTCTCCGCGGATCGACTTGCCGGATCGGCGGGTGATAGGGGCGATGCCGGCGTAGGCGGCCAGGTTAGCCGCGCTTGGAAAGGCGGAGGCATCCCCAATGGCCTGGAGGATGGTGGCTGCGGTCTTGGCCCCGACTCCTGGCATCGAGATCACGACCGCTCGAAGATGGAAGTCGTCGGGCAGCCTCTCGACTTCGTTAGCGAGCTGGGCACGCTCGGCCTTCAAGTTCTTGATGGAGGCGGCGACACGGCCGATGTCGGAGCGGGTGGCGATCGGGGACAGGAGACGCAGCCTGACCGGGTCTGCCAGGGCGGCGAGGACTCGGGCCACCTTGGCCGCCTGAGCCTCATTCAGGGGCGCCTCGACCAGTGACGCGCAGCACAGCCGCTCGTTGCTTGCCGGGGAGCACACCACATGACCGGCCATTCCCGCACCTCGGTCTCAGTCCGGCTGCGTACTTGCTTGGACGGGCTGGTCGAGACACCTGGGCGGCCCGACGGGTGGGGTGAGCAGCTGGGCGAGGGCGGCGAGGCGTTCGGGCACGAGACGGTAGTACGCCCAGTTCTGGCGTCGGGACCGGGTGACGAGCCCGGCGTCCAGGAGCACTTTGAGGTGGTGGCTGACCGTCGGCTGGGACAGGCCGAGCGGGGCCACGAGGTCGCACACGCAGGCCTCGCCGTCTCTGGCGGCTTGGATCACGCTGACCAGCTGCAGGCGAGCGGGGTCCGCGACCGCTCGTAGCAGGGCAGCGATGGCCTCGGCCTCTGCCCGTCCGAGCGGGGCCTCGGACAGCGTCGGCCAGCAGACGTCGTCTTTTATCTCTTGGGGCGAGTTCGCCGGGTTTCGCTGCCGCAGGGCCGTGGTCACGCTGCTCATCCTACAGCCCCGGCATTGACATTGGTCGATGCTCCGCTGGAGCATGCTATATTGACCAACGTCGATGCCGCTTGGTGTCGGTCCGGAAGAGAGGAGCGATGAACGTGGGCGTTGCAGGAGTTGAGGTGCGGGTGTACGACCCGCCGTTGTGTTGTGCGAGCGGGGTGTGCGGGCCGTCAGTGGACCCGGCGCTGTCCCAGGCGGCGGCCGACTTCGCCTGGCTGACTGACCGGGGAGTGAGCGTCACCCGCTTCAACCTGGCGCAAGAGCCCGCGGCGTTTGCCGCCGACGCCAAGGTGGCAGGCATGCTTGCCGCGTTCGGCGACCAGGCCCTTCCGGCAGTGCTGGTCGGCGACCGGATCCTTGTCTACGGCCGCTACCCGAGCCGCGACGAGCTGGCGGAGGCCGTCGGCGAAACGGTGCCGGTTGAGGAGCCGGACATGACGGTCGGCGGCGGGTGCGCTCCCGGGTCGGGGTGCTGCTAATGGCCGCCGCAGCCGACCGCGGCCTCGCGGGATTGGCGCGGTTGGTCTTCGATGGCTGGGACACCCGTTTCGTGCTGTTCACCGGCAAGGGCGGGGTGGGCAAGACCACTATCGCCGCGGCGAGCGCGCTGGGGTTGGCCAGAAGGGGGCGGCAGGTGTTGGTGGTGAGCACCGACCCGGCGTCGAACCTGTCCGACGTGTTCGCCCAGCCGGTGGGTGCTCGGCCGACCCCGGTTGCGGGGGTGGCGGGGCTGTGGGTGGCCGACCTCGACCCCTTGGCGGCCGCGGCCGCCTACCGCGAGTCGGTGGTCGGCCCCTACCGGGGAGTGCTGCCAGCCTCGGCGCTGTCCGCGATCGAAGAGCAGCTGTCGGGCGCATGCACGGTGGAGGTGGCCGCGTTCGGGGAGTTCACCCGGCTGCTCGGCAAGGACGGACCGGGCGTCCCCGGCGGGGTGGACCACGTGATCTTCGACACCGCCCCGACCGGCCACACCCTTCGGATGTTGGAGCTGCCCCGGGCGTGGGAGGAGTTCCTCTCGACCAACGACGCCGGGGTGAGCTGCTTGGGGCCGCTCTCGGCGCTGGAGGGCCAGCGAGCCCAGTACGCGGCCGCGCTGGCCGCGCTGCGCGACCCGGCAGCAACCACCGTGGCTCTTGTCACCCGGCCCGAGGACGGCGCGCTCGGCGAAGCGGCGCGCACCGGCACCGAGCTGGCCGGCGGCGGCCTCGACCGTCAGGTCCTGGTGGTCAACGGGATCCTCGCCGAGCCTTCCCCCGGCGACGGCCTGGCCAGGGCGTTCGCCGGACGCCAGGAACGTGCCTGGGCGGCCTGCGCCAGCCTCGAGGGCCTACCTTTCGAGCGTTTCGGGGTGGGCTTGATGGGCTCGGAACTGACCGGGCTGGACGACCTTGCCGCCCTGGCCGGTGGTGAGCCCAGCGGGCCGCAGCGATCAGCGGTGCCGACGTTGCGCCCGGGGGCAGCGCGGGGGACCACAGAGGACCCTCCGGCAGGCATCGAGGACCTGGTCGAAGCCCTGGTCCGCTCCGGGCCGTCATTGGTGCTGGTGATGGGCAAGGGCGGGGTCGGCAAGACCACCCTCGCCTCAGCGCTTGGCGTGGCCCTCGCCGCTCGGGGCGAGGCGGTGACCCTGTCGACCACCGACCCCGCCGCCCACCTGGCGGCCACCGTCGGCACCGGGCTGCCCGAGACGCTGCGCGTCGAGCGGATCGACCCCGAGATCGAGGTGGCTCGCTATACCGCCGAGGTCCTCGCCGGCGCGGAAGGTCTCGATGGCGACGCCCGGGCGGTGCTCGAAGAGGATCTGCGATCGCCGTGCACCGAGGAGATCGCGGTGTTCCGAGCCTTCGCCCAGACCGCCGCGGGCACGAATGGGCGCCACGTCATCTTGGACACCGCCCCGACGGGGCATACCTTGTTGCTCCTCAACGCCACCCAGAGCTACCACAAAGAGCTGGCCCGCTCGACCGGGGTCGTGCCCGAGGCGGTCGCGGGCCTGCTGCCCGCGCTTCGCGACCCCGAGCGCACCAAGGTCGTGGTGGTGACCCTGGCCGAGACGACCCCGGTGGCCGAAGCCGCCCGCCTCGGTGAGGACCTCGCCCGGGCCGGGATCGCCCCCTATGGCTGGGTGGTGAATAACACCCTCGACCCGTCCGGCACCGCAGACCCGGTGCTCGCAGCCCGCGCCGGGTTGCAACGCCCCCAGCTGGAGCGGGTGCGTCTCCTCGCCGAGCGGGTGTGGACCCTTGGCTGGCAGCCCGAACCTCCCGTCGGCGCCGAGCGGCTGGCGGTGCTGGCCGGCGCCGGAAGGACCCCGTGAGCGAGATGAGCGATCCGGCAACCTGCGTGACGGTGGGCGAGCTGAGGACGCAATCCCCGGCGCCGGTCCAGCCCGACGACGCGCTTCGAAGCGCTGTAGGGGCGCTGATCGGCGCTGGTCTGGTCGCCCTGCCCGTCACTGACGACTCAGGCCGCCTGGTCGGCCTGTTGGACGAGGAGGATCTGCTGGTCTTAGCAGGGGACCCGCATCTGGTGGAACAACAGGCCGAGGTGGCCCGGTTCTGGCCGCTCGCAGGCGAACGGAGCGCCGCCAAGCACCTGCGCCTGATCCAGGCTCAGCGTGTCTCAGAGGTCATGCGCCACCACCCGCCAAGCGTGCATGTCTCGGCGCGCTTCGACCTTGCGGCCGAGGTCGTGGCCGACCACCACGCCGGCGTGCTCCCCGTCACCGACGAGAAGGGTCACCTGGTCGGGGTGCTCGCCCGACAGGCGTTGCTCCAGGCGTGGTGGGCAGGAAGGCTGTGCTGAGCCTGAGCGGCGCCAGCCTGACGGCGGTCGCGGTGGTGGTTTTCGTCGTCACCTTGATCTTGGTCATCGCCCAACCCAAGGGCCTGTCCATCGGCTGGTCGGCCGCGGGCGGTGCGGTGGTCGCCCTGGCGCTCGGGGTGGTGCACCTCGCGAACGTGGCGACGGTTTGGGGGATCGTGTGGAACGCCACCATCACCTTCGTGGCGGTGATCGTCATCTCGCTGGTGTTGGACCGCATCGGGTTCTTCGAGTGGGCCGCGCTACACATGCTCGCCAGGGCCAAGGGCGACGCGAAGCGGGCGCTACTCTACCTACTCGGCCTCGGGGCGCTGGTCGCCGCGTTCTTCGCCAACGACGGCGCAGCGCTGATCCTGACCCCAATCGTCTACCAGCAGATGCGCGCGCTTGGCTTCGACCGGCGCCAGGCGCTCCCCTTCGTGATGGCCGCCGGGTTCATCGCAGACACCACCAGCCTGCCGCTGGTGGTGTCGAACCTCGTGAACATCGTGAGCGCCAACTTCTTCCACATCGGCTTCGTCACCTACGCCGCGACCATGACCCCCATCGACCTCGTATCCTTCGCCGCCACCGTCGGGGTGCTGGTGGTCTTCTACCGCCGCTCCCTGCCCACCCGCTTTGATACCAAGGAACTGCCCGCACCGTCGAGCGCCATTCGTGACCCTCGCCTGTTTCGAGCCGGCTGGGTGGTGCTCGGGGTGCTGCTGGCCGGCTACCTGGCCTCCGAGCCGCTGCACTTCCCGGTCTCGATCCCCGCGTCCATCATCGCAGCGGCCTTTCTCGCGCTCGCCAGTAGATCCCCGGTGCTCTCCAGTGCGGCGGTGCTGCGCGAGGCGCCGTGGAAGATCGTGGTGTTCTCGGTTGGCATGTACCTGGTGGTCTACGGCCTGTTCAACGCCGGGCTCACGGTCTACCTCTCGGACCTGATGCGGGCAGCCGCCCACGCTGGTGTGGTGCCGGCCACGCTTGTCGGCGGCTTCGCCACCGCGGGGCTCTCGGCGGTGATGAACAACATGCCGACCACGCTCGTCGCCGCGCTCGCGGTGCACGGCGCACACGTCGCCGGTGCGGCCCATCGCGCCCTGGTCTACGCAGACGTCGTCGGCGCGGACCTCGGCCCGAAGTTCACCCCAATTGGCTCGCTCGCGACTCTGTTGTGGCTGCACGTTCTTGACACCAAGGGAATCAAGATCACCTGGGGTCAGTACCTACGCCAGGGCATCGTCCTCACCGTCCCCGTCCTCACCGTCACCCTCCTCGCCTTGGCGGGCTGGGTCACCATCATCCACTAGACGCTGTCAGGAGACCGCCGATGTACTGCTTGGACTGCAACCGAGACCGTCAACTCCTGGCGCCCGCCGTGGCGGTGTGCGCCGACTGCGGGGCCGGGGTCTGCGAGGACCACCTGGTCGTGCGCACCCACCACCTGACCCGCGTCGAGCCGCAGGTCCGCGAGGCCCCGGTCGACCCCCCCGCCCGACGAGTGCGCTGTGTCGCCTGCGATGACGCCTGGCAAGCCGCCACTGGGATCGCCGGTGGCCGTCGGCGCAACGAGCGGCGGCCGGCATGACCCGTCTGCTCATCGTCGGTGGCAGCGACGCCGGCATCAGTGCCGGCCTGCGAGCCCGGGAGGTCGCCCCCGGCGTCGAGGCGACCTTGGTCGTCGCCGACGCCTACCCCAACTTCTCGATCTGCGGGATCCCCTACCACCTCTCGGGCGAGGTCCCCGACTGGAACACCCTCGCCCATCGTAGCCAGGCCGACCTTGAGGCTGCCGGGCTGGAGCTGCTCCTCGAGCACACCGCCCGGCACATCGACCCGGCCGCCCGCAAGCTCACCGTCACCGACCCGAACGGCGCCGAAGTAACCCTCGGCTACGACACCTTGGTGGTGGCCACCGGGGCTACCCCTCTCCGCCCCCCGATCACCGGCCTGGATCGCCTCGGTGCGGCCGAGGGGGTGCACCTGTTGCACACCATGGACGACACCTTCGCCGTGGCCGACACCCTGACCCGCCGCCCCGCCGAGCGGGCTCTGATCGTGGGCGCCGGCTACATCGGCATGGAGATGGCCGACGCGCTAACCGTCCGGGGCCTGGCGGTCACCGTGGTCGAAGCCCTCCCCCAGGTGCTCCCCACCGTCGACCCCGAGCTCGCCGCCCTCGCCGAGGCCGCCCTCGTCGATCACGGCGTCGAAGTCGTCACCGACACCACCGTCACCGAGATCCGCCAGACCGGCCAGGAACTGCACGTGAGCGGCGCCGGGGGGTTCGCCCGAAGCGCGGACCTGGTGCTGGTCGTGGTCGGTGTGCGCCCCGACACGACCCTCGCCACCGCCGCGGGGGCGACCCTCGGTGCCCGGGGCGCGCTCGCCGTGGACCGGCGCATGCGCACCAACCTGCCGGGCGTGTACGCGGCCGGGGACTGCGTACACACCTACCACCGCGTCCTCGACACCGACGCCTTCCTGCCGCTCGGCACC
>JAJYWG010000448.1 GCA_021791615.1 Actinomycetes bacterium
CTCGGATGCTCACGGCTCTATCTGTGCAGCAAGCTCAGGATCGGGTGACCCGGCTTACCCGGCCCTGAAGGACCGGGTTTGCGCCGGTGCAGAAACCGATCAAGCTGGCGGAGGCTTCGTCCAGCGAGGACGACATCAAGTTGGCCCAAGCCAATCTCAGCGAGAACGCCTGCACTGTTTGGGAGGTTCTGCTCGCCGGCTTGGCGCTTGCATTTTCTGGCTGCGTACCGCCGGCCGCCGGGATCCTCGTCACCGGTCGGTACAGCAGATATCCAGTAGAGTCCCTGTTGTCGGCGATCACCACCGAGCCAAACCGCATAATCCAAACGTTCAACAGCACCCCCGCGGCGCTCGAGACCTACGGCAACGAGACTCACCACAGCGTCTTTGTCGTTGACAACCTCAGAGCCCCTGCGTTCTCGATGTCGAAGAACAGGTGCGCTGCAGTCGTCGAGGCACTCGTCTCCCGGAGCTACCAGGCGCCGGGGATGCGTCCGCCCGGGAGGCACGGCGATTACTGCACCCCGCTCATGATCTTCACCGCCACGAGGCCGGTGGACTGGCTCTTGGAGTCGACGCGCGAGCGCCTGCTCGTCGTCGAGATGTGCGATCCGGTGTCCAGCGACGACATCAATACGCTCTATCGGATAGGTGTCGACGGTGCGTTTCGTCGGGTGTTCGGTGGCTTCGTCCGGTGGCTCGCTGGTCGCATCGATGCCGAAAGTCACGGGAAGCCGTATTCGGCTCCCGAATCGTGGCAGGCTCGTCTCAACCGGGAACGAGAGAAGATCGCAGCCTCTTTGCCATACAGTGGGAACTCGTCCTCGGTTCGGAGAAACCTCGTCGCCGGCCTGCAACTTGGATGGGACCTCTGGTCGTCGTTCTGCGCGGAAGCCGCCTCGCTCAACGCCTCGGCAGCTGCACGCCTTCGGGACAGCGGGCTGCTGCGCATCGCCGCAGCGGGGTCGTCGTAGTCCCAGCTCGATCTCGGGTCCCCGTGCTTGCCCGGGCAACCAAGTGCTGCAGACCGAACGGTCGACCCGATTCTGCGCCCTCTGCACAGGAAGGGCATGGCTTCCACCACTGCACCCCAGCCGTCGCGTTGGGCGCACCAGCCTCGGCTCATTCGCTCCGTCGTCGATGGGCTGCAGCGCCATGACCGGGGCCAGCTCATCGCCGCCTGCGGCTCGGGCAAGACGAAGATGTGCCTGCGCATCACCGAGAAGCTGGCGGCCGGGCGTCCGACCTTCACTGTCGGCATCTTCGTCCCCTCCATCCACCTCGCCGACCAGGTCCTCTCCGAGTGGCTGGCGATGGCCGACAAGACCCTGCCCTGGGCGTCCGCGCCGCTCGTCGTCTGCTCGGACGCATCTGTCGGGCGACCAGACGACGAGACCGCAGCCGAGCTCGCCCACCGTCTCGGCGTCGTGGTCACCGAGGACGCGGTCGTCGTCGCCGACCACCTCAACCAGGGCGGCCCCGGTCTCGTCGTGCTGGTGTCGACCTACCAGTCCGCCTGCGTCGTGTCGGAGGCCCTGGCAAAGCTCGACACCTCGCTCGACCTCCTCGTCGCTGACGAAGCCCACCACTGCGCGACGAGGCTCGATTCCCCCTACGCGGCCGTCCTCCACGACGATGCGGAGACGTTGGTGTCTGGTCAGCCCGGCCGCCCGATCACCCCTGTGCCTGCCCGTAAGCGCCTGTTCACGACGGCCACCCCTCGGGTGCCGAAGGAGGCCAAGTCCGGCGAGCTGACCTGGGCGGGGATGGACGACGAGGCGCTCTTCGGCCCGGTGCTCGGGCACTTCTCCTTCGCAGAGGCGGTGGACGCCGGCGTGCTCGCCCGCCCGCACGTCGTCGCACTCATGGTCGACGAGGACGTCGTGGCCGAGCGCTTCGGGAAGGCCGGGCTCGCCTCCACCCGGCACGTGACCCTCCCCGGTGGCGGGACGGGGAGGGTGGACGACCTCGTGCGCACCGTCGCCGTGGGCAAGGCGATGGCGGCTCCCGACATCGACGCATGGTCGATGATCGGCTTCTGCTCGTCGCTCCGCCGGGCAGAAGAGATCGCCTCTGCCGTCGGACAGCTCCACTCCTGGGCGCCGGAGGGCTCTGTGCCGTCCGAGCCCGTCCAGACGGCCTTCGTCTCGGGGGCGAGCGAGGTGAAGGACCGCATCGAGCAGATCGCTTTCCTCGCCGCTGCCCGGGGTGAGGGGCGTCGGGCCTTCGTCGGCAACGCACGGTGCCTCGGCGAGGGCATCGACATCCCCGCCGTCGACGCCGTCGCGTTCTTGGACCCGAAGGAGTCGATTGTCGACATCGTCCAGGCCGCCGGGCGGGCCATGCGCATCGACCCCGCCCACCCAGCAAAGAGCGCCTTCATCGTTGTGCCCGTGGTCGTGAAGGCGGGCCAGGACCCACACAAGCACCCGGGCGACTTCAAGACCGTGCTGAAGGTCGTGGCCGCGCTCGACGCCCACGGGTCGACGGTGAACCGCAAGCTCGCCGCGCTCTGGCGCGAGCACCAGGCGTATGAGCGTGAGGAGGCGGATCGTGACGGTGGTGCAGTTGGCGGGGGAACTCTCGGTGGGGCAGAGGGGCAGAAGATCGTTGATCCTGGCGCCAACGATCCCCACAATGGTGAGCCCAGCGGCGGTGAGCAGGCCGTCGGCGGTCTTTACACCAGCACCAGCTCAGTCACCAGGCCACGGGGCTCGATCGTCCGCCGGCGTGACGGTGGGGTCGACATCGACACCGGCTCGGTCGTCGTCTCTGTCGTTGGGGACCGACGGGTGGAAGCGAGGGACGTGGCTGACGCGCTCGTGGCCTTCGTCGTCGAGCGGTCGAGGAGCCCGTTCGAGCGTGGGTTGGAGGCGCTCCGGGCCTACGTCACCGAGCACGGGAACGCCGACGTGCCACTGCGGCACGCCACTGCTGACGGCTACCGGCTCGGGTTGTGGCTGCAGCACCAGCGCCAGGTACGCAAGATCGGCAAGCTCTCGCCAGAGCGAACCCGCCAGCTCGAGACGCTCGGTGTGGTCTGGAACCCGATCGACTGCGCATTCGAGCTAGGCATCGAGACCCTGCGGTTCTATCTGGCCGAGCGCGGAACCGTCGATGTGCCACTGCGGCATACCACCGCTGATGGTTTTCGGCTCGGTGTATGGCTACGTAGCCGTCGTCAGGACTACAAAGTCGGCCGGCTCACTCCAGAGCGTGTGCGTCGACTCGAGGCCATCGGTGTGGTCTGGAACCTGCTCGATGTCGCTTTCGAGCGGGGGCTCGAGGCGCTCCGGGCTTATGTTACCGACAATGGTGACGCCGACGTGCCGAAGCATTACCGCTCTCCTGATGGTTTTCGGCTCGGTGCATGGCTACGTTCCCGTCGTCAAGACTACAAAGTCGGCCGGCTCACTCCAGAGCGTGTGTGCCGACTCGAGGCCATCGGTGTGGTATGGGAACAGCACGATGCCGCTTTCAAGCACGGACTAGATGCGCTTCGGGCCTACGTCACCGAGCACGGGGACGCCGACGTGCTGTGCAGCTATACCACCCCCGACGGCTTCCGGCTCGGTTCGTGGCTGAGCACCCGGCGCAAGGACTACAAGGCCGGCAAGCTCGCTCTCGACCGCATTCGCCAGCTCGAGGAGCTGGGCGTCCGCTGGAGGATCCCTAACCCGACCCGATTCCGCGCCCCCTGCACAGAACAGATGACCGCCACGGTGGCGGTGTGCCTCGGATGAGGCTCGAGCAGGGAGCAGGCATCATGGATCGGATCACGACTGAGCAGATCATCCTCGCCGCGGTCGGAGCCGCAGGACCGGTTGGCGACGACCGGCCGGGCTGGCTCGACCGGGTGAGCGACTTGGCCGCAGAGATCACCGTCCTGTGCTCGGACCGCTCACGTGTGGCACGACGGGTCCAGGGAATCGCCAACTCGAAGGTGTTCACTGCGACCATCGTGGGCGGCAAGCTCGAACCCAGCTCGACGAGGGGCGTCGTCAACCTGCGCACCAAGGCGACCGAGCAGCACCCCGACAGCATCGAGCAAGCCAGAACCACTCGGACTGACAACCCTGACGGAGCGGCCATGTGGGCCAGGCTCAAGCAGCTGAAGGGTCACCGCGTGGTCGTGTGGGTGGAGGTACAGGAGTACAACGGCGGCCAGGGCAAGGTTCGCGTCGTCCAGCACGTCGAGGACCTCGGCATGGAGAGTTCCGCGGAGAGCGCGGCGTAAGCACTATGCCTCACTCGATCGACGATCTCGCAGAGCTGGTGGAGTACCACCTCGTCGCCTCCGCCCCGAACGACGAGGTGGCCCAACGCAACCTCGAACAGCTCGTGCACCGCCTCGAGTTGCTCGTGCCACGTCTGCTGCGAACCGAGACGACGCGTCTGGGCCGGCGACTCGTCGAGAAGCCGGTCGACGAGTGCCCTGGCTGCTTGGCCAACCGCGCGAGCGGCCTCGGCGAGGAAGAGGTCGCCCGGCGCCACGTGCAGGTCCGTGGAGCCGTAAGTGGTGCGGCGTGAGACCCGTCTATGGCTTCGACATCGAGACTGACACGACGGTGAACGGCCTCGACCCGCGCGTCTCCCGGGTCACCTCGGTCGCCGTCTGGTCGCTGACCGAGAAGTCCTGCATCGCCGGTGAGGACGAACGGGAGCTTCTTTTCGAGCTTGCCCGACTCGTCGACCGCCTGCCGGCCGGGATCATGGCCGGTTGGAACAGCGCGGTGTTCGACCTTCCGTTCCTTGCCACCAGGGCCGAGGCGCTCGGCGTCGAGCTGCCGTTCACGCTCGTCCCCGACCCGGCGATCGTCCCGAAGTACGACTTCACGCCGCCGCACACCTGCGGCTACCGGGCCTACGTCGGCCGGCACGTGCATGCCGACATCGCCTACGCCTATCGGCTCTACGCCAGCCAGTTCGGTGTGTCCTGGTCGCTCAAGCCGGTCGCACGGGCGTTCGGCGGCATCGAGATGATCGAGGTCGACCGGGGGCGCATGCAAGAGCTCTCAGCCGACGAGCTCGCCGCCTACAACCTGTCCGACGCCCGTGGGACCTGCCTACTTGCCCGTGGGCTGGGCGATCGTCTGGCGGATTGGCTGGACTCGCACCGCATCCGAGAGCTCGAGGAGATGCGGGGCAGCGCCCTTCGCGTGTAGGAGGTCGCCCGGTGCGCCGCCCTCTAAGAGGGCATGCGCTCCGCCCAATGCAGTGCAGCCGGCCAGCTCCGAGACGCAGAGGCGAGCAGTATCGCCGCCAGCGTCGGCTCCGGGGTGCTCTCGGAGCGGGAGGCGAGATGGCGCATCAGTGCGCTGCTGCACGGAGCCGACATCGTCGAACAGGTCGTCCGGCGGCTGTGCCTGTCTCGCCAGGAGGCCGCGGATCTCATCGAGTCTCTGTACGACCTCGCGTACGACGCGATCGTCGGCGTCGGCCGGCCGCCGAAGCTCGACCTCGCCCGTCTCGCCGCGGGAGCGTCGTTCTCGGGGTGGGCTCGCCAGTTCCTTTCCTCCAAGCAGGCATGCACGACCGCACGCCGGCGCTCGTGGGCGAGGGCCCGCCGGGAGGTGCTGACGATGGACGCCGGCAGACACGAGCCGCCTGCCGCAACGACGCTCGAGACCGAAGACGGCCATGCCGGTGAAGAAAGGCTCGACGAAGACAGGAGCGATGCAGCCATCGCCAGCTTCGGTGCGCACGCCAGGGGCCTCCGCCCCTGCGGCAGGGTGCATCTCAGCGCAGCGACGCTCGCCATGGCGTTCCAGCTGCCTCATCCACGTCGGGCCGTCGACCTGGCTTGTCGCGACGACCTGCTCGCCGTCATCGAGGCGGACACCGACGCGGTCCATTCGGCGCTGTGCCACATGGTCGACGGCGACGACGCCCCGGCTGGCGAGGACCTCGTGCACCAGGGTGTCGCCTTCATGTTCGCCGACTGGGCCGACGAGCAGATCTGCACGCTGCTCGGGCTCCAGCCGGTCGTCTCCCAGGCGCTCGCCATCGCCGCGCTGACCCCGGTCCCGCCGCCGCAGGCCCGCTACGTGAGACAGCTCCGGCGCCAGCTCGTCGGCTGTGGTGTCACGCCGGCAGCGGCGCGTCCCCTCGCCACGAGCTTCGCCGCCTTGGTGGCCGAGACGACGGCGTCCGAGTTCGACGCCCGCCACGCTCTCGACCTGAAGGACTGTGAGGAGCGGGCCTCGGACCG
>JAJYWG010000420.1 GCA_021791615.1 Actinomycetes bacterium
GTCCGCTCGTGGAAGCTGGCCAAGGTGAGGTGAGGAGGGCAAGTACGTATCTCTGGGCCGTCGCCTGACCAGCGGGAACCGCGCCGCTTGGCGCCCCCCGACCACACAGGTCCGCCGGGCCGACGTGCGCCAGAACGCCGGGTAGTCAGTCAGTGGTCCCCTGTCCCGCTCCTACCCACAGGAGGTCTACCCTCTCCGACTCGTGGTCGTGCACGTAGACGACCGTGACTGTCGTGCCGGGGATGACAACGATGCGGACTTCGGTGGGCTCACCTTCGTGGGGGAGCATCGGGACGGAGGGAGCGGCCCAGCCTCGCATGTTGAGCTCCGTCGCTATCCAGAAGGTGACGGTGACGCACAAGCTGCCTTCTGGATGCTCTCGGACTGCCCACTCGTAGAGAGCGTCAATGTTCCCGAGGGGCACTGTCAGGCAGTGCGGCGCCCCGGCGACTCGGCCGCAATTGCCCGGCGCCGCTCTGACAGCATCCTGAGAAACGCTTCGTCCCCTCGCGCTCGCCGCGCCGCGGTCTCGCTCCGCTCATACCAGGAAAGCACCAACCTCTCGACGGCATGGTGGTCTCCCGCAAGCCATGCCTGCGTCGCCGTCCTCCCGCCAAGCTCCTCGTAAGCAGAGAAGTTCCACCACTCGGTGGCATCGCGGGAAGACAGCCCAATTCGTCCGAGGATCTCGTTGACGGCTGCGGCCCGTCGATTGAGCTCTCGCGGGTCCGAATCAGAGAACGGCACAGTCTCAGGCTACCTCAGGGCCGGCGCTGTGCCGGCGGATCGACGGCACAGCTTTCGAGTGGTGGGCCGAAAACGACCTCGGCACTGTCGTGCTCCGCGACATGAAGGTCTACACCAGATGGGCCGACAGCAGGAAAGTCTGCGCAACGATCGAGGTCGGTCGACCGCTTCCCGCAGAGGCGCGGGCACTGCGCTCTCTCGCGACTTCTGTTGCGGGGCCAGCCGTCATCGCCGTCACCGTTAGAGGTTCCAGAGAGCCTATTCGGCAGCCCCTGAGGTGCCCCCTACCGCTCAAAGCGTGCCAGCCCGGCACCGTCCCCGACCGCCGGGCCGGGGACGGTGCCGGCTGTTCGCTCTTCACCGCAAATCGTAGACTTGGGCCGTGTTGTCGAAGGTCCGTGGGTTCGCCCAGTGGGCGAACGAGCGTCTGGAATGGCGCCGAGATCCCCGGTCCGCATCGGCGGCAAGCGCCAGGCAGGTCCAGGATGCGTTCAGAGCCACGGCGACGCCGCTCTACGGCCTGCCGGCCAGCGTCCAATGCAGACGCAGCATCAGCTACGGCAGCGAGGTCGCGATGTGGGGGCCTATTCCGGTGGGTGGCGAGCAGATCGTGCGCTTCGGGCTCACCCATGAGATGGCCGGCGGCGGCGAGCTCACGGTTGATTCCGAGGTCGAACGTCCCATCGACTTCGTGGAGCAGTCCATCCTCCTCCAGACGCGCTTTGCTGACTCTGGCCAGCACGTGACCGTCCAGAGGACCTGTGAGGTCGAAGTGGACGATCAGCCTCGTGACGCTCGCATGTACCTGCCGTGGGAGGCGGCGGATCCGACGGACTGGGCCTGCGTGGTGCCACTGCCCGGGGTGGTGCTCCGGGTCAAGGCCCACGCGTTTCCGCTGTCCCATCTCCGCCTCGTCCGTGTCACTGACCCGAGCCGCTACCTCGCTGGCTGAGGGCACCGTCACCTACCGGGTGTCCCCGAACGTCGGTCGCTCCGACAACACCACCTACCGCCGGTGGTAGGACACGCTCTTTCGCGTCTCGCCATCGGCGCGACGAACCGCGATAGCTGCCGGGTCTTCCTCTACGCCAAGGCCCGTTCGATGACAGCGAGGATCTCGTCCCCGTAACGCTCGAGCCGGATCGGCCCTATCCCGCGACACCGTCCGAGTTGGCTCAACGAAGTCGGTGCCGCCATCGCCACGCCTTTCAGTTCGACATCGTTCAATACGACGTAGGCCGGCACCTTGTCTGCTCTGGCGGTCTCGCTCCGCCACTCACGCAGCGCCTGCTCCAATCGCTCACCTTCAGGCGACAGCTCGCCGCCCGCAACTGGGGCCGCAAGAGTCACGAGGCTTCCCTCGACCCGCACGTCGGTGCCGTAGCTGATCTCGGTCCGCATCGCGCCCATCCGTACGAGTGCACCGCCTTGACGGAGCTCGACGACACGCGCGTGTTGGCCGCCGACTTCAAGTTCGAGACCGATAGCGGCTTCGACCCGGATCGGAGATCGCGGAGGTCGCCCGACTCGTCGCCGGCTTCGAGGTCCGACGACCGATGGCGTGGCACTCCGCCGCCTCTCCCGTCGCTGTGTCGTCGCAACCGATCCATGGTGCGCCTTGTAGGTGGCCTCCCGGTCGGCTTTGCGGACATCTGCGATCGTCTGCGCTCGGGGACGAGAGCCGTCAAGTTCGGCCAGGAAGGGCGACGGCGCCTCTTCGTCGTAGATGACGGCCACTTGCAGGCTGGCTCGGGTAAGAGCGACGTGGAAGACCCGTCGCTCTTCCTCTTCGTCCTCCGCCCGCCGGTGCGGGAAGAGTCCCTCGGTCACGCCGAAGACGACTACCCGTGGCCACTCCTTGCCCTTGATCTTGTGGACCGTCGACAGCACCACCGCCGACCCAGGGAGTCGTCGTTGGGTCAACATCCCGGTGATCCAGGACTCGAAGGTGGCGATGTCGGGATGCAGGGGCGCCACCATCTCCAGTGCCAGGAGGTCGTCGGCGTGAGTGGAACGGTCCACCTCCCCTCGAGAGCCGTCGAGCTCGTCCATCGAAGCCCCGAGCCCGACCCAAAGGCGCACCCTCCGCAGTGCTTCCGCGGTGCTTCGTGCGCCAGCCACGTGTTCGAGGTCCTTGGCGTAGGACACGAGCCTGCCGGCGTCCTCACCGCTTAAGCGGCTGGCCAGCCTCCGGATGTCGGACACCGAGGTGTGAGGTCGCTTCGTCAGCATCTCGGCCACGTTGCGGGAGATCTTGCGGGAGGGCCGGTGGACGGTCTCCACGATGTCCGCACGCGCTATGAGGTCGGGGTGCTGGGCGATGCGTAAGTACGCGAGCGCGGTGCGCATACCGGTGCGCTTCAGGATCGCCGACCCGAGCGTGGAGACGACGGCCACGCCGGCCTCCAGGCACGCCACCTGGACCGGCAACAAGGCCGAGTTCACCCGGGCGAGGACAGCCACGTCGTCGGGCGTCGTCCCACCGGCGAGCCAGTCCTTGACGATGTCGAGCGCTACGTGTGCGAGCTTCTCGCCTTTTGCACCGACAGCGGTGACCGGACCCATTGCGGCGAGCGCTCCGGATGTGGAGGGCCTGGGATCTGAGCGCCCCTCGGGGCTGACGATCCGTTTCTGCAGCCGTTCCTTGTTGTATGAGAGAAGGTGACGGGCCGCCTCCACTACCGCAGGCGGGCAGCGGTAGTTCACCTCCAAGGCATGGGAACCCGCACCGGGAAAGTAACGGTCGAAGCCCATGAGGAAGGTCGGGGTGGCACCCGAGTACCCATAGATCACTTGGTCGTCGTCGCCGACCCCGAAGCAGTCGTAGCCCGGGGCGCACAACAGGCGGATGAGGAGCAGGTGGGCGGGCTTGAGGTCCTGGAACTCGTCGACGAGCATCCGCCGGCATGAGCGTTGCCCTTCGGACCTGGCGGCCGGGTCGGAGACCAGGATCTCGATGGCCCGGTAGATCTGCTCGTCGAAGTCGAGCGCCCGCCGCCGGCGCAGCTCCACCCGATAGGTCTCGAACCCCTCGGCGAGGCCTGAGGCGTCGGGGATCACCGCTTCCACTTCGTTCGGCGAGGCGAGCCCTAGGCGGACGGCAGACAGCGCGTCGATGAAGGGAACCACGGTGTCGGCATTAGCCTTATGGCGCACTGGGAAGACCTCTTCGACGAGGTCACGGACGCCCGACTCGTCGAGGGTGTCACGGCGACCATCGCCGCCCAGCTCGTTGCACACCCACAGGCCCAACGAGTTGAGGGTCCGGATGTTCGGGCCGTCCCGGGAAACGAAGCGACTGCAGCGCTGCTTCATCTCGTCGGCCGCCTCCTTGTTGTAGGCGAGGGCGGTGATGGTCGAGGGATGGACGTGGCGGTCGACGACGAGATGGCGGAGTCGCTCGGTCAGCACCCGGGTCTTTCCTGAGCCCGCTGGCGCCACGACCCGAGCCGCGCCGAAGCGGTGGGCGACGGCGGCCAGCTGGTCGGGCGCAAGTTCGGCGGAAGGCGATCGGTGTTCCGCAATGGGGAGACGCCCGAATTCCGCACTCCATCGGTGGACCACCGGCGTCCGTGTCGGTAGATCCGGTGGGTCTGCGGGACCGCCGTCCACGTAGACGGCCGTCCCGTCGGACAAGAGGAGGTCGGCTTGACCGCCTTCGCGAACACCCCGGGCAGCCATTCGCTTGGCGACCTTGCGGGCGTGCCACCAAATGAGCCGGCCAGAGCGGGCGTCATAGGTATTGGTCCACACCAGGAACTGGAGCCGCTCCAGGGGGAACTGAAACGAGGGGTCGAGGGAGAAGACCGGTCCCCCGAAGAGCTCGGGCGTTCGAAGCGCCGCCGGGTCGCACGCAAGCTCAATCACCACCGGCTCGCGGGTGAGCCACGCTGTGTGGAGCCGGCTAAGGATCGCTGCGGGCGCGGCGAGCACTCGGTTGTCGATCACTACCCGCTCGGCATTCTCGAAGTTGGCGGGCGCGTTCTGCTCACTCAGCACGACGACGCCGCGGCCCAGCGCGGGCGGACCGACCATCTGCCGACGATAACGGGCTGGAGTCACCCACAGGAGCAACCAACCACCATCGCGTCTGGACTGGGCCAGGACTAGGCCGAGCGGAAGCAAACCCCACTGACCGGTCGGCGCCTGGCAGGGTCGGCGCGCCCCCGCGGAGCGTTATGCGGGTGAACCGACATCCTGGGCTCGACTGCCACATACCGTTCGCCCGCGTGCTCTGCCGAGGGTGTCCTCTGACGCCGGTTCGTCGCGCACGCACACCACCTCGAAGGTGAAGTAGCGCCTGCCAGTCACTACCGCTCTGGAAGCGCCTCACGAAGGTTGTGGGCGATAGCGACGATCTGCTCTTGGCTGAGCGGTCCCGGCGCCTTGATGAGCTTGGTGAGCATCCTCGGCGGGCTGATCCAGACACGGTCATGCCGCACCGGCTTCCTGCGCAAGAGAAGCTTGGCGTCCCAGTCCCCCTCGACGAAGACAAGCGCCGGAAAGATCGGGACGGACAAGTCGTTGATGATCTGTGCCACCGGGATCACCTGTCCGTAGATGGCGTCGATGGCGTCCGTCCGATCTGCGCCGCCAACATAGAGACGCATCTCAGGGCTGAAAAGGGAGCGTGAGCGGTAGGAGATCCGGCCCGTCCACTTCTTGGCGTCAATGAGCCACACTCCCGACGAGGCAACGACCAGAAAGTCAATGTTCGCCGGGCTGTTGGGGACCGAGCGGTCGGTAAGCACTATCTGGTCGTTGGTCAGCTCTTCCGCAAGCGTGAGGCTCAGCAGGTACTCGCCGGCCGCTCCCAGTTGCCATGTGCGCTTACCGCGCCTCTTCTTTGCGGCGTCGCGCAACGTCGACGTGCCGCCCACGTGGTTTTCAAGACGCTCGGGGGCGCCGCTCTCAGACTCAACGAAGCGGGGCCAGCAGGCTGCACAAACCACCTTCCGTCCCGGCGGGGCGCTCGGGTTGTGCCACCCCTCGGCTTTCGGCGGAATCTCCCCACCGCACTGACGGCAGCGCCCGCCGAAAGCAAGGGGCTTGAAAGACCAGCCGGTCAGTTGCGCAGCCATCGCCGTCCTCCCCTTGACCCAGTCCACCGCCCTGGCTTCACTTCCACCGTGGGAGATCATGCCGCACCGGCCGATCCGGATGCCACAGTGGATCGAGCGGTTGCAGCAACTCGCCCATAGTGTGTCGCGGCCCCCGAGTGGCCAGAACATCACTGGCTTCTGACCGGCGCCTACGCCCTGATCGACGGCTTGACAACACTCCAGCTGCACGTGGTGGAGGTCATCGCCGCGACTCTCCCGGTTCATCCGGCCTCACGCTTCGGCGGGCAACAGCATCATCATCGTGAGGGGATCGACGGGAGACTCGACGAAGCCGTAGTGCAGATAGAAGCTTTTCGCAACTTCGT
>JAJYWG010000092.1 GCA_021791615.1 Actinomycetes bacterium
GGGGCGCGGCTGGGTCCGGGGGCGCGGCTGGGTCCGGGGGCGCGGCTGGGTCCGGGGGCGCGGCTGGGTCCGGGGGCGCGGCTGGGTCCGGGGGCGCGGCTGGGTCCGGGGGCGCGGCGACGCGTACCGTGTAGGCATGGACGCCTCAGGATGGGACGAGCGCTACCGGGCCAGCGACCTGGTCTGGTCAGCCGAGCCGAACGTCTTCGTCGCCGAGGTGACGTCGTCGCTCGAGCCCGGAAAGGCTCTCGACCTGGCGTGCGGCGAGGGCCGCAACGCACGATGGCTGGCCAGCCGCGGTTGGAAGGTCACGGCGGTGGATTTCTCCTCGGTGGCAATCGAGAAGGCCAGACGGCTGAGCGAAGGCCACCCCGGCGAGGTGGATTGGCGATGTGCCGACATCGTCACCTGGTCACCGCCTGAACTGGCCTTCGACCTGGCCGTGCTGTCCTACGTCCAACTCCCCGGCACCCAGATGCAAGACGTCTGCCGACACGCGGCGGATGCCCTTGCGCCCGGAGGCCACTTGCTCTTGGTGGGGCACGCCCGGATGAACCTTACCGAGGGCGTTGGAGGCCCCCAGGACCCGGCGGTCCTCTACGAACCAGAGGACGTCTGTGCGTGGCTTCCCGGCCTGCAGGTCCAGCGGGCCGAGCACGTCCTCCGGAAGGTGGGCGAGGACGTTGGCACCGCCATCGATACCCTGGTGCTCGCAACGAGGTCTGCGCTCGGTTCGGAGGCGACGCCCTGAGCCACCACTGACGCCGCCGAGTGTCCCGGGTCAGCCCGAACCTGACCTACTGTCCCTCGCGAAAGGCGGGTTATGGAGCTCGGGGGCTTGCCCACCAGGCCTCGCCGGGTGAGACGAAGCCTTCAGGGAGCGGGTACCGCCGCCGTTCGAGCGGTTGCTCCGGTGGCAGTGCCGGTCCCAGCTGCTTCAGGATGGCTCTCCTCTGCCGCGGCCTCCGCGACCTGACGGCGCACGTCGTCCATGTCGAGCGCCCGGACCTGGGAGATCAGGTCCTCCAAAGCCGAGGAGGGCAGGGCGCCGGGGCGAGCGTACAGCAGGACTCGGTCCCGAAAGATCATGAGGGTGGGGATCGACATGATCCCGAGTGACCCGGCCAGGTCACGTTGGGCCTCGGTGTCGACCTTGACGAATTTCGCGTCGACATGCTGCTCTGAGGCCTTTTCGAACACTGGGGCAAACGAACGGCAGGGTCCACACCACGATGCCCAGAAGTCCACGAGGACGATCCCGTCGGATGAGACCAGCTCTTCGAAGTTCTCCGCCGTTGCCGCTACCGTTGCCATCTCAATCTCCCTGTCCTTGAGGCAGGCTGTCCTCCGGCCTGCCGCCGATTGCTGTACCGTCCCACCTCTTTCGGCCGGCACTTCGTACAACCCATATACCCCCTTGGGTATTTCCTGACGAGCGGGGGCTCGGTCGGCGAGCTCGTCCGGTCGTCGAGCTCGTCCTGTTGGCGGGGCATCCGGTTGGCGGGGCATCCGGTTGGCGAGCTCGTCCGGTTGGCGGGGGCTTGATCCTGCGGAGACGCAGCCGAGACGGGTCCTCCGGCGCGCGGTCATCCGGCTGCGCAGGCAGGAGATCGGCGGCCACTGGCGATGGCGTATCACGATCCCTCGTGCCACCAGCCCGCGCTGGGATGTATCGAATGGACGCGGTCGTTCGTCTATGTAGTAGGTGCCGGTAAAAGACCGGCAGAAGAACGAGGAGATGAGAGTCATGAGAAGGACCGTTGGAAATCTGGATCGTTTCGTCCGCTTCGTGCTTGCGGCGGGGGCTGTGGCCGGTGCTGGCGTGCTCGGCTTCTCGAGCGGATGGGGGGTGCTCCTCCTGGTCGGCGCGGCCGTGATGGTCCTGACTGGTTCGAGTGCCTACTGCCCCGCCTACAGCATCCTGCACATCGACACGCTGCCCAAGACGGAGGAGCACCATCAGGAGCGAGGACAGGTCGGAACCCGTCCGGCTGCCTGAGCATTCGCTGACCCGGTCGCCGAAGTCTGCCCGATCCGGGAATTCCCCTGGGTCGGGCAGGGTCGGGGGTCGTTGAGGGTCACACCGGTCGCACATCAACCGAGGTGGTCGAGTGAGCACAGTCGGGCGATCAGTCGGGCGATCAGTCGGGCGAACAGTCGGGCGATGGTGGCAGACTCGAGTCCGTGACCTCTCCTCCCGTGCCATCTGGTGCGTCAGGATCCTCCGATCGTGGCAACGAAGTGGGGAAATCGTTCGCAGATCAGGTGGCGGCCGAGGGCCCCGGGCTCTACCGGTATGCCGTCTCGCTCGTGGGCAACCGTCAGGATGCCGAGGATCTCGTCCATGACACCGTGGTACGAGCGCTGGAGAAGCGCCAGCAGCTGCAGGACTTAACGTCGCTCAGGACTTGGCTCCACCGAATTCTCCATCGCATCGCAATTGATCATGCCCGTCACGTATCTTTCGAGACCGTCGTGCCGGAACTGGAGGCTCTGCCACCTGACCGCGCTCCTACCAACCCCTCCACGTTGATCGAGCGCAGGGAGGCGCAGGAGGATCTGCGCGAGGCATTGCTCCACCTTCCCTTCGCCTATCGAACTGTCGTGGTGCTCCATGACGCTGAGGGCTGGACCGTTCCAGAGATTGCCGAATCCTTGAACATCGGTCTACCGGCAGCCAAGCAAAGGTTGCGGCGTGGTCGCTCGATGCTGGTGGACCTCCTGGCCCATCAGGACGAACGCCACGCGGCGAATCGCGGGGTGGCGCTGAGCTGCCGGCAAGCCCGACGACAGATCTCGGACTACATGGACGATGCGCTGGAGCCCGGCCAGAGGGCACTGCTCGAAGCTCACCTCGAGGCGTGCGCGACCTGCCCTCCTCTCTATACCTCGTTGGTGGGGATTCGAAGCTCGCTCGGGCGCCTCCACGATCCAGACTCAGTCATTCCCCCCACCCTGGCCCAGCGGATACGCGCCAAGGTTGACCAGGCTTCAAGCCACGAAGCTGGCTACGGTAGCGGTTGAAGGTCGGCAGTGACCGTTGAACGTGATGGAAAGGTGCGCGAGCGATATGACGGAGGTCTCGACATCCCACGCCAATGCTGACCCGGGCGATCTCGGACGACGCCTCGTCGAGCGCCGTTTGGAGCTCGGCCTCTCACGCGAGGAGGTAGCCAGTCGGGCCGGAATGGACCCTGGGTATCTTCGCCACGTCGAAGAGGAGGCAAACGCCCGACCGAGCCCTGCGGCGTGTGCGCGCCTTGCCGTGGTACTTCAGACCTCGGAGCACTGGCTGCGTGGCGGCGGCATGGATCGTCCACCGGGCGGAGGGCGTCCAGATGTGATTGGGACTCTGGAGGTGCTCGAGCCTGCGGAATGCCTCGAGAGGCTCTCCCCGGGCGGCGTGGGACGCGTGGTGTTCGACGAACCGAGGGGACCAGTTGCCCTGCCAGTGAATTATCGGCTTGTCGCCGACGCCATCTACTTCCGGACCGGCACCGGCTCCATCGCGACCGTGCTCGAACAAGCGGCCACCGTTAGCATGGAAGTCGATCACCTGGACGAGTCACGGCACGAAGGCTGGAGCGTCCTCGTGACCGGCACGGCATCGGTCGTCACCGATAGCGACGAGCTGGCCCGAGTCGAAGCTGCTGGTGTCGAGCCCTGGGCAGGGGGCGACCGACACCTCGTCGGCAAGATACCCGTGACCGTGATCTCAGGGCGAAGGATCCGCGCGTCCGGCTCCTGAACACGGATCGGGCACTTGGGCGGTATTGATGGGAAAGTGTCCTACTGAGAGAGAGCGTGGTCGCCATCTTCCTCACGGCCGCCAGACGACGAGCGCTCCCCGTCTCGGTGCGCTGATCGTGGATGCTGACCGGAGAGCGAAGCGCGACCATCGCACTCCGATCACGCCGGCGTTCCAGACCGAGGTGGTCCTGAGAGCGCAGCGCGGGTTGACGTGACGTGACAGAGCTCAACCGACCGATGGAAGGTGCTGGAACTGCGCAACATATGGACCGCTAGGTCCAAAGGCAACCAACGCGACAGCCAACGTTTGCGCCGCTCCCGTGGGTGAGTACATCAGCCACGTCTTGCCATTTTGTGTGAAGAACGACTCCTCGCCCAACCCTTGGCTTAGGGTGTTCGAACCTAACCAAGGTCCGTCGGAAGAGTTGTCGCAGGGACCAGCCGGTCCGGCACACGTTGCGAGACCAATGCCGTTCAAAGTGGAACCAGACATGTTCCCGGAAAAGAACAGGTAATAGTGGCCGTCGGCCAAGACCATCTGAGGGGACTCGACAATGTGCCCCTCCCAGGGTCGGCTGTTCGACATCAAGTCGATCGGCTTACCGAGCAGTGTGATGCCGTTCGCCGCCAGGCGCTGTGCCCAGATAATCGTTGGCTTGCCCTCGGATAGCACCGCGTTGTCGTCCGATTTCCAGTAGAGCCATTCCTGACCTCCGGGAGTCACCAGCGTCCGGGGATCGATCGACCCGTACTGGTTGAACTGGCAGACAGCCGGCTTGGAGGAAGGTATGAAGGGTCCAAGCGGCGATTTCGACGTGGCCCAGCCCAGGCAGCGCGGCATCGCGCCCGTCCTCGGAAGCGAATGACCGAGATCAGGGCCAGTGAACCACATCACGTAGCGTCCTTCGACGTACCGGACATCGGGGTTCCATAACCAGGGGCCAGCCCATGCCGGTTGCGTCGGCATTGCATCCACGGGAGGCCCCCACTGACCAAGAGTCGTGAAGGTCCGTACGGGAATGTGCGGTGGTGCATCTCCATTCTCACTGGTGTACATGTAGTCAATGTTCTTGCCAACGAGAACCATCGGGTCAGCAATCACTGTCGACGGATCGACACGTTGGGCGAGTGCCGTGTTGGGTGCTGGGAGCGGAAGTCCACCACCTAGACCGGATGTGCCTGTGCCGAGCACTGCAACGAGCACGCCCACCAGAACGACGAGCGCCAAGCTGGTGGTCAGCGCCAGTCGAAGCAGCGCTTCACTGCGTAGCCGGGCCTTGGACCTGCTCCTGCGCAGTTCGGCGCGGGAGAGTCGTCCATCGGCCGGGGCTATCGAGCTGACCCGAACTGGATCGGATTGGATCCCCACATGAGAAGCATCGGGATCCCATGGCTCACTGTCCGTCACCACCTCGTATTCGGGTGGAGGGGGCGGCGGTGACTCGACCGCCCGAATGGGCGCATCGGTCGAGGAGCTCCCTAGATCTCGCCCGTCCCGCTTCTGGACGATCGGCTCGTCCTGAGCCGCAGTCTCCCGACCGTCGTCGTCGCTTTGGCTGCGTTCATCAATCTCTGGAGTGTCGGGCAATGTGCAGTTCCTTATCCCAATCGTTCTGACCGATACACCGGCGCACCGCACCAGAGGGCAGGGTACATGCCCAATTCGCCCGTTCGACTTCGCGTTCGCCAGCGCCAGCCGGGTGGCTTCCCGGTGACGCCGGGGTGGCGTCCGGGTGAGATCCGGGGGATGCGGAACCGCCCCGACCTGCCGTCGCCGGTCTCAGTCTACGACTCCACGGGAGACGGCCTGAATCAGCTCGTGGGGCACTGCGCGATCGGTGACCTCCCGAGGTGCACGCTCCTCAACTTACTTTTCCGTCAGTACGGTGTTGCCGGGATGGACCAACGCGCTGTCGCAGGTATCGCACCCACCTGCCTCGGAAACATGACAGGCACCTGCCAGCCACACCGCGCTCTTGGCGGGTTGACGAAAGAATGTTGAGCTGTACCTACCTGCGACCATTGCTCGCGTCGTCGGCACCCGTCATCGCTTGATCGAAGTGGACACCTCGTCCGCGCACTTCCAGCCCAGAACTCACCGAGGCACGGTCGTGAGGCGATGCTCGATGACTCGTAGATCGTCCTCAGTGATTGCCGCGACGGCGCCGCCCTTGCCGGCGCTTCGACGGGGCAGTCCGTTGTCGTCCTCCTTGCTCGGTCGCCACCGCGGCCAACGCAGATGGCGATGTGCCGTCGTCGCAGTACGGGTAGAACTGGCCCTCCGATAGAGCCCCGTCACGTGGTGGGAATTCGAGTGTGACGCTCGGTGTGCTCAGCTCGTGATCTCGAGCTGACCGTTGGCAGTCTCGCGCGTTCGGTTCATGTCCGCCATGGACTCCTCGGAGAGGTA
>JAJYWG010000218.1 GCA_021791615.1 Actinomycetes bacterium
AGATGTCGAGCTTCCCGGTGAAGCGACAGCACCATCGCAACTGGCCCCAGCCGACGAAGACCGCGAACGAAGCCGTGGTCGTCGTCGGGGTTCCCGAAAAGGAGGCCATCACCTCGACGACCTAAAGGAAACGGTATTGCGCTTACACCACGGTTCTCAACGTCTTGTTGAACCTGGAGAAGAAGGGCCTCGTCGACCATGAGGTCGAGGGACGCGCCTACCGCTTCGCCCCAAAGCTGACCGAGGCCGAGTTCGCCGATCGTCGTGCGCGCACACGCAGTCGCGAGCTCCTCAAGTTCTTCGGCGACGCCGCCGTATCGGCCTTCGTCGCCGAGGTGCGCGCGGACCCAGAGCTCACCGCCCAGCTCCGCAAGCTGATCCATGAGGGGGACGACGATGAGGGGGAGACCGGGTCGTAGCTTCGCCCTGCTCGTGGGGATCGGTGCCGGGCTCGAGCTCGGCGGTGCGGGCGTGGCCTTCTTCGGCCTCGAGACCATGGCCCGGTGCTATTGGGCGTGGTTCCCGGGCGTTACCCGGCCACGGTTCCCCTTGGCGTGCACGAGACCGATCGCCGGCGTTGGGTTCCATCCCTTCGTCCGCGTCGCGATCCCCCTCGGCTTGCTGTGCGCGACGGTGATCCTCGCCGGGGTGCGGGGAGCAGCGCTGGCACACTCGATGCGGAAGGCGGACCTCATCCTCGGGCCCAGTGCGCCCGAGGTTCCCGACGAGCTTGCCGGCGCGGCGATGCGGGCCCGAGCAGAACGTGTCGAACTCCGCGACGACGACGAGCCGTACGCGCTCTGCATCGGCATGCTCCGCCCTTGCATCGCGGTGTCCACCGGGTTGCTCGGGCACCTTGGCCGCGAGGAGCTGGCCGCGGTGCTGGCCCACGAGGAGCTGCATCGCCGGCGGCGCGCGCCGCTTCGCCAGCTGGTCGCGAGGGTGACCGCACGTGCCTTGTTCTTCGTGCCCCTCCTCGACGATCTCCTGGAGGTCCACCTGGTCGAAGAGGAGATCCTGGCGGACCGGACGTCCTCTGCGATCGTCGGCCGCCGTCCGCTGGCGCTGGCACTCACCAAGCTGGCGAGCGCTCCCATCTTGCTGGCCGGCGCCTCGGGGTTCGGCCGGGTGCTGGCGCTGCCGTACCGGGTGAGGGCCTTGCAGGACGGGTCCATGCCGCTGCCGCAGGTCGGGCTTTCAAGGATGGACGTGAGCGGGATCTCGCTGGGTGTGCTCGTCGTGCTCGTGGTCTGGATGCCGCTCTCCGGGCTCCACTGACGGCCTCCCCGCGGGCGTCGGGGAACAAGATTCGTTCCGCCCTAAGCTCTTGACTTCTACCACCTGTAGGAGCTACTCTCCTATGAGAAATAGAAGGGGGCCGAGGGATGGGCCGTTCACCGAGGGGGCCGAGGTGCCGAAGGTACCTCGTTGGTAGCGCACTGGCGTCAAGCGTTGCCGCCCTCGTGCTCGTCGCTTCGAGCCTCGTGTTGGCGCTCGCCCTTGCACCTGCTGCGAGCGCGGCGCCGTCGGCCTCTCCGCAGACCGCAAGCGGCTGCAACCAGAGCGTCTGCATCTACGTCGAGGGCTCGGGGACCCAGGTCACATACTGGTCGACGACAGCGGCGCTCCCGGCGTCCATGTGCACCGTCGCCAAGTACTGGGCCAGCGGAGCGCTGGTCTACGAGGGGAACACCAAGTGCGGCTCCTCGGGCGCGGAGGTGTCCTCGTACTGGTCGGACCCCGGCTACTTCGCCGTTGGTACGCAGCTCTGTAACACCTGGACGGGGATCCCAGGGAAGCCGTGCGAGACGATCGAGTGAGACACGAGGTCGAGGTCGCCTCTGGTGAGACGCTCCGCTCAGAACTCCACTACCGCACCGACCAAGCACTCATGTGTTCACAAACAAAGAGAGGGAGCGAGGGAGCGATGTTGATAAAGAGAATCATCCGGTTCGCCATAGGAGCGACCATCGTCAGCCTTGTGTCAACTGTAGGCGCAACTTCTACGGCAGGAGCGTCTAGTGGAGGCACAGTAGTAACCAGCCGAACCGTGTACTCCTTTTCAGGGGATGTCGTCTCCGCAACAGCGATGTTACATGGCGTTGGAGTTCCTTCTAGTACCGGGCCTGACTCCACCGCCGGGCCTGACTCCACAATCGGCACGGAGTGGTGCGTCAAACAGGGCAACACAACGGCCACAGGCTTCATTTGGGCCTCAGTCTGCGTCTACCAGCGGAACGATTACACAGTCAAGATTTCGGCCGCCGTCACAACCCCGAAGTCGTTTCCAGGGCACCAGGAGTTGAGGTACAAAGCCAATACTACATTCGTGCACAACACGCCGACGACAACTTACCATAATACACACACATACGGTTACTATGTCACAGTGCCTGGAACACACATTTACTGTGACATCCTTTGGAAGGGTAGTTCCGCACCATATCGGAACCTGGGGACAATTTGCACCAACGGCACGGCGCTCTAGGGCAGGCAGTGATCTAAACAGTCAGTCGTCGCATGCGTCCTCCCTGTCGGGCGCCGACGGCAAGCGGCAGGCAACACGAATGGAGGGTGACCCCCTCCACTCGTGTTGCCTTCAATTGCCTTTGGAACTGTGCTTGCGGATGTGGCAGCCACTGGGCCCTTCCCCCGAGACGATCGGTTGTTCGCACCTGGCGGGGGGGTTGGCGCCGCGGAAGAGTCGTGCCAGATGCCAGCGGCGTGAGCTGACCGAGCAGTGAGGGATGGCATTGCTCCGGCCTACGGAGACGGGGACCCAGGAACTCCGCTCCGCAACGACGGATTCGATGGAACCGATCGCCCGGTCACGGGGTCGATTAAAGGTGTGAGGGCAGCAAGGCCGAGGGGATTGCACAGTGTGACGGGAGCTGCAAGATCAGTCGAGGAGTTTCGCCGCTTTTACAAGAGCACAGCGCCAAGGTTCATGAAAGCGGCTTACGTGCTCCTCGGCGATCGCTCTTCGGCGGAAGACGCGATGCAGGTCGCCTTGCTGAGAACCTATCGCCACTGGGCACGCACGATTGATCCCGGCGGGTACACGTGGCGGGTGCTGGTGAACGTCTGTCGCAATGAGTGCCGCCGCCGGAGCCGGATGCCTGAGACGGAGCCGCTGGGTGAGAGCGAGCCCCCGAGCCGAGAAATCCTCGACGCTGCCGTCGCAGCGCGCCGTGACCTCCTATCAGCACTGCATCAGCTGCCCTACAAGCAGCGTGAAGCCGTGGTGCTTCGCTACTACCTCGACTTGTCAGTGTCCGAGACCGCTCAAGTCCTCTGTGTACCCGAGGGAACGGTCAAGTCGATGTCCGCTCGTGCGCTGTCTCATCTTAAGCGGGTTCTGTCCAGCAGCGACAGACGAGAGTTACCTACTGCCGACTTGGAGGTTCACGATGTCGAGTGACGACACGTTCGAGGACCAGCTTCGCCTCGAATTTTCGATGTTGGACATCCCAGCACCCAGTGCCGGGGCCTTCGAAAAAGCCGTCCGCAGGTTCCGCTGGTGGCGTCTCCGCCGGCGTCTACTCGTTGTGACTCCAGGCGTCGCTGTCGCGGCCAGTCTCGGTGTGGCACTGGGTCTCAGTGGTGTGAGTGGGCCGGGTCCCGGACGGTCCTCGAGTTCGAACTCCTACCATCTCAGCATTCACGACGGTATTCGGCTGGCGAACTACACCTTTCCTCTTCCATCTGGCTTCCACGTGACGGCTTCGGTGACTCAGGCGTGCCAAGCCGTGGTGCGGTTCGCAGAGAGGTTCAACCCCACTGCAGGGATTTCAGCCGAGACAATGCTGAAAGGCACAGGTACATGGTCATACACCACAGTGAAGATCGCTTCGGCCGCGAGCGCAAACGGTGGCTGTGTGCGGATGGCGCTGACGGGTCTGTTCACACCGACGGTGGTGACAGGGGATCCCTCGTACTTGCTCACAGAGTCTTCGAGCTCGCGTCGAGTCGATGTCGCCGGTCATATCGGCTGGCTGACAACACGTCAGACGAATGACGGCCAGCCGGTCCTCCAGTTGACCGTGGAGCTGCCGCAGGCGGACGGTCGAATGCGCGACTTAGGGGTGGGTTCGTGGGGTCTCAACGCGAACGAACTCCTAGCCATCGTGTCCCAGGGCCTGTTGTAAGGGCTCACATTCTGATGTCAAACCCAATCTCGAGAGCCAACCCCCCGGCATCGACCCCAAGTTCGTCGACCGGGCGGCGAACGCCGCGGGCCTTGGCTCGCAGGTCGACGTACGCGCCGACCCGTCCGGGTGGTGCGGCGGGTGGGGGCACGGTCACAACAGCACTTCCAGCGCCTGGCGCAGCGCCGGCTCGGTACGGTTTCCTTCAGCGCCCAACCGGTTACTCCTTCAGCGCCCAACCGGTTACTGAAGGTCTCGTCAGGCCAGCTCGAGCTGTGGCGCGCCCGCACTCGACGCAGGTCCTGGGACTGGGGCCGCTCGAGGCCAAGCTGATGCAGATCCTGTGGCGGCACGGCCCCTCACTCGCTGCCGAGGTCGAGCGAGTCGTGAACCGCCGGCGCAAGGAACCGCTCGCCTACACCACCGTCCTCAATGTCTTGTTGAACCTGGAGAAGAAGGACCTCGTCGATCACCAAGTCGAAGGGCGCGCCTACCGGTTTGCTCCCAAGGTGACCGAGGCCCAGTTCGCAGAGCGTCGCGCGCGCAAGCGCAGCCGCGAGCTCCTCGAGTTCTTCGGAGATGCCGCCGTCTCGGCGTTCGTCTCAGAGGTCCGCTCGGCCGAGCTCACGGCCCAGCTCCGAAAGCTGGTCGAAGAGGGGGATGAGGATGCGAAGGGGACCGGGTCGTAGCTTCGTCCTGCTCGTGGGCATTGGAGCTGGCCTCGAGCTCGGGGGTGCAGGGGTCGCCTTCTTTGGCCTCGGGACCATGGCCCGGTGCTACTGGGCGTGGCTTCCGGGCGTTGCCCGGCCCCGCTTCCCACTGGCGTGCACGAGACCGATCGCCGGCGTCGGGTTCCACCTCTTCGTCCCCGTCGCGATCCTCCTCGGCCTCCTGTGCGCGACGGTGATCCTCGCCGGGGTGCGCGCAGTCGCGCTCGGTCGCTCGGTTCGAAAGGCCGATGGCATCCTCGGTCCGCCTCAGGCTGGGCTCCCCGGCGAGCTCGCCACCGCTGCGATGCGAGCCGGAGCGCAGCGCGTCGAGCTGCGCCACGACGACGAGCCTTACGCGCTCTGCATCGGCATGCTCCACCCGCGCGTCGCGGTGTCGACGGGGCTCGTCGCACACCTTGGCCGCGACGAGCTCGCTGCGGTGCTCGCTCACGAGGAGCTGCATCGCCTGCGGCTCGCGCCGCTTCGCCAGCTGGTCGCGAGGGTGACCGCACGCGGGCTGTTCTTCGTGCCGCTCTTGGACGACCTCCTCGAGGTCCACTTGGTCGAAGAAGAGATCCTCGCGGACCGGAGTGCCGCTTCGATCGTCGGCCGCCGAGCGCTTGCCCTGGCGCTCGGGAAGCTGTCGAGCGCGCCTGCCTTGGTGGCCGGCGCCTCGGGGTTCGGCAGAGTGCCCGCACTTCCGTACCGGGTGAGGGCCCTCCAGGAGGGCTCGACGCCGCTGCCACGGCTCGGCCTCCCCAGGGTGGTGATGAGCGGGATCTCGCTTGCTGCGCTCGTCGTACTCGTGGCCTGGATGCCGGTCGCCGGGTTCCACTGACAGCTCCGGCAGGGAAGACCCTCGAGTCCGCTCTTGACTTCTACCATTCGTAGGAGTACCGTTCCTATGAGCCGTAGTAGGGGGAGGAGGGATGGCTCGTTCGCCGATCTGGTCGGGGCGCCGGAGGTGTTTCCTTCACGGGCAGTGTCGTCAAGCACCGCGGCGCTCCTTCTCGTTGCTTCGAGCCTCCTGTTGGTACTTCAGTCCGCGTCTCCTGCGAGCGCGGCGGCTTCGATCTCTCCGCTCACCGCGAGCGGCTGCAACCAGGACGTCTGCATCTATGTCGAGGGCTCGGGGACCCAGGTCACATACTGGTCGACCACAGCGTCGCTTCCGGCGTCCATGTGCACCGTCGCCAACTACTGGGCCAACGGAGTGCTCGTCTACGAGGGCAACACCAAGTGCGGATCGTCGGGCGGGCGCGTCTCCTCGTACTGGTCCAATCC
>JAJYWG010000011.1 GCA_021791615.1 Actinomycetes bacterium
GCCTAGGGACCGTCTTTTAGTCCGTAACCCCGTACATCAGTGAATCAGTAAGTACGTCTGGTGGGGCTTCAGTCCCGCACCCGTGCCGCGATCCTTTCAGCCAGTTCCCCGTCCTCGCTCATTTCTGCGAGCAAGGCACGCAGGACGGCCGACCCCGAGACGAACCAGTTGGTGGCATGACCGCGAAGCGTCAAGTACTCGCTGTCATCGAGGTCGACCGTCACGTGATGGCGCCGGTGGTTTTCGTACGCCGGTTCCGGTCGAATCCGTACACCGGTTCCGGTGTTTTCGTACACCCCCGGAGGCTGCCGGCACTGGCGTGAGCTGAGCGGGGCCCGGCACCCTGTTCGGACTGTCCACCACGACTGTCCGAAGGAGAGATGCCGTGCCCCGGCCCCACACTGCCATGCGCAATGTCAGAGATGTACTACGCCTGAGCCTCGGCGAGGGCCTGAGCCTCCGCAAGGTGTCGGCCTCGGCCGCGGCGCCGTTCAGCACCGTGGCCGACTACGTGAGGCGGGCCAAGGCGGCGGGCCTGTCCTGGCCCCTGCCCGACGACATGGACGACGACGCCTTGGAGGCGCTCCTCTTCAACGCCGCCACCTCTGCGCCGGCTGCCCAAAAGCCAGTTCCCGACTGGGCCTATGTGCACAAAGAGCTGCGCAAGAAAAGCGTGACGCTTATGCTGCTGTGGCTCGAGTACGAAGAAGCCCACCCAGACGGCTGGGGCTACAGCCAGTTCACCGAGCACTACAGGCGCTGGCGCCAGACGGTCGACCTGCCGATGCGCCAGGAGCACAAGGCGGGCGAGAAGCTCTTCGTCGACTTCCCCGGCGAGACCCTGCCTGTCTACGACGAAAAGACCGGCGAGGTGGCCATGGCCGCCGAGCTCTTCGTCGCCGCCCTCGGGGCGAGCGGCTTGGTCTACGCCGAGGCCTTCCCCTCCCAGGAGCTCATCTACTGGGTGGCCGCCCACGTGCACACCTTCGAGGCCATAGGAGGCTGCCCCGAGATAGTCGTCTGCGACAACCTCCGCTCGGGGGTGACGAAGCCCCACCGCTACGAGCCCGACGTGAACGCCACCTACCAGGAGATGGCCGCCCACTACGGCGTCGCCGTATTGCCGGCCAGGGCCTACAAGCCCAAGGATAATCACGAGGATTCTGTTATCCCGAGGACGCGGGGTTGGAGCAGTATTGTGGCGCTTCGCGCGGTGATTCCTCGGGATAATTATGTGAGCCCGGCGAGTTTGAGGATCAGGTCGTCGTCTCCTTTCCAGATTGGGGCGGGGTCGAGCGTGGGGCTGCCTGCTTGCTGGATCGCTTCGCGGACCATCTGATTGTCCGCCGAGGCGTAGATGCTGGTGGTAGCGATGTTCGCGTGGCCGAGGAATTCTTTGATGTGGGGCAGTGGGACGCCGGCTCGCAGCATCTGCATTGCCCGGGCGCGTCGGAACTGGTGGGCGTGGATGTGCTCGGGGACCACAGAGCAGCTCTGTCGGGCGACGGCCGCGTGTTTGTTGAGCAGGTAGGTGACGTTGTCCTGGCTCATCGGGTGTCGTCGACCTGCCTGGGTGGTGAAGAACACCACGGCGTCGCGGTCTCGTTGCTTGGGGTGGAACACGTCGAGGTAATGGTCGAGATGGCGGCCGGTTTTGTCCATGATCGGGACGATCCGGGTTTTGCGGCCTTTGCCGGTCAGGGTTAAACGGCCGCGACCGGGTGTGGTGTCGATGTCGGCGATGGTCAGATCGAGGAGCTCTTGAACACGCGCCGCGGTGTCGAAGAGGAGCAGGATCATCACGGTGTCCCTGACGTCACGGTTGGCGTTCTGTCCCGGCGCCCGGATCAGCGCCTCGACGGCGGGCATGGCCAGCTCGTCGGGAGCATTCGCGGGTGCGTTGGCGCCTCGGACCGCTTTCACGTCGAGCCAGATCGCGACTAACGCCGGGTCTTCGGCTGCGCAGTAGGACAGGAACGACTTGATCGCGGCCAGGCGTTGGTTGGCGGAGGCGACGCTCAGTTGCCGGGTCTCGACCAGCCACATGGTGAACGCTTCGATGGTGGCGTGGTCGATGAGGTCGAAGGAGATCTCCGCCAGTGGCAACTGCCGCGTCTCGCGGAGATAGTCCAGCAGCGTTCTGATGGCTGTCTTGTAGGAACGGATGGTGTGCGGGCTGAGCCGCCGGGCGCGGGGAAGATGCACGGTCAGCCAGGCGCGCACCAGGCCGTAGAGGTCAGCGGATGCCATCAGAGGTCTCCGGAAGTGCCGGTTCGATCTCGGCGTTGGCCAGGGCACGCAGCTCCGGGTGGTAATCGGCTGCGAGATGGAAGTAATACCAGGTGTCCTCGACGTTGACATGTCCCAGGTGCAGGCTCAGGTAGGTAACCAGAGCTTCGGGGTCCCGCCCGGCACGTGCCCACCGGTTGATCGTCTCAACGACATGGGCGTGACGCAGATCGTAGACCCGCGGTGGTGAGCTCGGGTCTGCGACGAGCCCGGCACCGACGGCATCGAGCAGTTCCCGGAACCAGGAGTCAATGCTCGTGGCGCTGTAGCAGCGCCCTGTGCGGTTCGGGAAAAACGCCGTGCGCTCGGGGTGCCAGGAGTTGATCGCGCTGTCGTAGGCACGGCAGTAGTGCTGCAGGTCACTCGACATGAATACCAGCCGGTCCTTGTGGCCTTTGGACTGCCGCACATGCACGGTGCCCTTGGCGAGATCGACATCGCTTCGGTGCAGTCGCCGGGCTTCGCCGGGTCGCAGCCCGAGACAGTAGATCATCCGGAAGATCACCGGGATGAGCAGTTGGCGTTGCCCGCCGTAGGGGGATGGCTCGATCCGGTCGGCCGCGTCGAAGAGCCCCCGTAGCTGTTGGTGGGTGAACAGGTGCGGCTGGTAGCGGGGCCCCCTGCCGGGGATCCCGACCGGGATGACATAGGCGGCGACGCCGCAACCGGCCATGTGCTTGGCCAGCTGGCGCACTGGGGTGATCCGTCGGGACTGGGTGTTCACGTGCTCACCGGGCCGGGCAAATGCCCAGGCCATTGCCATCTCGCGGGTCAAGGTGTCCACGTCGGGATAGTCGCGGGCGCACATGGCGTCGAAGCGGCGCAGATGCTGCTCCGAGGTCGCATAGGGCAGCCCGATCGCATGCTTGAGCTCGACCAGCGCTTCGATGTGGCCAGAGAGCCCAGAGACGAGATCGTTCATGACCCCACCGCCGGCTCGATCCCTACGAAATCCAAGCAGCACTCCCGCATCGAGCGCTCATCGGCGGCCAGGTAGTGGCGTGCCGATCCGATCCCCTGATGTCCAAGCGAACCCGAGATCACCGCCAGGGGCACCTCGTGCTCGAGCATCCTCGTCGCCATCGAGGCGCGCAACACCCGCAACCCCCTGCCCATACCCTCAGGTGCGGGGATGCCGGCACGGGTGAAGGCCTGAGCGGCGACGTGGTAGAAGTCGTTCGACGTCAGGCCCGTGAACGGGGCCTGGAGCCGCAGGAACAGGTGGTCGTCAACGCCACCGGTTGGTCGGGTATGCAACAGGTAGTCCGCGATCGCCTCGCCGACATCGGCGAGCAACGGCAAGCTGAGCACCCTGTTCGTCTTGTGCTGGACAATCGTGGTCCGGGCCTGGCGCCAGTCGATGTCTGTGAGGCGCATCCCCGCGATGTCCACGGGACGCAGGCCGGTCCTGGCCGCCAAAAGCAACACCGCCCGGTTCCGGCACCCCGCTGGGGTCGTCCGGTCAGCGGTGTCGACCAGCTGATCGACACCACCGGCCGGTAGCACCTGCACAGAACCGACACGGTGCGAGAACATGGTCGGGACCGCGCTCGACAGTCCTGCCTGGCACCCCGACTCCTCCAGGAAGCGGCACAGCACCCGCAGCGCGGATGCCACCGTCCGCATGCTCTGCGGCCGGTAGCGCCCGCCGAGGAACACGATCCCGGCCGACACGTCCGCGAAGCCGACGTCTTTCACCCTGCTCACGCCGTGCTCGGGTAGCCACCCCAGCACCCTGCGCGACACCGTCGCATAGAGATCTTTCGTTGCCCTCGCCAGGCGTCGGCGCTCCAGCCAGCGTTCGAAGTCCTCCTGCACTGGGCGGAACACGGCGTTGAGCACATCATTGGGATGGGACTGCCGGGCCATCTGCCACCGGTAGCTACCTGTCGCCGCGACCTCGCACAACACGAGCACCGACTTGCGCAACAGCTTGCGTCTCCACTCCTTGAGCTGCCCGTCAGGCTGTTTGGCCGCCATGAATAGCAAAAACACCGGAACGACATCCCCGGTGACCTCTTCGACGCCCTCGCGTGCACAGAAGACTTAGAACTGCGACCACGCCCACCGGTATTGCCACAACGTCGACGGGGCATGCCCGAACCCGACCATCACCGTGTCGGCCGTAACGATCAACTCACCCACCGAGACCTGCATGTGCTGCTCCTCTCACCTAGCCGATAGAAGAGCCGAACATACCCACCACCTTTATCCCGAGGAACCGGCACTCCGAAATGGGCAACACCGCACGAAACACGGCCACCAACGAGCGCATTCAGGTAACCACACCCCCGCGTCCTCGGGATAACGGGATAACAGAATCCTCGTGATTATCCTTGTAATCCTGAATTCGGGATTTCCGGGACAAGGCCAAGGCGGAAATTAGTGTCCTGCTCGTCGAGCGCTGGGTGCTCGCCCGGCTACGAAAGCAGCGCTTCACAAACTTGGCCGAGGCCAACGAAGAGATCTCCCGCCTCGTCGACTGGGTGAACGCCCGGCCCTTCAAGCGCCTCCCGGGCTCGCGCGCCGACCTGTTCGAGGCGCTCGACCGCCCGGCGCTGCGGCCGCTGCCGGCGAAGCATTACGAGTTCGCCACCCGCCGGCCCGCCAAGGTGGGCATCGACTACCACGTCGAGGTGCGCTCGGAACGCCACTTTTACTCCGTGCCCTACACCTTGGTGGGCGAGGTCGTCGACGTCCGCCTGTCGGCCACGACCGTCGAGGTGTTCCACAAGTCCCGCCGGGTGGCCTCGCACCGCCGTGCGTACGGGCCGGGCTACACGACCGTGGCGGCCCACATGCCTGAGTCCCACCGCCGCCACGCCGAGTGGACGCCCTCGCGCATCATCTCCTGGGCGAGGGGGACGGGCCCGGCAACGGCCAAGCTGGCCGAGGAGATCCTGGCCGCCCGCCCCCATCCCGAGCAGGGCTTCCGCAGCTGTCTGGGAGTCATCCGCCTCGGGGAGCGCTACGGGAAGGAACGCCTGGAGGCGGCCGCCGCCCGCGCCCTCGCCCTGCGCAGCTACTCGTACCGCTCGGTCGAGTCGGTCCTGAAGAACGGCCTCGACTCGAAGCCCCTCCCGGCCGAGCGGCCCCCTGTCCCACCCCACCCCGCGCACACGAACCTCCGTGGGCCGGGCTACTACCGATAGAGAAAGGAAGAAAAGGCAAAATGCTCGACAACAAGACGATCGACGGCCTCTATGCGCTCAGGCTGCCCGCCATGGCGGCGGCCCTCGCCGAGCAGCGTGACCAGGCCGGCTACCAAGGCCTGAGCTTCGAAGAGCGTCTCGGCCTATTGGTCGACCGGGAGCTCACCGACCGCGAGGACCGCCGGGTGCGCCGTTACCTGAAGGCGGCCAAGCTCCGCTCCGAGGCGGTGGTCGAAGACCTCGACTTCCACCGCCAGCGGGGCCTCGACCGGGCCCAGCTCATGGGCCTCGCCGACGCCGGCTGGGCCAAGGCCCACCACGACATCGCCATCGTCGGCCCGACCGGGGTCGGCAAGACCTTCATCGCCTGCGCGCTCGCCGACGCCGCCGTGCGGAGGGGCCACAGCGCCCTCTACCTGCGGGGCCCGAGGATGTTGGACGAGCTTGAGGTCGCGAGGGGCGACGGCAGGCTCCAGCGCCTGCTCGCCGCCTGGGCGAGGACCGACGTGGTCGTGATCGACGACTTCTTGCTCCGAGCGCTCAGCCCCGACCAGGCGGCAGACGTCTTGGAGGTGGTGGAGGTTTTCAGCAGTCCGGGAAGTGTGGACTTCTGTCCACGGGGACGCCAGACAGTCCTCGTGGGATACACCTCGGCGTCATACCGTCTCCCACGTGCAGAACTGTCCCCTCC
>JAJYWG010000016.1 GCA_021791615.1 Actinomycetes bacterium
ACGAATGAAGACGGACAGAGGCTTGCCGTGCTCCTTGGCCGCCTGCTGCAGTCGGTCCTTCAGCTCGACCGGGACCCGCGCCTTGATCTCAGGTGAGATCCTGCCCGGTGCCGTCAACGACGGCCGACCTCGGCCGAGTTGGCGGTGAACGTCCTCCACGGCGCGCTCGATGTAGTTCTCGTCGTTCAGGTTGCCCTTGGAGTCGTAGATCCTCTCTCCGGGCTTCACATCGGGTCCCAGCTTGTACTTGCGAGCCATAGCGCTCTTATCTCCGGAACTGTGTTGGCATGACGTGGATGACGAACAGGAAGCCCGGTAGCTGGACAGCGATGTTCTCCAGTTCGACGCCTCGGTCATCGATCCCGACGAACACGAGCCGGTCGTCGAGATCATCAGACGGTGGGGGCACAACCATTCGTCTCCGGCATTCTCCAGAGCGGCAAGTGCGTGGGCCTTGCCGATACGGTGCCTTCGGGCAGACTGAGCAAACCGAACCTCCTGCACGCTCTATTGTGCGCCACATAATATCTCCAGTCAACAGCGCGGCGCAGGATTCAGGCCCGCAGCGAGGTCGACAATGTCCCCGGGCCCGGCGGTCGGAGATACCCCCTGTTCGAAGACGGCGCGTCCTTATGGGACGGCTACTTCTGGCTCACTCGAAGCATGTCCGGGACCCAGTAGCTGGCGGGCTCAAGGCCGCGATCCGCGCGTGCTCGGGTGAGGATGTCGGCCACGAAGCGAGCCTTTGCCGCCACGTAGACGTCCATATCCCCTTGCGCGATGGCCACGTTGGCCCGCTTCAGCTCGGCGTACCGGCGGCACGTCTCGGCATCAGTTCGGAGGACGTCGCGCAGGAGTACATGATCGAGGTGCGCCTTGTTGTTCTCGACGACGAGGTAGAGGTGATGCGGCGGCAGTTCGGGATGCCCTGACGTATCGAATGCCTGCCTACCTTCGACACCCAGATCGCCCACCCACTGGTAGCCGAGCGGACGCAGGGCGTCTATCACGGGGTGAACCCCTGAGTCGTCGGCCACCACGATGTCCACATCGATGATCGGCTTGGCCTCCAGTCCTGGAACCGACGTTGACCCCACATGGTCGATGCGTAGCGCGATCTTCTCGACGGCCGGCCACAGGTACGCCTGCACTCGTTCGAACCAGTCGGGCCACTGCGGATCGGCATCGACGACGATGATGTCCTTGGTGACCGCCATCGCCTTCATTTCGAAGCTCCCCTCGACGCACACGGCCATAAGACCCTCGTCGCTCGAGGCGTCGTGCTCCTCGTCGTGCTCCCAGACTGCCGCTTGGCCCGACCGGATCGCGCGGCGTTGCCCCTCGCCTCCGCTCACCCAGCCGGAGCCCGACACCACGGCGAAGAGCTGGCGAGATACTGCACGGTGTCGCCCCACGTTCCCGCCGGGTCTGAGATGAAGGATCTGAACCCGACCCTGCGTGTCATCGCCGGTGAGCCTCCCGATGCGGAAGTCGGAACCAAAGTGATCGATCGGAATCGACACCTCAGGATCGAATCGATAGATCTGCACAGCGTCAACCTATCGCGAGGGCCTCAGTTACTCGATACTCAGCGCGCCCCGCGAGCCGGCGGTATGCCCGCGGCAACCGTTCCTGTATCCCGGTCTTATGGGTGACCCACTGCGGAGGGCGCTGTGCTCCAACAACGCCAACCGCTGTCAGTGCGTGACACAGTGAGTCAGTGACCAGTCGGCTTGTCGTCTTGGGGAGCTGCGGCGCGTGGCCTGAGCCCGGGGGAGCTTGCAGTGGCTACGTACTTGAGTACCGCGGGTACCGCGTCGTTCTCGACTTAGGCTATGGCACCCTCTCGCGGCTTCTCGAGCTCCTCGGCTCCGTGTCCGCCGATGGCCTCGACGCGGTGGTCGTCACTCACCACCACCCTGACCACATGGTGGACCTCCACGCCCTGTTCCGTGCGAGGTGGTTCGGCCGCAGAGGGGCACCGTCTCTCCCCCTCTACTCGACGCCCGAGGTGTACGCCATGCTGGTGGCCCTCCAAGACGGTGACGACACCGAGCTACGGCAGGTCTTCGATCTCCATCCCCTGCCGGCCGGTCCGTACGAGCTGGGTCCCTTTCAGCTCACCTCGGTGTCGTTGCCACACTTCGTGGCGAACGCCGGCATACGGCTCTCCTCTGCGGACTTCACCCTCGCCTATACCGGCGACACCGGACCCGACCCTGCCCTCGTCGACCTCGGAAGAGATGCCGACCTCTACATGATGGAGGCGACCGCTCGGGATCAGCAGGTCAGCACGCCGCCGTCGACGGCCGTGCCCAGGATGCACCTGCGTGCGAGCGAGGCTGGTCAAGCTGCGGCCGATGCCCGTGCCCGACGGCTTCTCCTCACCCACTTCTGGCCAGGCAACGACCGAGCGCAGTCCGCTGAAGCGGCAGCAAGGGTTTACGACGGCGAGATACTCGTTGCCCGAGACGGACTTGAGATCCCCCTCCTTGCATGACGCCCGCGAACCGGCGTACTGGGGCGCCCGGATGCACCGACGTGGCCGCGAGAGTGGGGCAACCGTCGACATTCAGCCGAACAGTCGTTCTTCCAAGTCCGCTCTGGTAATCCCCTGATGCTCGGCGACATCGGAGAGGATGGCCGCGAGAGTTCCGACGCGAAGCGGTCCGCCGGCCGGGAGGCGCCAGCACACTTTCGCGGGCCGGAGGTTCGCGCTCTCGGCGAGCGCATCGCCGCGGAGTTTGGGCGATGGAAGCGGTCGCATCGATGCCGAACTTGTCGGGCGGGCTGCTCGGCTTGTGGTGACCGACCCGGAGCGGTTCGCGGATCACGGGGATGCCTCAGTCACCTTGCAGCACCTCAAACAGCTCTGGCACGTGCTCGTTGCCCACGGTCACCCGTCGGCCCTCTGACAGATCTCCCCTCCCATCTCTGCTGTGATGATTGGAGCAGCTCCATTGTGCGTGGTGGACACGCCGCGCTCCCCATTCGGCGCTCTGGGCTGGTCGACACGGGTAGACCTTTGGGCCACTCGTTCGGTCTGGGACTGCCCGCCAACAGCCACTTTGAGGAGGCGGTAGCGCAGTCGACGTCTCGCACCTTCCGGGACAGCCCGAGTCCCGACGGCGCACCACCGATATGGGCGGCTCCGGGGGTGCCGACCTGTTCGTGGACGTCGAGGCCGATGGGGTGTTCGGTGCTTTTCGGGTCGGCCCGGAGAGTGGTCGACGTCATGGTCAGGCTGCGACCGAGCGCTCGTCTTCGCTGAGCGCTGACGTCGGGGTCGGCGAGTAGCGGCTCGATGGTGGCCCGAGAAGGGATAGCGTTGCGGGGCCCCCGGAGGTGCGTGCTCTGGCCAGCCACAGCCGATGTCCCGATGCCCCGGCGGCGGCCGCTGAGCACCGCAGAACTGGGTGATCGGCGTCCTCCGGGTTGGTCCGAGCCGCTGGTCCCAGCAAGCGCGGATTCGGCGCTCGGATCGCCCTTCGGGATCGCCTCCCGCGGCTTGGACGGCACGCAGAATATCCGCCCCGGCAACTGGCGGTCTGGGGCCATCTAATCGTGGGCCGCTGTCGTTAGGGGCGACCTCTGAGCACTGGGACCCGCCAGTCAGAGTTCTCGACCACCACGGTCGCGCGCTCCCATGGACAGCACTCGTCCAGGTAGAGCCGCTGCCCCTGGACATACCGTGTGTTGCTGGGATGCTTTGGGTCGGGATTGGCCCCATCCCGATCGACCATGCGCGCGACCGAGGTCTCTACGGGCACCTCGAGAAACACCGAGAAGTCCCACACTGCGACCAGCTCGTCGCGATGGAGGAAGATGCCGTCGAGGAGCAGCACAGCTCCAGGAGGCGCAGTCCTCCAGGGTCGATCAAGCGGCTCGTCAGTGACAACGTCGTGGATTCCCGTTCGGTACCGGCGGTTCCCGCCGGATCCGAGCGGCCCGAGGAGATTCTCCTCGAGCGCCGCATAGTCGTAGGAATCGAGCCAGTATCCGAGGGACGAATACCGTCCCAGCCGGTATCGCTTGCTACGGGGACGGTGGAAGTCGTCCACCGACGCCCGGATGACAGCTCGGTCGCGCCCTCTGAGTACCTCGGCGAGCTCATCGGCGAAGTGGGACTTCCCGGCCCCATCGACTCCGTCGATCCCGACCAGCACAGGCTCGTCACCTATCGGGCGAGGGATGAGCTCAGCCACGGTCTCAAGGAGACTTCGGCGGACGTCTGAGACCGTCTGAGCCACGTATTCAGTCTTGCCGACGCTCACGCTGCGTACCCGGCGATAAGGGGCAGGACCGAGGCGGGCCATGGCGCACGTTCTGAGGCACCTCCCGACTCGGCTTGATCCTCGCTGCGGCGAGCGTCAGCCCATCGAGCGTGCGTCGCTTCAGGAGCCGGCCGCGGCCGTCCGAGTGGCTAGCTCTTCGTCAGAGTCCTCAGGTGCCCGAGTTGCAGCTCGTGCGAGTCGATCACGGCCCGGCGATCCTTGCTTTTGAACTGGAGAACCGGGCCTATTTCGCCGAGTCGATCTCCGACCGGAGCGATGATTACTTCCATCGGTTCCATGAGCCTCACAACGAGTTGCTCGCCGAGCAGAATGCGGGTATCAGCGCGAGCTACGTGCTCGTCGATGAGGACGGCTCGGTCTTGGGCCGATTCAACCTGTACCGCCTGGAGGACGGCACGGCCGAGGTCGGCTACCGGGTTGCGCAACGGGTAGCTGGCCGCGGGGTAACGACCGCGGCGGTCCGGGAACTCTGCAAGCGGGCGGCGTCCCGGTACGGGCTGCGAACGCTTAAGGCAGCGACCAGTGAGCAGAACCTCGCCTCCCAGCGGGTGCTGATCAAGGCGGGGTTCGTCCAAGCCGAGCCCGCCGACCCAGCCGACATCGGCGGTAAGCAAGGCAGCTGGTACCGGCGCGACCTCACCGCCGCTGAATCGGATCGTCCGTTCCGAGACACCACATGACAACGTCGACGGGGGCACGACCAACGCACGCCCATTTGCGCTGATCGCGTCCAGCGAATTCTGATGCACCTCCGTACGGAGCGAGCAAGCGGTCCGTGTATCGCCCAACCGTCGGTTGTCTTGGAGCCGGCGGTTGAGGACACCTTTGATGGGCGAAGTTCTGCTCCTATGGGCGATACTGCAGAGATGGTTGAACGCAACGTCTTGGGTGGCGAGCTGGAGCCGTGTGGTACGGATCCTCTCACTGGCTTCTACCGAGACGGCTGCTGCACGAGCGGGCCCGAGGATCGGGGCAGCCATACCATCTGTGCCGTGGTCACCGCCGAGTTCCTCGAGCATCAGCGCCGAATCGGAAACGACTTGACGACGCCGATGCCCCAGTACGGCTTTCCCGGCCTGGTGCCGGGGGACCGCTGGTGTGTGACTGCCGCGAACTGGCTGCAGGCCCACTACGACGGCGCCGCCGCCCACGTCGTACTGGCCTCGACCCATGAACTGGCACTGCAGATTGTTCCTCTCTCAGCCCTCCAGGAACACGCCGTCGACGTTCCCGCCAGCCCCAGTGGACTTGAGGAGTGAAAGGGGGCGGACCTCTTCAAGCCAAACCAAGTGGCCAATCGGGCATCTCCGGCCTGCGAACGTCACATTCCGAGCCAGAGTCGCGGCCTCGAATTGCGCCGACAGCCGGCGTTTCGGGCGAGGCCAGCCGGAGAAGCCAGCGTTGGTAGGGGTCAGGGGAACCGCCAAGTATCCGGCTCGAATGTGGCATAATCATGCTATATTGATGGCATGACCCGCGTCCGGATCAGCACGACCGTGGACCAGCAACTTCTCGAGCAGGCGCGCGAGGTGAAGGCGGGCGTGCCGGACTCAGCCCTTGTCGATGACGCCTTGGCGGCCTTCCTCGCTCGACACCGTGCCGCGGAAATCGACGCAGCGTACGCCTCCTACGACCACCACCCGCTTGACGAAGACGACGAGTGGGGTGATCTCGCATCGTTCCGGGCTGCGGCTGCCGCGTCATGAGCTCGTTGCCCGCTCGGGGCGACGTCTGGTGGTGTGAGCTTCCCGACATTGGCCGAAGGCCGGTGGTCGTGTTGTCGCGCGACGCCGCCATTCCTCGCCTTCGGCGTGCGGTCAT
>JAJYWG010000166.1:0-3720 GCA_021791615.1 Actinomycetes bacterium
CTATCTGTGCAGCAAGCTCAGGATCGGGTGACCCGGCTTACCCGGCCCTGAAGGACCGGGTTTGCGCCGGTGCAGAAACCGATCATGGCTCGGCCACGAAGCTCGTGGCAGCTTGCGTCCCGGCACTTGTCGCCGTGAGGACGATCGGTGTTGTGCTGAGCGGACAGGAGATATCGACCACTGCGCTGCCCGCCCCGTCGGTTCGAGACGAGACGGCAGCGGGCGAGCAGCCCCCACCGACTTCAAAGCTCACCGGGAGACCGGCGCCGGGCGCTGTGCCCTCGGTGAGCGTCGCGGTCGCGGTCACCGCGACCGCGCCTCCCGAGACCGGGCCAATCTCGACGGACACGTAGAGCAACGGGGTCGGCGGCTGGGTCGTCGTGGTGGTGGTCGGCGGCTGGATCGTCGTGGTCGTGGTCGTCGTGGTTGGCGGCTGAGTTGACGGCCTGGGATGGTGCACCTGCCGGGGTGTGCGCCTTTTCGTCGTCGTCGTCGTGGGCGGTGGCTGGGTCGTCGTCGTGGGCGGTTCAGTCGTCGTGGGCGATGGCTGGGTCGTCGTCGTGGGCGGTTCAGTCGTCGTGGTGGGTGGTTCAGTCGTCGTGGGCGGTGGCTGGGTCGTCGTGGGCGATGGCTGGGTTGTCGTCGTGGTGGACGTTGTCGTGGGTAGCGGCGGAGTCGTTTTCGTTTTCTGCCCTGACGGTCGGTGCGCAAACGACTTCGATGTGACGTCGTGCCCAGGTCGAGGGTGCACGTGCTGGCGGATCTGCACCGGTTGCAGCGACGGCGGGGTCGTCGCCGGCGGACTGGTCGGTGGTAGCCGGTTGGCGTGGTGGTGGCCAGCCGTGGTGTGGCTCGTGGCCGACCGCCCAGCGGCGCTCGTCTCGGGGTGTCGAAGCACCACGGCGACAGCGACGACGAGGCCGACGGTGAACACGAGCAGGAGCGGCGCTCCGGTCCGCAGGTACCAAGTCGCGGTCTGGCGTCCGGTGCGCAAGAGCGGTGTGTGATCCACGACGTACCTGTGCAGGTTGCTTCTGATCGGCTGGCAGGACGATCCGACGACTCCGCCCCCCTATGAGTGATGCGGAGTATCATGGAGACATGGCAAGCAATGGACAGAGGGGTCCCGGAGACGGCCCGGCACCGCTCTCGACGAGAGAGCGAGTCCTGCGCCTGCTCAACGAGTACCCGGAGGAGACGTCGCTGCTCCGTGCTGCGTGCGAGCAGGCGCGCAGGTGTGCGCCCGGGGACTTCGCCGGGAGCTGGGTGCTCCGGGAGCTGAGCAGGCTGACGGGCCGCCCGTCTTGGCGCCCCGGGCTTCGACGTCTCTCGGCCTTCGGCCTCATCGAGAAGACCGGCATCACTCGTGGCGGGCGTCGGGCCTACTACCGCATGCCTGATCGCGAAGAGGTCGAACGAGCGCTCACGGCGATCGAGGCGAGAGAGACCGCAGCGAGCACACGGTGAACGCTCCCCCACGCGGCACGAGACGTGGTGCGCTCTCGTTCGCCGGGCTGGCCGATGCCGTCGCTGCTGCCCTGCGCAAGGGCGACGAGCGCCGAGCTTGGCGGCTGTTGCTGCAGCAGCTCGACGACTTCCGTGGATCCTCGTCCGCCGGTCGGGCGTGGATGGTCGCCGACGAGCCGCCGCTGACCGGCGACCGCCGCTACGACGCGGCCATCGCCGCGCTCGCTGAGCACCTTTGCGCTGGGAGCTCTACGGCAATACCGCCATGGACGTCGCACCCGTGCCGCGTCGTCGAGCCGTGGTGGTTCCCGGCCGACCTCCCTGCCTTCGAGCCCGCCGCACTGCGCGACAGCCCCATCTCGTTCAAGCGCCACGGCGTGTTCGTGACGACGCGGGCGTTCGAGCGTGCCTGAGCTGCTCGACCGGGTAACGATCCTCGCCGCCTTTGCAAAGCTCGACTCCGAGCTTGCCCGCCGACGGAGACGAGCAGACCTTTTCGTGGTGGGCGGCGCTGCGATGGTCCTCGTATACGACCAGGATCTCCGGGCCCGAACCCGCGACGTGGACGCGGTCTTCGCTGACGTCGCCGACGTCTACGACGCCGCTCACACCGTCGCTCGGCGCATGGGGCTGCCGGCCGACTGGCTGAACGACGCCGTCCGTTCTTACATGCTCGGCGACGATCCAGAGGCGACGCCGGTGTGGGAAGGTCCAAGCCTCCAAGTCGCCGTCGGCTCCCCTCGGTACATCCTGGCCATGAAGCTCCTCGCCGCCAGGCCTGAGCAGGACCGCGACGACATCGACTTGCTCTTCGGGCTGCTCGGGTACACGGCAGCCGACCAGGGCATCAGCCTTCTCCTCGACATGCTGCCCGGTCGGCGCGTCCCCGACAGGACCATCGACCTGCTCGAGGCCATGTATGGCCCCGTCACCATCGTTCCCGACGGCGAGCACCGCTCTGTACCGTCGTCGCCACCAGCCCCGACCGCCGCCCGCTGCCGGGCCTGTGGACGACCGCTACGGTCCGCGGCCAGCATCGCGCTTGGGGTCGGCCCGACATGCGCCCGCCGGGCTGTCAGCTGATCCGAAATCGACAGCCACCGCCGACCGGCCCAGGAGGGGGGGACCAAGCGAACCGGCGGCGGCGGCTGTCAACCGGACGGGGCGGGGGGGAACGCCCCGGCCCGGCGACTTAGAAGTCGTCGTCGTCTGCACCCTCAGCGGCGGCGGCGACGCCGGCTTCGACCGGAGCAGAGCCGTTGGAGGACGCCTTGCCAGCCTTTGCGGAAGCCGGCTTCGAGTTGGCGGGGCCCGCAGCCCCGTCGGCGTTTCCCTCGCGGGTCACCTTGGTCACCTTCGCCAGCGCGAAGCGGATCTCGGGGCCGGCATGAGTGGCGACGTAGGCCACCATCGTGAGCTGGCGCTCTTCGCCGTTGATCGTCACGGCCTGCTTGTAGGTGTTGAGGCGAGCGGCGACGATCACCCGCATGCCCTTCGAGAAGGACTCGACGATGTTCTCGGCGAGGGAGTCGAAGGCCGTCAGGTTGACGAAGTGGGTCCTTTCGTTCTCGCCCTGGCCCTCATTGATGGCCATGGAGAACGTCGCCCGCTTCTTGCCGCTGTCGCCGACGTAGAGCTTCGGGTCGGCCGTCAGGTTCCCGACGAGGATGGTGCTGTTCATGGTACTGCTCCTTGTGTGCCGGCCTCATCTGAGGCGCAACCGCCACCGTGGCGGTTACGTCTGTTCCTATGCAGGGGCCCTGGAATCGGGTCCGATCTTGCCTGCCACCAGGGCTTTCAGCTCTCGAGCAGCCAGCGGCGGAGGAAGGGGTCGGCCACGTCCCATACCTTTCCACGGCGTACGACGAGCTCGCGGCCGTCCAGGGCACGAAGCGCGGTCGTCACCGCGTTGGCGTTCGCGACGCCGACCTCGTCGAGGAACGCCCGGGTGTACACCGAGGTCGTCGGATGCCCCGCGAGCGCCCGCAGGATGCGTTGCTGGGCCGGCGATCGACGGAGGTCCTCGAATTGCGTGGCAAAGGTGCTCGCCTCTCGTTCGACGACGGTGGCAACACCCCGCTCGACATCCCCGGGCCGCACCGTCACCTCGTCGGAGGCCTCTAGCACGGCAAGGGCGAGCTGTTGGACGTAGTTCGGGATGCGATCAGCCGCGTGATAGATCGCCGTCGCCGTTGCAACGTCGAGCTGCCTGCCGACGGCCCCCGCCCGCTCACAGAGGTACGCGACCATCGG
>JAJYWG010000166.1:3730-6104 GCA_021791615.1 Actinomycetes bacterium
CGGGCACGACGTCGAGCACGATCCGCTCGCCCATGCCGTGCAACGGGGCACCGTGGCCCTTGGTGAGCCGCTCCATGATCGACAGATGCGACCCGGTGAACACGATGCTCGTCGAGCTGACCTCGTCGGCGATCGCCTTGAACGCACCACCAAGGCCTTGGCGGCCGATCCCGGCGACCACCTGGAACTCGTCGAGGACGAGGACCGCGGGCTCGCGCCTAGCGGTCCTACGAAGCACACCGATGGCATCGCCCACGACCTCTTGCCAGGGCATGTCGATGGAGCGCGCGTCGATGCCAACGTCCAACGATCCGTCTTGTCCGAAGGAGACTTTGGGCGTGATCCGCACCTGCCGCAAGATGCTCTCGAGCGAATGCCTTGCCCGACCTGCCTTCCCGAGCACACCACGGAGCACCGCTTGGAGAATCGTCGCAGCCAGCTCCGTCTCTGACGTCGCGAAGAGAAGGTTTGCATAGGCGCAGCGTCCGCCGCCCTCCTCGACGAGCGTGAGCGCCCGCCGTGCGAGCGAGGTCTTGCCGTACCGGCGAGGCGAGAGCACGAACGCATGGATGCCAGAGCGCATGCGCGAGACGAGCGTCGAGAGCTCTTCCTCCCGGTCGCAGAACCATGGCGGAGCGACTGGGGCACCGAAGCGGTAAGGGGGTTGTTCCACTGGTTGCTATTATAGTACTTCGTGTAACCTCGTCCTGCCGCCTACCTCCGTCTTGTACATTCACTCGAAGAGGTACGGACATGGCAACGATGGCAGTGAGCGAAGCCCGGGAGAAGCTGGCCGAAGCTGTCGAGACGGCCCGCAGCGAACCGGTCGTCCTCGAGCGATATGGACGTCCGGTGGCCGTGCTCGTGAGCCCCGAGCGCTACGAGCAGATGCTCGAAGCCCTGGATGACGCCGAGGATACCGATGCCTTCGACGCGGCGATGGCAGAAGAGGGTCCAAACGTCCGCTGGGACCAGGTGAAAGCCGACCTCGGCTGGGGATGAGCCGCTACCGGATCGAGCTCCGGCCGGCGGCGGTCCGAGCGTTGCGCAAACTCGATCCCGACATTCGCCCGCGCATCCAAGGTGCGATCGCACTGCTCGCCGAGGACCCACGTCCTCCCGCCTCGCGCCCACTTCGTGGCCGGCCCGGCTTCCGGGTGCGAATCGGCGACGACCGGATCGTCTACACGATCGAAGACGCTGTGCTCCTGATCGTCGTCGTTGCCCTCGGCCACCGGTAGCCCGGATCAGCCGTTGGTCGTGAAGCCTCGACGTCTCGGCACCCGCAGCACCGGGAGCGAGCGGCGCCCTTCGTCGTGAAGCTCGCCGGTCCAGACGTCGTTCACGATGAGCTCGGTACGCACCATCGTCTCCGAGGCGCTGGCTCCCGGGTCGCCGTCGTCCGGGTCGCCGTGGCCTCCGTCGCTCGGTTCCCCGTCGTCGTCGACGACCTCGGGCGCAACGACGACGGTCGTCTTTCGCACCCGGGCGTCGATGCCGACGACCGAGCCGATGCCAGGGACCCGGCCGGCGCGCTCGAGGCCCTGGAGCTGGTCGGACCAGATGACGCACTCGATCGAGCCGGCCGAGCCCTCGAGAGTCAGCTGCGCACGGCGGCGGCCCTTCTTTCGGATCTCGAAGCTCGCGACCGTGCCGACCGTCGAGACCGCGCCGCCGTTCGGGCATCGCCCCTCGATCCGGTGCAGCGGGATCGGCTTCGACCCCGTCCTCGGCGAGGACCACGAGCGCAGCTGCTCGGAGAGGAGCCTCAGCGGGTTGCCCGAGACCGCCGCTCCGAGGCGCTCCCGTTCGCGGCTCGCCCGCTCGACCACGCCCCACTCGGTGGCCGGCACCGGAAAGTCGCCTGTCCGCAACGCGCGCATGGCCCGCACGAGCCCGGCCCGTGGGCCGAAGGCGTCGCAAGCGCCTGCCTCGATGAGGGCTCTCGCCGAGGCGAGCGAGATCGGCGAGCCGGCGCTGGACGAGCCGGTCTCGGCGCGCAGCTCAACGTCGTCTGGCTCCGCGTGGTCTGGGTCGCCGGCGGCTGTGTCGGCGGTGGTGCGGGGCACCCGCACCCGGGCCAGCAGGTCGGTCATCGAGGTGAACGGCCCTCCACGCCCCCGCTCGGTGACGATCGCCCGGGCGTCGTCGGCTCGCATGCCCTTGATCTCCGACAGCCCGAGGCGCACGACGCCGTCGGCGCCCAGGGTGGTGTGGACCTCGCCGAGGTTCACGTCCGGGGTGGACACGGCGATGCCCTCGGCGGCGAGCGAGCGCAGGATCGGGATGCGCCGGTCCTCGGCTCCGGTGACCGACAAGAGCCCGGCCCCGAAGGCGGCGGGCCAGCTGGCCTTCAGCCATGCCGTCTCGTAGG
>JAJYWG010000054.1 GCA_021791615.1 Actinomycetes bacterium
GATGGGCGGCAAGCCGCTGGATGCCCCGGTGGTGGGGATGGCGGTAACCCCGACAGGGGGTGGCTACTGGGAGGTGGCCGCCGACGGCGGGCTGTTCGCCTTCGGCAACGCCACGTTCTCCGGGTCGATGGGCGGCCAGCCGCTGGATGCCCCGGTGGTGGGGATGGCGGCCACCCCGACAGGGGGTGGCTACTGGGAGGTGGCCGCCGACGGTGGGCTCTTCGCGTTCGGGTCCGCCCCCTTCTACGGGTCGATGGGCGGCAAGCCGTTGGGCCAGGGAGTCGTGGCGATCGAGCGGCGGCCGGGAGGGCACGGGTACTGGATGGCGGGGTCCGAGGGAGGGGTGTTCGCGTTCGGATCGGCGCCGTTTGCCGGGGCATTGATCGACCCGCCTCCTCCCCCGCCACCTGTGGCCGCCGTTGCCGCGCCTGTTGCCGACCCGCCGCCCAACGGCTCGGCCATCGCGTCGATCGCCCTCGGCCAAGTGGGCAACGGGGACATCTACGGCGGGGGCGGGAGCAACTGGTGCGCGTACTTTGCATCCTGGGTATGGCACCAGGCAGGGGTGCCGATCCCCCCCACTCCCGAGGCGAGCGAGATCGGCTCGTGGGCGTTGGCCAACGGAGGTCGCATCCTGCCACCGACCGCGACGCCGGCCCCCGGTGATGCGGTGTTGTTCGTGGCGCCCTACAGCTCGATGGCCTGGCCCGACGCCACAGGGCTGAACTACCCGACGATCGAGCACGTCAACATCGTCGTCCAAGTTCTTTCCGGCGGCGGTATCGTCACCGTCGGCGGGAACGAGAACGACACGGTGCGCGAGCTGGGTCCCTACAGCGCGGCGGATGCCAGCACATGGTTCGGCCAGGCGATCTATGGGTTCGTCCAGCCCTGAGGTTGGCTCGGTCCTGAAAATGGGTTGGAGCGCGACGCGTTCCCACTCGGGGTCGCGTCGGCGCGGAGGCGGTGGGATTTGAACCCACGGTACCCAGGGGGTACAACGGTTTTCGAGACCGTCCGATTCGGCCGCTCTCGCACGCCTCCAGTCCGAGAGCCTACCGGTCCAGGCCGGTAACGGTGGGAGCTGTCGGGCGCGGTGTCGGTGCAGTCCGCCGTTCGGCGAAGAACCTCTGCAAGAGCGCGGCGGATTCTTGGGCGAAGACCCCCGCCACTACCTCCACCTCGTGGTTCAGCCTCGGGTCGGAACAGATGTTGTAGACCGACCCGCAGGCGCCGGCACGGGGGTCGGCTGCTCCGTACACGACGCGTCGCACCCGAGCGGCGACCAGGGCCCCGGCGCACATGGGGCAGGGCTCCAAGGTGACGAACACGGTCGTCTGATCGAGACGCCACGCCGCCGACTCCTTCGCCACCTCACGCAGGACGAGGAGCTCGGCGTGGGCCGTGGGGTCCTGGCGCATCTCCCGCTCGTTGTGAGCCGTGGCGACGATCTGCTCGCCGAGAAGCGCGACGGCCCCGACTGGGACATCGCCATGAGCCATCGCTCGCTCGGCCTCGGCGAGGGCGAGGCGCATGTGCTCGCCGTCGCGTGTCATGCCGCGGCCGAAGTGCGTGCTGGTCTCATCGACGTCGATGCTAACGAAACCATCAGACAGCTCCGCCGTCCGGCGCGCTCGAGTCGGGCTGGTGCGGCAGGCGCTCGTTCAATCGCCCAAGTCCGACAGACCGAGGTCGACCAGGCGGACCGCGGCCTCGAGCAACCGATCGTCGACCGAATCGGGATCGATCAGCCCGGCGATGCCGATCCCGTGAAAGAGCGCCACCACCAGCCTTGCCATCACCGACGGTGGCTCGTGTGTGGGAAGGTTCTCGCGCCCTGCTGTGAGGGCGCGATCGAGCGTAAGGGTGGAGTCCGCGCGCTCATTTCGAGCGGGATCTGCCTGACTGCTGACAATCGCCTCGATCGCCCGAGCTTGCGCCCGGTCGATGTCGGCGAGCCGACTCCGGGCTTCGGGGTGGCGGACCGCGTAGAGCCAGAACTCCAAGTACAGGGCCGCCGAATCCCGCTCGTGCTCGAAGTTCTCTACGGCAAGTTGGACGAAATCACCCAGCCGCTCGCCGGCCGGGACGTCGGAAGCTCCGAGCGTCGAGCGCACTCGGGCGAACATCGCGGCGACGTAGTGCTCGAGCAATGACAGGAACAGGTCGTCTTTCCCGTCGAAATTGGAATAGACCGCCCCTTTCGTGAAGCCGGCTGCTGCCGCCACCTCTTCGAGCGTTGACTCGTGGTAACCCCGCCGGGCAAAGACGTCCGCTGCCGCCGCCAGGAGGTGCTCACGCGTCTGCTGCCGCCGCCGCTCGGGGGTCAGCGGATCCACGAGGGTTATTTTGCCATACTTACGAGTATCTTGCATACTGACGAGTATGAACCGAGGCAGTGCTTCCCGGCCTGGCCTTCACGACCGGGCGATCGGTGGGATCCAAGCGGAGGGATTGAGGAGGGAGTTCGGAGAGGTGACCGCTGTCGACGGCGTCGACCTCGAGGTGCAGCCCCACGAGATCTACGGGTTCCTGGGACCCAACGGCGCCGGCAAGTCGACGCTGGTGCGCATGCTGTGCACCCTCTTGAAGCCAACCTCGGGCCGGGCGACGGTGGCCGGCCACGACGTCGTGAGCGAGCCGCAAGCTGTACGCGTCCGTATCGGCGTCGCCCTGCAGGAGGCAGCCCTCGACCAATTGCAGACCGGGCGTGAGCTGCTCCGCCTCCAAGGGAGGCTGTTCGGTCTCACTACGGCGCAGATCGACCGACGGGTGGGCGATGTCCTGGGGATGGTGGACATCGGCGATGCGATCGACCGGCGGGTGGGGGGCTATTCGGGCGGGATGAAGAGGCGGCTGGACCTGGCGATGGCCCTCATCCACAATCCCCAGGTCTTGTTCCTCGACGAGCCCACGACGGGCCTCGACCCGGTCAGCCGCACGACGGTCTGGGAGGAGGTGTCGCGTCTCAACAGCGAGCAGGGGATGACCATTTTCCTCACCACCCAGTACCTCGAGGAGGCAGACGTCCTCGCCGATCGCGTGGGCATCATCAGCGAGGGCCGCCTGGTGGCCGAAGGCACTCCGCACGCATTGAAGCGCTCGCTCGGGGACGACCTGGTGGTCGCCGAGGTCCTCGGAGACGATCCGGACAGTCTGCAGACCATCGCTCGACTGCCGGGGGTGCGATCGGTAGCCCGTGACGGCGATCGGATCATCCTTCGTGCCTCTGACGGACCTGCACTCCTCAGCCCCCTGGCACTCGCCCTCTCCGAAGGCAGTTTCCAGGTATCGAGCATCTCCGTGCGCACCCCCACGCTCGACGACGTGTTCCTGGAGCTCACCGGCGCCCGAATCGAGGCAGCCGAATGAGCCGCGGCGATACCCTCGGAGCTTCCGTGATCTCCGACAGCGAAGTGTCGAGCGACGATCCGGTCCAAGGACGGGCTGCCGGGTTCTGGCGTGACCTCGCCGCGATCGCAACTCGAGCCCTCCGGCAAATGCGGCGCGAGCCGGTGTCGTTCCTCCCTGCGGTCTTCATCCCGGCCTTCTTCTACGTGGTCAACCTCGGCGCACTGGGCAGGCTCGCCGCGAAAGGTGGGCTGGACTACAAGGAGTACCTGCTGCCGATGGCCATCGCTTTCGCCGTGACCGGAGTCTCTCGAGCACCGACCCTCGTGACCGACATCCAGAGTGGGTACTTCGACCGGCTCTGTCTCACGCCGATCCGCCGCCTCGCGCTCCTGCTGGGCCTCATGGCGGCGGATGTCGTGGTGATCGTCGCACTGACCATCCCAGTCCTCATCCTCGGCTTCGCCGTCGGGGTCAGGTTCTCCACGGGGATCGGGGGCGTGCTGGTCTTCATCGCTCTGGCGGCGCTCTGGGGGTTGGTGTTCACCGGCTTTCCCTACGCGGTCGCACTGAAGACCGGCAGCCCGGCAGCAGTGAACGCGACGTTCGTCGTGTTCTTTCCCTTCGCCTTCCTCACCGACGCCATCATTCCCAAGCAGGATCTGACGAGCTGGTTCTCGACGGTAGCTACCTATAACCCCGTGACCTACCTGCTCGGCGCGCTTCGCTCGGTCATCATCGGGGGCTGGCAGGTGCGCCCGCTCCTGGGCGGGATTGCAGCGCTGGCCGGCCTCGGCCTCGTGAGCATGACCCTCGCGCTCTTGGCACTGCGCGGAAGGATCCGGCGGGGCGCCTGAGCCGGGGGGCGCGCAACCGATCGGCGAGGTACGGGCGGTCAGTTGCCGAAGTCCCAGCCTTCGCCACGTTCGTACTGGCGAATGACGTTCTTGGCGATCAGGATCTTGTGCACCTCGTCGGGACCGTCGGCCAACCGCAGCGTGCGCGCACCTTGGTACATCGCGGCCAGCGGAAGATCGTTCGACACTCCCGCAGCGCCCCACACCTGAATGGCCCGGTCGACGACGCGCTCGTAGGCCGCAGGGACGAAGATCTTGATGGCCGAGATATCGGTGCGGGCATCCTGGTCGTCACGGTCGGTCCGCTCAGCAGCATGGATGGTCATCAGCCTGGCTGCTTGGATGTCCTGGTAGCTGTCCGCAATGAAACCTTGTATGAACTGCTTGTCCTTGAGAAGCCCTCCGTGGACCTCTCGAGTGGTAGCACGCTCGACCATGAGATCGAAGGCTCGCCACATCTGCCCGACGGAATTCATGCAGTGGTAGATGCGACCGGCTCCAAGGCGGTCCTGGGCTGCACGGTGCCCGTCGCCGACATTGCCCAGCAGGTTCTCCAGGGGGACGCGGACGTCGTCATAGATCACCTCGCAGTGGTCAGAGGTCGAACGACCCCAGATGCCGATCCCGCGCACCACGTTCACGCCCCGAGCGCTCGTGGGAACGATGATCTGGGCCATCTGCCCGGGGCGCCCGGTCTCCCCGGTCTCGTCGTGGACACGGCACATGACGATGAAGAAGTCGGCGTCGATGCCATTCGAGGTGAACCACTTGTGACCGTTGATGACCCAGTGGTCACCGTCGCGCACCGCCGTCGTGTCGAGCGAGCGGGGATCGGAACCCGGGTTGTGGGGCTCGGTCATGGAGAACCCCGACTCCATGGTGCCCTCCACGAGAGGCACGAGCCACTTGCGCTTCTGCTCCTCGGTCCCGTATTTGAGAAGTATGCGCTGATTTCCGGAATTGGGTGCCACGACGCCGAAGAGCTTCGCTGCTCCGAGCGCGTAGGCCAGGACCTCGTTCATGTACGCGTGGCCCAGGAAGTCCAGCCCCATGCCGCCGTACTCTGGCGGTAGGTGCGGCGCCCACAGCCCAGCCCTGCGGACGCGCTCTTGGATCTCCTCGCGCAATTCGTGAGCGCGACGACGGTCACCTTCTGTGAGCTCCCTGCCTTCTCTTGACGGCCAGAGCACGCGCTCGTTCGGCAGGATCCACTCGTTGACGATCTCTGCCGTCCGTAGGCGGATGTCGTTGATCCGCTCGTCCAGGGTCGGCACCGGCTTCACGTTCATTGCCATCGCGGAACCTCCTGCTCGTTCGGGCCGTTCGGAAGCACACGGGCCGTGTCGTCGTGGCGGAGGCGGTGGGATTTGAACCCACGGTGGGTTGCCCCACACACGATTTCCAATCGTGCCGATTCGGCCGCTCTCGCACGCCTCCGGAAGTACTCGCGAGATCCGCGGTACGAACTGGCCAAGGTTACCCGTCCCGTCGAGACGCGGCCGACGGCGTCAGGCGGCACACGGCCGCCGATCAACACGCCGGAGGTCCGGTCACGACGCCACTCGCGACGGTCCCCTCGCGCCGAGTGGTTCGGCAACCAGAAGGCGGTCGCCAGGGGAAACCTCTGGGTCGTCGACCACGCCCAAATCGACCGAGCCGCCCTTGACGATCCCGAGGACGAGCCCGCCCCGGTCGCGGCGCACCGCGCTCAACGGCTTGCCGTACGTCTCGGGCTCGACCGGCACCTCGATCAGCGAGTGCTCCTCGGAGTCGATGAGCTGTTCGACGAGCCTCCCTGCATGAGGCGTCTCGAGGCTCTTGGCGATCGTGTGCGCCACGAGGTGGTCGGCGGACACCGTCTGCTCGACGCCGAGTGCCTCCAGGGCGTGGCGCACGCTCTGGGAGCTCGTGAGCGCGGTGAGCGGGATACCGGGTGCCTCTTGGCGAAGAAGCACCGCGCTCACCAGGACGTCCCCGTCGGTCTCCGCGGTGATCAAGGCGTGTTGAGCCCCGGCCGGCTTGGCGCGGCGGATCACCGAGGGGTCCGTGGGAAGGCCGCGTATGACGTGTACTGCCTCTGGCATCGTCGTCGGGTCCACGTCGGCGACCAAGACGACGGCGTCATCGGCTTTCACGAGCTCGTCGACGATCGCCGGCACCGTCGGGTGCATACCGACGACGAGGCGGTAGGAGCCGACCGGAAAATTGCTGTCCAATTGCATGATCCTCCGAAGTCCGGCCGATACCGACACCCCGGCGACGACTGCGAACAGGGCGCCGAGGATCGGGATGGCAGTGAGCATGACAGCCGAGGCCACGATCCGACCTGAGGCGTTGTGTGGCACGACGTCTCCATACCCGACCGTGGTGGCAGTGGTGATGGCCCAGTAGAGCCCAGTGGTGAACGGGAGGTGCTGCGTGGCGGCGAAGACCTCGCCACCGACCGCGACCACCAGAGCGAAAGCGCTCGCGAGCACGGCGAGGTGGATCCGGTGGCTGGCCTTGACCAGCCGAGCCATGAGCAGGTACACGGCATCAGTCTGCCGCGCCTTTGGGAAACGTGCCGACACCGGTCTCCCCCGGTTGAGCGGTGTCCCCTGGATGGCCGGTGACCGGAATGATGCTCACGAACGCCCCGGCGAGAGCAGCGACTGCGAAGAGTAGGAGACCGGCACCGGGGCCTCCGATACCGGCCAGCACGCCGTACAGGGTGATCCCGACGATGCCACCGAGGCGTCCGGTCGCCTGGCTCACGCCTTGACCGGTGCTCCGGACCCCCGTGGGAAAGACTTCCGAGGGGACGATGACGGTCGTCTTGTCGGGGCCGGCTGCGCCGAAGAAGTAGCCGGCAGCCAGGAGGGAGCCCACGAGTGGACTCGGGAGGTGCGCGAACGCGATGAGCAGCGCACCGAGGAGCCCGAAGGCCACCGCGCGCCCGGCGAACCCGACGGCCTGGAGGGGCCGTCGCCCGATCCGCTCGATCAGTACGACCGTGAGCAGGGCGGCGGGAATGGTGACGGCCTTGACAGCGGCAGCGCTCGCCGCGCCGGACGCTGCCGACGTGGAGAGCACCGTGACCAACAGCAGGGGAAGGACCAACCCCAAGCCCTGATCGCCCATCTGGTAGAGGAACGTGGCAGTGGAGGAGGTCGCGAGACGACCGCGGAGGGAACGGCGCGACGTAGATCGGGCGATCGCCCGCCAGGTCGGCAAGCGCGATGCCGCCCAGTCGGCGGATTCTCGGAGCTGCCCTCGCAAGAAGATCACCGGCAGGGCCAGGATCGCACCGATCGCCAGGGAAGCCCTCCACCCGCTCACCGGGTCGGCATGGAGGAGCACGGCCCCGAAGGCGTAGGCAGCCAACGTCCCGAAGTTGGCCACCCACATGATCCACGCCATCGCGCGGCCCCGACGCGGCACCGGGGCGATCTCGGCCACGAAGGGGAACACCACGGCGAAGTCCATGCCGACCGCCACGCCGGTGGCGAGGCGTGCAGCCGCCAACACTCCGAAATCCGGAGCCAGCGCGGCTCCCGCGGCGCTGACGACGAAGAGCACGACGTCGGCCACGATGAGCCGTCTGCGACCGAACCGATCGGCCAGGACACCGGTGACCAGGGATCCGAGCAGCATGCCCACGAGCGTTGCGGTTCCGAGCGTGGTCACGACCGCCGTCGAGAGGTGCCATTGGGTCTTCAGCGGAGCGAACGCCACCGAAATGGCACCCAGGTCGTAGCTGCCGACCAGGATCCCCACTCCGGCGATGGCAACTTGGAAGCGCCATGGCGGGCTTCGCCGATCCGATCCACCCGATGGAGGAGCCGACCCCTCAATCGCGCCAGTGGTGGAGTCATCCGGAGGCATCGGCAAAGAGATTAGCAAGGCCAAAAACAGAATATTAGGCAGACCTATACTATCTGCTCATGGCTTCGACGAGGCGCGAGAGGGCGCGAGAGGGAGCTCGCGCCCGCGGGCGGAATGCACGGGACGTACGCGCTGTTGCCATAATTGTCGGAGCGCAGGACTGACGCGGGCCGCGGGGCGTGCCGATGGGAGGCAGGCGTACCTGGGGCCCGGAAAGTGAGCCCCATCAGGGATGACGACCGAGATCCTTCTCGCATTGGTCGCCAGCTTGTTCACCGCGTCGTCGTCGGTGGCCCAACGCTTCGCTGCGGCCCCAGCCCCAGGTGAGATCTCGCTGAGCTGGCGCCTGGTCACGTTCCTCTTGCGTCGACCGGTGTGGTTTCTCGGGATCCTCTTCATGATCGGCGGGTTCCTCTTCCAGCTTGCGGCCCTCGACGTCGGTGACCTCACCCTCGTCCAGCCGGTCATTGCCACGGAGCTCCTGTTCGTCTTCGCCTTCCTCGCCTTGAGGAATCGCCACGGGGTGCGATGGCGCGAATGGGGAGCAGCGATGGGTATGGCCGCCGGGCTTGGGGGTTTTTTGTTCCTCGCCGATCCGTCAGGCGGCTCAGCCACCGAGGCCACGGCCGGTCACTGGATCCTGGCGGCAATCGCCACGACTGTGACCGCTGTGATCTTCGTCCTTTTGGCGGTGACTCGCTTCCGCCGTGGCAAGGAGCCCTCTCCCTCTCGCAAGGCAGCACTCTTGGCGGTCTCCGCTGCAGTTGCCTGGGGATTCGTTGCCGCAGTGATCAAAGAGCTCAGTACCCACATCAGCGCTGGCCCGTCTGCGGTCTTTACCAACTGGTCGCCCTACGTGCTCGTTGCATCGGGGGCGATCGCGGTCTACCTCGCTTCGAACGCCTTTCAGGCCGGGCCACTGGCAGCGTCACAGCCCGGGCTCACGATCGTGGACCCGCTGGTCGCGAGCCTTTTGGGGGTCACGCTCTTCGGTGAGCAGATCCGGCACGGGCCTCTGGAGCTGGCCGGTGAGGCCGTCGCGGTGGTCGTCCTCGTGGCGAGCGTGGTGCTCTTGAGCCGGAGCCCCCTGGTGACCGGCCATCCTGCTCCGGACGGCCGATCCCTCGACCCCGGAGCACCCCGCGAGGCCGTGTCGCTCGATGCCGCGACACCCCCGGCGGGGGACGCAGCGCCAGCGGGGGACGCGTCGGCCGGCGGCAGGCAGGCAACGTCTTCAGGCAACGATCGCCCGGCGAGCGCGTCGCTCACGGTCCGCTGAGATGGCATCGACCAGGCCGGCGACGATGTCGCCCCAAGAGGCGGTGGGGTTGCTGCGCTCACGCGACACCGTGGGTTTCGGGCTTGGACCGGCGAACCCGGACGCGTTCCTCACCGCGCTCGGCCATCGTGACGACTGGGAGGATCTCGTGCTGGGCGGAGCCCTCCTGCTCGGGCTGTACGAGGTCCTCGCTCATCCCGGAGTCAGCTATCGGAGCGGGTTCTACGGTCCGGTCGAGCGCTACTACCTGTCCCAGGGTGCTCGGATCGAGCACGTCCCCGGGGGATTTCGGCAGTTCGGCCCCATCCTGGCCCGCTTCGCACCCAGGGTGATGACGGTGCAAGGAGCGCCTCCGCAAGACGGCAGCGTCAACCTCTCTCTCCATTTGGGCGCCACCCGCAACGAGCTCCTCCGTGCAGGCCGCGACCCTGAACGGCTCCTGGTAGTGGAAGTGAATCCTCGCCTGCCGCGCACCTCCAGCCTACCGCCGGTCTACGAGAACACCCTCCCGCTCGATGCGATCGACGTCCTGGTCGAGGCCGACGGCGAACCGTTCGTACTTGAGGATCCGCCGGCGAGCGAGACGGACGTTGCGATTGCCGAGCGCGTGATGTCGTTCGTCTCCCCCGGCTGCACGCTGCAGACCGGGATCGGCAGCCTTCCGAACTTGATCGCCAGCCGCTTGGCCGACGCTCCTGGAGGTGGTTACGGCATCCACTCCGAGATGTTCACCGACGGGTTGATGCACCTTCACCAGGCTGGGAAGGTGACGAACACCGGCAAGGGAGAGTTCCCGGGTGTGTCCGTCACGACGTTTGCGCTCGGGTCAGCGGAGCTCTACCGATGGCTCGACGGCAACAACGAGGTGGCATTCCTGCCGGTCGAAGTCGTGAACGACCCCTCCGTGATCGGAGCGAATGCGAAGTTCGTCTCACTCAATGGAGCGATGTCGGTCGACCTCTACGGACAGATCGTCGCCGACCATATCGGCGGCAAGCAGGTCTCTGGAGTCGGCGGGCACGAGGATTTCGTGGCGGGGGCTGAGCTCCACTTGGACTCGCGCTCCCTCGTGTGCCTTGCCTCGACCGTGACAGTTGGTGGAGCGATCGCGTCACGCATCGTCCCGCAGCTCCCCGCGGGGTCGGTGATCTCGACGCCGCGCCACCATGTCGGGGTGGTGGTGACCGAGCACGGGGTGGCTGACCTCACCGGACTGACCGTGGGCGAGCGTGCTCGGGCATTGGCCGAGGTGGCGGATCCGAGCTACCGCGAGGAGCTTCGTGCGGCCGCAGCGACCATCGCGTGAACGCCCGTTTACGACCGTCATCTCGCAGCCCTGCACCTCGTGTGCAAAAGGCGGTAGCTGCTCCACCCATGATTGCTATCGCCGACGTTGGCAGAACTCGGATAACTGGGCGATCCGACCCTGCGGGGGCGACCCGACGGAGTAGGCGATCCGACCCTGCGGGGGCGACCCGACGCAGTAGGCGACCCGACAGGCAGGCGGCCCGACCCAGCACGGGGTCCGTCGGTAAGGCAGAGTGATGGCATGGGATCACGTCGCTCACACCTGTCGAACGTGCCGGGCCGAGTGGCTGCCGGCACCTTCATTCTGAATTCGGGGATGGGGAAGTTGCGGGCCGACAAGGACACGGCAGAGCGAGTCCACCAGATGGCGGTGGGCGCGTACCCCATGCTCGATGGCATCGAAGCTCGGAAGTTCGTGAAACTGCTCGGGGTCGCCGAGGTCGCTCTCGGTGGCGCCTTGCTGCTCCCGGTGGTGGGAGACGGCGTGGCCGGGGCAGCTCTGACGGCGTTCGCCGGAGGCCTCTTGGGCCTGTACGCGAAGACGCCGATCCTGCGGATCGAAGGAAGCATCCGACCGAGCCAGCAGGGGACTGCGATCGCCAAGGATGTCTGGCTGCTCGGGATCGGCTGCTCGCTCATGGTCGACGGGCTGCAGGGGGCACTGGGCCGCAGGGCCCAGGCGCGCGCAGCTCGGCAGGGCGGCTGACGCTACGACGAAGTCGCTTGTCCGGTATCCCGGCCGGAACGGAGAAGATCACCGGAGAGCGCTTCGGTCGGCTTGCCGTCGACGACCGTCTCCACGCCGTTCACGAGCACCCGTACGACGCCTGACGACTCGGCGAACAGCCGCGGTGCGTCGCCCGGGAGGTCGTGGACGAGACGGGCAGGAGCGGACCCGATGGTCTCGGGGTCGAAGACGAAGAGGTCGGCCGCCATGCCTTCGGCGATGAACCCTCGCCGGCGCAGACCGAAAAGGGTGGCTGGCTGACCGGTCATCATGTGGACGGCGCGCTCGACCGGTACGAGCCGCCGCCGGCGGAGGCAGTCGCCGAGAAACGACGTCGGATAATTCGCCCCGCACATGCGATCGAGGTGGGCACCAGCGTCTGATCCTCCCACCATGGCACCTGGGTGCTGCCAGGCCTGGGCCCGGAGTGCCCACGTCGCGTCGTCTTGATCGCTGGGCTTGGGCCACAGCACCGTACGGAGGTCGTCTGCGAGGACGATATCGAGCAAGGTGTCGAACGGCTCGGCACCCCGTTCGGCGGCGATCTCGGCGACGTCACGCCACTCGAGCCCTTGGTTGGCCTCCGAGTAGGTGTCGCCGATCACGTAGTTGCCCCAGCCGGACAGCCGTCGGAAGACCCCGGCCTCTTTGGCATGGGCCAGCTCGTTCAGTCGTCGGCGGACGTCGGGGTCGCGGAGCCGAGCCATCCGCTCGCGCACCGGCAGCCCCATGACCTCGCCCCAACCAGGGATGAGGAAGAGCGCGCAGTGGTTGAGGAAGCTCATGTTCATCGGAACGAGGGTCGGCATGGTGAGAGCGACGATTCGCCCGCCCGCTGCCTCCGCCGCGGCAGATGCTTCGAGCTGGCGGGCCATCTTCTCGGGAGACCGCGAGTCGACCGTGAGCAGGTTCCAGTTGAGCGGCCTGTGGGCCGTGGTGGTCATGGCCACCATGAGGTCGATCTCCTCATCCGAGAACGTATCGAGGCATCCATCGGTGATGTACTCGAGGGAGGTGCCATCGTGCTCGGCTACCTCCTCGCAGAACGCCAGCATCTCCCGACGGTCGGCAAAACGAGAGGTGATGGGATTGCCCTCCCCGTCGGAATGCGTGCGCGACTGTGACGAGGAGAACCCCAGGCCGCCACTGGCCAGCGACTCGGCGAGCAGGCGCCGCATGGACGCGATCTCGTCGTCGGTCGCTACCTCAGATGCTCGTTCGGCGCCCATGACTTTGCGACGAAGGGCGCAGTGCCCCACCAAGAACCCGGCGTTCACCCCCAGGCGCCCGTCCAGGGAGTCCAGGTACTCCCCGAAACTGGACCACGTCCACGGCACCCCGCTCTCGAGTGCCGCCAGCGGCATCCCCTCCACTTTGGCCATCATCCGGCGGATGTAGCCAGCGTCTTCGGCGTTGATGGGAGCGAGCGTGAAGCCGCAGTTGCCGGCGATCACGGTCGTCACGCCGTGGAGGTTCGACGGCGAGGCAGTCGGGTCCCAGAAGAGCTGCGCGTCGTAGTGGGTGTGAGGATCGATGATCCCCGGCGCCACCATGAGACCGTCGGCGTCGAGCTCGTTCGCACCGGTCTCGGTCACGTCCCCGACCGACACGACACGGCGGTCGGCGACAGCCACATCCGCCCTGCGACCCGGAGCGCCGGTCCCGTCGAGCACCGTCGCGCCGCGGATCACGTAATCGAGCACGGGGCACCTCCCTCGCGGCGCACCCGAACGGCTGCCACCCTCAAATCTGACACACCGTCAGCTTATGCGACGGCCGGTCATCCCGCTGGTCCGGTCGGAGCCGGCGCCAAGCCCAGCTTCCGGTGGTCCCAGCTCACGACCCGGTCGACGTGGAGCTTCACGACGACCCGCTTGTGCAGCATCGTCTCGACGAAGGGCTTGAGCTCGTCGGTGAACGCACCGTAGTAGCGCTCGAACACGCTGACCCCCAAGGCCCAGATCCGCTCGGGGTCCTCGACGATCTCGCCGCGGCCGACCAGCTCGACCCCGCGGAGCGTATCGTAGGTGTCGCCGTCCTCGATGAGGCACGTCAGGCGGGGATCGCGCCGAAGGTTCCGGATCTTCTGCGCCTTCGCCTTGCTCTCGACGGCCAGTGCGCCCTCCAAGAACCCGTACCACATCGCGACGGCGTGGATGCTCCCGTCATGGTTGATCGTGCACATCGACATCGGTTGCCGCTTCTGGAGGAAGGCATCCACCTCATCGGGGGTCATCTTGATGAGGCTGCGCTGCTTCACGCCATGCCCCATCGCCTCGCCCATCACGTGGTGCCCCGTCGCTTCGCCCGTCACGCCGTTCCTCCCATGTAGTCCACCCGGTCTCCCGGACCCGGTCTCCCGGACCCGGCCTCCCGGACCCGGCCTCCCGGACCCGGCCCCGCCGACTTGGCCCCGCCGACTTGGCCCCGCCGACTTGGCCCCGCCGACTTGGCCCCGCCGACCCGTCTCGTCCACGATGGGCTCGGCGGCGTGCCGACGCGGCAGCGGCATCGAAGCGTACTCACAGGGAGCCATGGTCACAATGCCCGCCGGCAGAGCCCGCGCAAAAGTTCACCGTGAAGTCACCAGGATGTCCCACAGCCATTGCCGTTCGTTCACTTGGGATCCGTAGCGTTCTCAAGCGTGGTGGACTCATCGAAGGACAGTCCCCAGCACCCGTCCGTACCGAGCGACAGCGGTCGCCAACGCGACGAGCGCACGCGAGTGCTTGTAGTCGACGACGAGGACTCCTACCGTCAAGCGCTCGCCTCGGGGCTCGCGCAAGAAGGCTTTGCCGTGGATCTCGCTGCTGACGGCCGCGAGGCGTTGCAGACCTTCCACCGGTCGCGCCCGGACCTGGTGCTGCTCGACGTGATGCTGCCGGATCAGTCCGGGGTGGAGGTGTGCCGGCAGATGAGGGCCATCGCCTCCGTACCGATCATCATGGTGACGGCACGGAACGAGGAAGTCGACGTGGTGGTCGGGCTGGAGCTGGGCGCCGCAGACTACGTTGCGAAACCCTTCCGCCTGCGCGAGCTCGTGGCCCGGATGAGGGCGGTCCTGCGACGCGGAGGTGATATGCCTTCGCTTCCCGACGAGGTGATCGTGGCCGGGCCATTCCGCCTCGACACGGGGCGCAGGGAGGTGACCGTCCACGGCCGGCAGGTCGAGGTCTCGCGCAAGGAGTTCGACTTGCTCTGCCTGCTCATGAGCCATGCCGGGCAAGTTGTGACCAGGGAGCTGTGCATCGACCGGCTCTGGTGGGACCAGGAGCTCAGCGACACGAGGACGTTGGACACCCATGTGAAGAGGCTGCGCCAGAAGCTCGAGCCCGATCCGGCGTACCCGCGCTACTTGGTCACGGTGCGTGGCGTGGGGTTTCGCTTCGACACCTGATCTGCTGCCGCCTGCCTCGAAGCGACCCGGAGCGCATTCGACCGCAAGCTGGCAACTACCATTCGAGCATGCTGGCAAAAGGGGACACCGCCCCCGACTTCGAGCTGTCCGACGAGAACGGTGTGACGAAGCGGCTGAGTACCCTGCTCGGATCTGGTCCGGTGGTGCTCTTCTTCTACCCGGGGGCGATGACCTACGGCTGCACCAAGGAGAGCTGCCATTTCAGGGACCTTGCTGCCGAGTTCGGAGCGGCTGGTGCCCAGCGGGTGGGGATCAGCGCTGACCGAGTGGACAAGCAGAAGCAGTTCTCGGAGAAGTACTCCTTCGACTTTCCGCTGCTGGCTGACCCCGACTACGCCGTCGCCAACCAATTCGGCGTGCGCCGCGCCCTGAAGGCACTGGGCAACCGCCGGGTCACGTTCGTGATCGGCACCGACCGCACGGTGCTGGGTGTCATTGTGTCGGAGGTGTCGATGCGAGCTCATGCAGATCGCGCTCTGGAGATCCTTGGCGCGGCGAACGCGTCGGCGCCCTGAGCACCATCGTCGTCACGGGGTCGGCGTCGGGAATCGGCGCCGCCTGTGCCGCCAGACCAGGTGCGTGCTGGTCGACGGATGAGGCCCTGTCGACGGCTGGGAGGTGCCTGCCAGTCGACGGTCTAGGATGAGCGCCGAGGAGGGGTCTCGGATGAAGGTGGACCAGATGGGAATGCATCGGACGCGATCGGGGCCGAAGCGGCCGGCATTGCTGGTGGCCGCCGTGGTGGGTGCCGGTGCCTTGGCTTTGGCCGGGTGTTCATCGTCGTCGACGACCTCTGCGGTGCCCCGGCCATCCAAGACGACGAAGGGCTCCACGGCCGCACCATCGAGCCGGCAGACGACGCCTTCCAAGTCCACCACGACGGCTCCGACGCCGACCACCTCCCCCCGGGCATCCAACCCGGCGCTGGCCGGCGACCTGCTCACCGTGTCGGAGCTCCCGGCGGGGTGGACCAGCACCGGAACCCATACCGAGAATTCGTCGAGCACCAACCTGCCGTCCACAGCCCCGAGCTGTCTCAAGACGGTCGAGGGCATCCAGTCCAAGTACGTCTCTCTCGTCGCGACGTTCAAGGACTCGTCCTCCGGCCTCGAGCTCGAGGAGTCCTTGCTCCAGGCCGGGTCCGCCTCGTCGGCCGCCAGTGCCTACAAGCAATTCACGACCGCGCTCTCCGCCTGCGGTTCCAGTTCGACCCCGTCCAACGATGTGATCTCGGTCTCGCCGCTATCGGTCCCCACCGTCTCCCAGCCGAGCACCGCCTTCCACGTTGCGATCACCGCCAAGGACGGCGGGGCGATCTCTGACGCCGTCCTGGGCCCCAGAGGGTCACTCCTGTGGGTGGTGGCGTTGTCGGGCAGCTCTCAGCTCAGCATCACAACGCTGTCGACCATCACGAACGCCGCGCTGGCCAAGATCCCTTCCTGAGCTCCGGCCGACCGAACCCCGGCCGACCGAACCCCGGCCGACCGAACCCCGGCCGACCGATACCGGAATCGCGGAGCTACCGTTCCCCAGGAGCTCCCTGTCCCCGCCGCCGTAGGTCAGTGCGCGCTCAGATCGACGCGCGCATGTTGTCGAAGCGGGCGTACTGGTTCAAGAAGACGAGGTGGGCCGACCCGGTCGGCCCGTTGCGGTGCTTGGCCACGATGATCTCGGCGATCCCCCGGCGGTCGATCGGCGTGTCGGGGTCGTACTGCTCTTCTCGGTAGATGAACATGACCACGTCCGCATCCTGCTCGAGCGACCCTGACTCACGGAGGTCCGAGAGCATGGGGCGCTTGTCCTGGCGGGACTCGAGCCCGCGGGAAAGCTGCGACAGGGCTACCACCGGGCAGCCCAGCTCACGTGCGAGGATCTTGAGCCCGCGGCTGATCTCGGCCACCTCGACCTGGCGGTTCTCGGCCCGGGCGCGTCCGGACATGAGCTGGAGGTAGTCCACCACGACCAAGCCCAAGTCGCCTTCGCTCTTGCGAAGGCGGCGGGCCCGGGCGCGAATGTCCATGACCGTGAGGTTCGGGTTGTCGTCGATGAAGATGGTGGACTCGCTCAAGCGGCTCACGGCGGTGCTGATCTTCGCCCAGTCCGAATCGAGCAGGTGGCCGGTACGCATGCGCTGGGCGTCGACCCGGGCTTCGGAGGACAGCATGCGCTGGGTCAGCTCCAGGTGCCCCATCTCGAGCGAGAACAGCAGCGCCGGACGTTGCAGGACGATGCCTACATGCGCCACCATGCCCAAGGCGAAGCTGGTCTTCCCCATCGCCGGCCGGGCACCGACGATGGTGAGGCTCGACGGCTGGAGGCCGGCCAGGATGTCGTCCACGTCGGCGTAGCCCGTGGCGATACCGGTGATCCGGCTGCCGTGCTGCCGCAGCTCCTCGATCCGGTCCAGACTGGGCCCGAGCAAGTTCCGAAGGGCCTCGATGGACTCGGTGGTCCGGCGCTGGGAGAGGTCGAACACTTTTCGCTCGGCCTCGTCGACCGCGGCCGTGACGTCCTCTGGCACCGAGTAGCCGATCTCGGAGATCTCGGCACCCACTCCGACCAGCCGGCGAAGCAGCGCGTGCTCCTCGACGATCCTGGCGTAGTGGGCCGCGTTGGCCACCGACGGGGTGTTGGCCTGGAGCGAGACGAGCTGTGCGGGGTCCCCGATGGCCTCGAAGAGTGTCGCTCGGCGCAGCTCGTCGGCCACCGTCACCGCATCGATCGGCTCTCCTCGTTCGAACAACGAGACGATGGCGCCGAAGATGTGACCGTGGGCCGGCTTGTAGAAGTCGGTGGCCGAGCAGATCTCGATGGCGGCCGCCGTGGCATCGGCCGACAAGAGCATCGAGCCGAGGAGGGACTCCTCGGCTTCGAGGTTGCTCGGCGGCACCCGGGGTGCCGAGTCCCGGGCAGGGCGGAGCAGGCGCGGGGGAGGGTCGTCGAATGCTTGGACCATGGCCTCGCTACCTTGCCGGAAGCCGCTTGGGGATCGGTAGAGGAGCAAGTTGGGGATTTCCGGTCAACCGGGTCTCTCTCGCGGGGGACAAACGGTGGACAACACGGGAGAAAGGGTGGACAACACGGCCACTGCTGGGGATTGGGAGGATCAAGCGATCGGTCATCCCGTCATGGTGACCGATGGCTGTGACTACTCGACTGTCCTGATCGTCGACGGCTGCTGAACCCGACGGGGGACCCATGCACAGGCGCCCCCCGACAGGATGCGGATCAGACGCCGACGACCTCGAGGACCACAACGGTGGTCACGTCGGCGAAGAGCTTCACTGGGACCTCGAAAGTGCCCACGGCCTTGATCGGCTCCGGCAACTCGACGTGGTGACGGTTGATCGCGATGCCCTTCTGGGTCAGTACTGCCTCCACGACATCGGCGGCGCTCACGGAACCGAAAAGACGCCCGGCCGCTCCGGCACGGGCTTCGACGCGCAGCACGGCTCCGGCCAGGGCTTGGGCTTGGCTCACTGCCGTCTCGCGGTCCCGTGCCTCACGCAGGTCACGGCTCCTGCGCATCGCCAATGCCTGTGCTTCGACGCCTCTGGTCGCGGCCATCGCCCGTCCCTGGGGGAAGAGGAAGTTCCGGGCGAACCCTCCGGCCACGTCCACGATGTCGCCCCTCCGCCCGAGGCCGTCCACGTCGCTGCGCAGCAGGACCCGCATCAGGAGCCACCTCCGGGCAGCCGGCCGGCGTCAGTCTCGTTGCCGGCTGCGGTCGCTTCCGACGCGCCGCCGGCATCCCCGGATGCGCCGCTACCGCCTTGCGGAGCGGGCTCGACCGCGATCTCCACCTCGAGCTCGGAGTCCACGTCGAGCTCGAGGTCCGAGCCGAGCGCGGCGCCCGCTTCGGCTGTCGCGCCCGCGCCCTCTCCGGAAGGCATGAACGCATCGCGCTCCCTCCCGCCGGCACCCGGGCCGGTGGGACGGCCGGAGCGCTCGCCCCTCTCACCGCGGTCCTCGCGCCCGCCGCGCCCGCCGGGGCGCTCGGTCACCGTTCGCTGGGTGTAGGGGAGCAGGACGAGCTCGCGGGCGACTTTGATGGCCTGGGCGATCGCCCGCTGATGCTGGGCGCAGTTGCCGGTCACCCGGCGTGAGCGGATCTTGCCCCGGTCGCTCATGTACTTGCGGAGGGTCGGGATGTCCTTGTAGTCGACCCACTCCACGCCCTCACGGCACATGGCGCAGGGCTTCTTCTTCACGCGCCGTCCCATGTCCTTCGGGGCGCGCCGGGGCGTCGTAGTGCCGCGGTAGTTGTTCCTTGCCATCAGAAAGGCTCCTCGTCGTACCCGTAGCCACCTGCACCCGCAGGCTCGTCGGTGCGCGCCGGCGCAGACCGGCCGGGGCCCGCACCCTCGCTGCGCGGACCGCCCGCCGGACCGCGGCGCTCGTTCTTCGTGATCTGGGCAGTCGCCCAGCGCAGCGACGGCCCGATCTCGTCGGCGACAACCTCGATTTTCGAGCGCCGGTCGCCGTCGGGCGTCTCCCAACTGCGTTGCTCCAATCGACCGCTCACCACGACGCGCGCGCCGCGGGTCAGGCTCTCGGTCACGTTCTCTGCCATCTCCCGCCAGCAGACCACGTCGAAGAAGCTGGTCTGCTCCTCCCACTCCTGGGTTTGGCGGTTCTGCCAGCGGCGGTTCACCGCCAATCCGAAGGAGGCCGTGGGCTGACCGGTGTTGGTGAAGCGCAGCTCGGGATCCCTCGTGATGTTGCCGATCAGGGTGACGCTGTTGTCCGGCATGGTCGTTCCTCTCGTGCTCGTTCGTCGGGTCGGTCGTCCTGCTCAGTCCGGCGTACCCGGCGCGCTGCCCACGGCCTCGGCAGTGGGTGCCTTGGGCGCGGATCTGGCAGTGGATCTACCAGTGGATCTGGCAGCGGCGCGCCCGGTGGACGGTCGAGCGAGTGCTTCGTCGGGGATGCGGATCACCCGGTGGCGCAGGACCTCGTCGGCGAGCGAGAGAAGGCGGTCGACCTCGCTGACGGTCTGCGGCTCCCCGCCGAACTCGACCAGCACGTAGTAGCCCTCACGGCGGTGGCGGACCTCATAGGCGAAAGGCCGGCGGCCCCAGCGATCGACCGTCCCCGGCGCGCCGTCGTGTGCCTGGATGGACGCGAGAAGCCGGTCCACGACGGCCTGAATCGCCGGCGGCTCTGCACCGGTATCGAAGATCACCATGACTTCGTACTGCCGCATCGGCGGCTCACCTCCCTGTGGACCGGGCGGGGCGCCGCTCCGGGCCCCGGCGGTCGGGGCAGGGTATCGATCTCGGGCCCGGCTGCCGAGGCAGTCCGAACCGAGGAGCAATGCTAGCCGAGCCGGGGAAGGGGCGAGACATCGACCCCGGCACCAGGTGGGCAGCGCTACGAGCCGGCGTCGACGCGTACCGCTGCGCCCGGGAGCTCCGTGATCGCTCTGCCCAGCTCCTCGCTTCCGTGGTACGTCTCGGCGTCGGCGGGGAAGCGTCCGGTTCGCACGTCGGCGGCGAAGTCGGCAACTGCGCGCACCGCGGTGTCTCCCAGCTCGGCGTAGCGCCGGACGAACTTGGGCAAGGGGCGCGCACCGAGCCCGAGTAGGTCGTGGAACACGAGGACCTGCCCATCGCATGCCGGTCCGGCACCGATCCCGATGGTGGGCACGTCGACGGCCTCGGTCACGGCGGCGGCCACCACGTCGGGCACGCCTTCGAGCACGATGGCGAACACGCCGGCCGCGGCCAGCGCGGTTGCGGCGGCGAGCAGCTCCTTGGCGGCCTCGGCGTCGCGGGCCTGGACCCGGTAGCCGCCCATCGCCAGGACCGACTGCGGCGTGAGGCCCAGGTGCCCCATCACCGGGATCTCGGCCCCGAGGATCGCTTCGACGACCGCCACCCTGCGCTGCCCGCCTTCGAGCTTGACCGCCCCGGCTCCTGCTTGGATCAGAGCGGCGGCATTGCGCACTGCGCCATCGAGCGTGAGGTGGTAGCTCAGCCACGGCATGTCGGCGACGATCAGGCTCGGGGGGCGGGCTCGCGCCACGGCCGAGGTGTGATGGAGCATGTCGTCCATCGTGACGTGGAGGGAGTCGTCGTAGCCCAGGACGTTGTTGCCGAGGGAATCCCCGACGAGCACGATGTCAGCGCCGCCGGCGCCCACGATGCGGGCACCGGGCTCGTCGTAGGCAGTCACCATCACGATCGGCTCGGCGCCTCGCCGGCGCTTGCGAGCCGCGATGGACGGGACGGTGATCGGGGGATCAGGGGTAGGGCTGCTCATCGCGTGCCCTCCTTTGCGGTAGGAGTGGGGTGTGACCGTCGGCCCGCCTGGGCCTGTGGTGCCGCCGACGACCTCGTGCGGCCCAACCCTTCCATCCTGCCTGCCTGTGAGGGCCGGCGCCAGCGCGCCCTTGGCACCGGTGCTGCGCACGCGGGTGGAGGTGGCGGTGCTCAGCGAGGTGCAAGCCGCCGCGCCGAGGCCGGCGCGCCTCCGGCGGGGTACTTCCTCGTCAAGTGGTGCCACGCACACGCCGGGCACACCTCGACGTCGTAGCAGAGCACCGGTTGGGCTCTGCGCCGCAGCCGGTTGAGCTCGGTGATCGTCGCCGGGCACTTGCCACCGGCCGGGAGCCCGGCGCCGAACACGTAGGTGACCTGGACCGTGCCGGGCTGCTCGCAGATCGGGCAGTCCTCGCCGAGGGGTTTGCCGATGTTGCGGGCCGCCCTCAGCAGCTCAGGGTGGGCGTCGCAGACGTCGACCGTGCCGACCTTGCCGCCGCGCACCGCCCGCACGACGGCGTTGCGAGCCAAGCGGTACTCCACCCTCCCACCGAGCTCGGCGGAGTCGACGCGCCCTGACTGTCCCGAGCCGGTCGTCGCGGTCACGGATCCGAGGCTAGTGCCGGACGCTGCCTGTCGGGTGCTCCGTGCCGGACGCTGCCTGTCGGGTGGTCCGAGCGGGACGGTTCGCTCGGGTTGCGCAGGGACAGGTCCGCGCTTGGGTTGCGCAGAGACGAGTTGAGAGTGCCAGATGCTTGCGCCGCTATATCGAATCGATATACTTGTGTTCGATGCTGGACCTGGCCATCTTGGGGCTCCTCGAAGAACGGGACCTCCACGGGTACGAGATCCGCCGCCAACTGCGATCCGGGCTCGGTCTGCTGGCCAACGTCTCGTTCGGGTCGCTCTACCCCGCGCTGGCGCGCCTGGAGCGGGCCGGGGCAGTGGTGGCGGCCGAGCCCGGCGGCGACGACGGGGCCGTGCGCCGTGCCGTACCGGCGACCGGGTCGCTCAGCGGCGAGCGGGCGGTCCTGCGCTCCCGCCGCTCCGCGGGGTCCCGGTCGCGCCGCTCGAAGAAGGTCTACCGGATCACCGACGCCGGACGGCAGATGTTCGCCGACCTCTTGGCCGGAGGCAGCTCGGCAGAGGACGCTCGGAGCTTCGGGCTCCGCTTGGCGTTCGCCCGCCACTTGGCGCCCGGCGCCCGGCTGTCGCTCCTCGAGCGGCGGCGGGCCCAGCTCCGGGAGAGCCTCGGAGAGATGCGGTCGGTCTCCGGTGGTGCCGAGCTGGACGTCTATGCCCGGTCGGTGGCCGAGCACGCAGCCGAAGGGGTCGAGCGCGATCTCGAGTGGCTGGACCGGCTGATCGCAGCCGAGATGGCGGCAGGCGGGATGGCGGCAGGCGGGATGGCACCCGGAGAAATGGTGGCAGTGAAGCACGGCAGCGAAGTGGTGGGCCGACGAACAGAGAAAGGATCAAGATGACCAAGAGCCCGATACGGTTGGCGATCGCAGGAGTGGGCAACTGTGCCAGCTCCCTGCTCCAAGGTCTCGAGTACTACCGGGATGCCGACCCCGACGACCAGGTGCCCGGCCTGATGCACGTCGTCCTAGGCGGCTACCACGTGCGCGACGTGCTGCCGGTGGCGGCCTTCGACGTCGACGCCGCGAAGGTCGGGGCCGACCTGGGCAAAGCCATATTCGCCTCGCAGAACAACACGATCCGCTTCGCCGAGGTCGGCGACGTCGGAGTCGTCGTGCAGCGCGGGCCCACGTTGGACGGTCTCGGGAAGTACTACCGCCAGACGGTGGAAGAGTCACCGGCCCCGGCGGTCGACGTGGCCCAGGCGCTCCGTGACGCCCGGGCCGACGTGCTCGTGGCCTACCTTCCGGTCGGGTCCGACGCCGCGCAGCGCCACTATGCCGAAGCGTGCCTCGAGGCGAAGGTCGCATTCGTGAACGCGATCCCGGTGTTCATCGCGTCCGATCCCGGCTGGGCAGAGAGGTTCCGAGACGCCGGGGTGCCGATCGTCGGCGACGACATCAAGAGCCAGGTGGGCTCCACCATCGTCCACCGGATCCTCACCCGGCTCTTCGAGGACCGAGGTCTGGCATTGGACCACACGTACCAGCTCAACGTCGGCGGGAACATGGACTTCAAGAACATGCTCGAACGCGAGCGCCTCGAGTCGAAGAAGATCTCCAAGACCCAGGCCGTGACCAGCCAGATCGAGCACGCCGCGCTCACGCCCGACGATGTGCACATCGGACCCTCGGACCACGTCCCGTGGCTAGCCGACCGCAAGTGGGCCTACATCCGCATGGAAGGACGCAATTTCGGCGACGTGCCGCTGAACTTGGAGCTGAAGCTGGAAGTGTGGGACTCGCCCAACTCGGCCGGCGTGATCATCGACGCGGTGCGTTGTGCCAAGCTCGCTCTGGACCGGGGTGTCGGTGGACCACTGCTTGGGCCATCCGCCTACTTCATGAAGTCTCCTCCTGTGCAGTACCACGACGACGAGGCTCGCCGCCTGGTGGAGGAGTTCGCCGCGGGGTAGCGCTGCGGTCGTGGTGCTAGCCGGTCGTGCCGCCGGTGGCGCGGTCGGCGCTGCCGGCGTTGTGGTCAGCCGGAGCGTTGTTGGCGAGCGGCCCACCATTCGTCCAGTCTCCGTCCGGCTTCCTCCTCGCCGACGGGTCCTTCATCCAGGCGCAGGTCCATGAGGAAGCCCAAGGCTTCGCCAACGGCAGGCCCGGGCGGGATACCCAGGCGAGTCATGACCTGGGTTCCGTCCAGATCGGGCCGGATGGCATCCAACGACTCGCGTTCGCGAAGTTCGACAATCCGGCGCTCGAGCTCGTCCATGCGGCGCGCGAGCGCACGGGCCTTTGCCTCGTTGCGGGTCGTGCAGTCGCAGCGGGTGAGCTCATTGAGACGTTCCAACAGTGGTCCGGCATCGCGGACGTAGCGACGAACAGCTTTGTCGGTCCACCCCAGGCGGTACGTGTGAAAGCGCAGATGGAGCTCCACCAATCGGACCACCGTGTCGACGTCGTCACCCGAGTACTTGAGCGCGTTCATCCGCTGCCGGGTCATCCTGGCTCCGACGACCTCATGGTGATGAAAGCTCACACCACCCCGATCGAACGAGCGAGTTCTGGGCTTGCCGACGTCGTGGAAGAGCGCGGCCAGGCGCAGCAGCCGGTCGGAAGACGTCTTGTCGACCACGGCCAGCGTGTGAGCCAGCACGTCTTTGTGACGATGGATCGGGTCCTGCTCTAGAGCCAGCGCGGGTAGCTCCGGAAGGAATTCCGACGCCAAGCCGGTATCGACCACGAACCACAAGCCGGGTGACGGCGTCGGCACCGTCACCAGCTTGTCGAGCTCGTCTCGGACGCGCTCCGCTGACACGATCGAGAGCCGCTCGTGGCCACGCCGCACGGCTTCGACCAGGTCGTCATCGGGGCGAAGGCCGTACCCGGCGATGAAGCGTGCCGCGCGAAGCATCCGCAGCGGATCGTCACCGAATGACACATCGGGATCGAGGGGCGTGCGCAGGCGCCCTGCCGAGAGGTCGGCAATGCCTCCGAACGGGTCGATCAACGCCATCTCCGGAAGCTTGAGCGCCATGGCGTTCACGGTGAAGTCTCGCCGGGACAGATCGTCATCGATGCTCCGCCCGAACGTCACTTCGGGTTTGCGCGAATCGGGAGCGTACGTTTCGCCCCGGTGCGTGGTGATCTCGAACACCTTGTTCTGGCTGCGGCAGCCGATAGTCCCAAAGCGCTTGCCCTGGGTCCACACTGCGTCTGCCCACCCGCTCACGAGGGCCTCGACTTCCGACGGGAGTGCGTCGGTGGTGAAGTCATAGTCGGCAACCAACGGTACGGGCGGTGCAGGCTCGCATGTACGGTCACGGTCTGCACTTGTGCGGTAGGTGCCGGGGATGTCAGGTGTGGCGCCAACCCGTGGCAGGCTCGCCGGCGGGTCAGCGGTTTGCGGCGGATAGGCGGCTCTCGGGGGAGCGGTGGCCCTCGGGGGAGCGGTGGCCAAGATCGCGTCGCGGACAGATCCACCCACAAGGTAGAGGGCGTGGCCGGCGCGCACGAAGCGCTCGGCCAGGTCGGACGTCGCCTCGACCAGGGGACGAAAGCGTGCGGGCACCGAGTCGTTCGCCACCGGCACACGCTAATGCGCCGCGAGCAGGCGTCCGGCACCGGTTAGCGTTGCCCGGTGTCGATCCAGAGCACACGGGCAGCCGGTTCAGACGGGCTCGTCCGTCTAGCAGTCGGGGGGCTGGCTCGGGCGGGATCGCGGCTGGCTCGGGCCGGAATGCGGCTGGCTCGGGCCGGATCGCGGCTGGCTCGAACGGGATCGCGGCTGGCTCGGGCCGCTCGGCGGAGTGCCGTGGTGATGCCATTGGGCTGCTGCGCTGCTCTTGGGGCTGCGATGCTCGGCCCGAGCATCGCAGCGGTCCCGAATGCGTACGGTTCACCCGCCGGTGATACGCCATCGGTGGCGAGTCGGCACGCGTCACTGGGATTGGTCAGCCACGCCCGTGTCGACAAGCTGGATGTCAGTAGGGATGTCAGTAGAAAGGTGTTTTTGGCGGCCGGGAGCCGGCGACCGCGGACCTCCACCTCCTCGCATGTCTCGAGCACCTCCAGCTCCTCGCGGTCTTCTCACTCCTCCCGTCCCTCGAGCACGCCATCCCCCATCTCCCTGCTGGGTCAGTCTCCCTGGGTCGAGCCCAACCCTCCAGGTACTCCACAGGCGTTCACAATCGAGATCGGCCTTGGGGCCCACACAGCGTCCTCCGGCACGACCGCAGCGTCTTTTGGCACTGCGGCAGCAAGCTCCAAGTCCGCGAGCTCCAGATCAGCGAGCTCCAAGTCCGCGGGCTCTCGTTCGACCACAGGCGACAACGTGGTGGTGACCGTCTACGACCATTTGGTGACTCGATCGGGGTTCGACCAGACGCTCACCGGCCCCCCCACCGGCGTGCTGGATCAGACCCTTCCCATCGCCGTCTCATCTCTGCCAAGCGTCTCACGAGGTGCGCCGGGCGAGCTCGACGTCAAGGTCGAGGTGGAACCCACGGCGACAGCCACTCCGGCGCCGCCGTCGGGCGTACCGACGATCGTCCTCGACTGCCAGCCCGACACGGGAACCTGCCCCGGCGTGTACCCGGTGGTGGTGTCGCTCACGAGCCCGACAGGCACAGTGGTCGCGAGCTTTACGACCTATCTGACGTACGTCGAAGCCAACAGCCCTGACCCTCTGCACTTCGCCTGGGTTGTACCGATCGCAGCTCCGCTCGACGCTCACGCTGCGGCCGATGCCTCGGCGAGCCAGCAGGCCTCCACGGGCGCATTGCCCTCGGTGTCCACCCAGGCGCTGAGTCAGCTCGTGGCCTCGCTTCGGTCCTACGACTCTGTTCCGACCACCCTCGAGGCGTCTCCCCAGACTCTCCAGGCGCTGCGCGCCAGCGGGAATTCCGGCCGCCTTGCCGTGTCCGAGCTTGGCGCGATGTCGGCTTCGCAATCCGTCCACCAGTTCCTGGCGCAGTCATACGCGCCGATCAACTTGGGTGAGCTCGCTGCTGCCGGGGAGACCACTGAGATCGAAGCGCAGATGGTGAGGGGGTCTACAGCCCTCCAACACCTCGGCATCCAGGTCTCCCCGACCCAGCCCACCTCGTCCTCCCAAACCCCGCCCACCTCGTCCTCCCAAACCCCGCCCACTTCCACCTCCCAAACCCAGCCCACTTCCACCTCCCAACCCGCGCCGGCGGGCACGACGAAGCCAACGTCGGCGGACGGACCGATGTGGGTCGCCACCGGGGGCATCGGCACGGCACTCGGAAGCGGCCTTGCCCAAATCGCCGCTTCCGACATCGTCGTCCCCGAAGGCTCGCTCGCACCGCCCACCGCGCCGGCGAGCAGCGGCACGTGGACCACGACGTTCAACCTGGCGCTCGGCAAGACGACGATCACCGCCGCCGCATCCGACGACTTGCTGGGAGCGCATTTCACGTCCGATCCGTCCGACCCGGTGCTCGAGGCGAACCAGCTCCTGGCCGACCTGGCGATGATCCACTTCGAAGCGCCGAACACACCGCAGGCCCGAGGGGTCGTAGCAGTGCCCCCGAGCGACTGGCAACCGAATGCGGCCTTTGACGACACGGTACTTGCCGGCCTCGTGCAGAACCCGAATGTCGAGGCCAATACCCTGGCGCAGTTCTTCGCCCAAGTGCCGGGGAGCAGCTCCACACTTCCTACCCGGCACCTGGCCCAGTCGGGTCCCGGTCCGACCCTGCCGGCGTCGTTCGCCCATGAGCTGAGCCAATCACGGCTCCGGCTCTCGGCGTTCGACACCTCGGTCCGCAGCGATCCGTCGCTGCTCACCCACCTCGACGACTTGCTGCTCGGCTCGGAGTCCAGCTTGCTGCGCCCGTCCCAGCAGCAAGCCGGTGTGACGACGTTCAACAGAGCACTCGACGCACAGTTGGACCAGATCTCGTTCGGCAGCGAACGAACGATCACCCTCACGGCCCGGACCGGCGCCATTCCCGTGACCGTGCTCTCGACGGCGCCGTACGCCGTGACCGGGACGCTCACCCTCACCAGTGACCGGTTCACGTTCCCACAGGGGACGAGCCAACGGCTCGTGATCGACCACTCGACCACGCCCGTGCGGATATCGGTGGTTGCTCGCACGTCGGGCGACCTTCCCCTCGAGGTCACGTTCGAGTCCCCGACAGGCAGGCTCCGGTTCGCGAGCGGGGAGCTCACCATCCGCTCAACGGCCACCTCGGTGGTCGGCGTGGTGCTGACGATCGCGGCCCTTGCCGTGTTGCTCGGGTGGTGGGTGAGGACGTGGAGGTCCGGGAGGCGCCGCCGAGCGATGGCTCCCGATGACCGCGCCGTGACGTGATCTCCGCCTCGGCCGATCCGGCCCTCCCGCCCGGCGAGGAGTCGCCCGGGAGCCTCCGGGCGGCCACTGCATGGATGGCCGTGGGGACCGGGCTCTCTCGGTTCACCGGGGTGCTGCGCATCCTCGCCTTGGCATTCGCGCTCGGCGCCACGCACTTGGCCACAAGCTACAACCTGGCCAATACCACCCCGAACATGATCTACGACATCGTACTGGGTGGCGTGCTGTCGGCGACTTTCATCCCGGTGTTCGTCGATCGGCTGGCGACTCGGCGTCCCAAGGAGGCCTGGCGGGCGATCTCGTCGGTCGTGTCGTTGGCGGTGGTGGTCCTCTTGGCGATGACCGTGATCTTCTGGGTCCTCTCGCCGGAGGTCATCGCCGCGTTCACCGCGTTGGACCATGCCCACGGCGCCGCGCAGCAACGAGGGCTGGCCCAGGAGCGAGCTGTGGCCACGTCGCTCCTCAGATGGTTCGTCCCCCAGGTCGCCCTGTACGGCCTCATTGCTCTGGTGACTGCCCTGTTGAACACGAGGCGGCGGTTCGTGGCGCCGGCCTGGGTGCCGATCGCCAACAACGTCGTCTGCATCGTGGTCCTGCTGTGGTTCCGCGCATTGGCCGGCGCGCACCCGTCGCTCGCGGGGATCGCGGCACACCGAAGCCAGCTCATGCTCCTCGGCCTGGGAACCACCCTCGGGGTGGGGCTGCAGGCGGTGATTCTGGCGTACGCCATGCGAGGGGTCGGCCTGCACCGCGTGAGGTGGCGGTGGGACCCGAAGCACGAGGCAGTCCGCTCGGTGGTGCGGCTCGGGGGGTGGACGTTCGGCTTTGTCATCGCGAACCAGGTGGCGCTCTACGTGGTGCTGGCCCTGGCGGTGGGAGCATCAGGGCCTGATCCAGTCTCGTCCTACACCTACGCGTACACCTTCTTGCAGATGCCCTACGCCGTGGTCGCGGTCTCGGTCATGAGCGCCGTTACCCCGGACTTGGCACAGAAATGGGCAATCGGCGACCTCACCGCGTTCCGCCATCGCCTGGCCGGCGGTCTCCGAGCGATGTTGGCCGTGATCCTCCCCGCCGCGGTGGGCATGCTGCTGCTCGCCCGTCCGGCAGTCGCTCTGCTGCTCGGCCATGGGGCGACCTCCGTTGCTGCCACCTCGGGCACGGGAGGGGCGTTGGCGATGTTCGCGCTCGGGCTTCCGGGCTTCTGCACGTTCCTCTATGTCGTACGAGTGCTGCAATCAATGCAGCGGACGAAAGTGGCGTTCTGGCTCTACCTGATCGAGAACACCATCAACGTCGTGCTCGCCGTCCTCCTCGTCCATTCGCTCGGGGTCGAAGGGCTGGCGCTCTCGCTCTCGGTGGCCTACACCGTCGCCGCCGTCTGCGGACTCGTCGTGCTGCGGAGGTGGCTCGGCGCCCTCGGCGAGCCAGCCACCTGGCGCCCGCTCCGCCGCGTGGTCGGCGCGTCGGCGCTCATGGCCGTTGCCGTCGCGGTCCTGTCGAACCTGTCCGCTGCCCAGCAGGGTCTCGGCCTCCTGCTGCGAGTGGGTGCCGGGGTCGTCGGCGGGATCGCCGTCTACGTGGGAGTTGCGGCAGCATTCGCCCGTTGGTCGGTGCATCGGGATCAGGGGGGCGGCGGTCGACGCCTCAGACCCTGAACGGCCGCGTCCGTCCCACGCGCCGGGCCGACGACGGGCGCCAAGCTCCCCGCAGCCGCTTCGGGCGGTGTGCCGGTCGCTCGACCACGAGTGCGACCGACGTGGTCACGAATTGGCCGAGCGTCGTCCGCAGGTGCGTATTGGTGAACGGAGGCACGTCGACGTGCCGGTCCTCGGGGGAGTCGCCCTCGGTCAGGTCGCAGTCGATGCGGTACCCGGCGCGGCGGAGCCGGTGCACCAGCTCGTCGATGTCGCGCCGGCGGTAGAGGACCGTGCCCCCGGACTCGACGGTGTCGGTGTCAGAGGAGACGTTGCACTCGGTGGTGTGCACGGCCACGCCCCCGGGCGCCACGAAGCGCATCTGGTCCATCACGAACTCCATCCCGGCGTCCAACGTGCCCAGGTGCTCGAACGCACACGAGGACCACGTGAAGTCGAACGTCCCGAGGTCGTCGGGGAGCTGGGTCATGTCCACGTGGCGGTAGCTCACCAGGGACGCGAATTGCTCCTCGGGGCACAAGCCGTGCGCGTTCAGGCCGGCGAGGGCGCCGGCGTACTCGGAGCCGGTCTCGGTCCACCCCGCCGCTCGAGCCCGCTCGGGGTCGAGGTCCGTCGCCACGATTGCAGAGCCAGTCGCAGCGAAGGCCGCGACGAGCGGCTCTTGGCCGACTCCGAAACCAAGCCCCCGCCGGCCGGGTCGGAGCATGTCCCGCTCCTCGAGGACCCGGGCAATGAACAGCCACTCCCACATCTTGCGGTGATGGAGTACTGGCCGTTCGTCGGTACCGTCCGGGTCCCACATCGGGCGAAGCCTGGCCGACCAGGCGAGCAGTTCGGGAGAGGTCAGGCTGCCGAGCGTGCAGAGCTGGGACCGGAGCACGCTCCGATGCTCCCATAGGTCTTTCAGCTTGAGCCACACGGCAGCGCTCGCGGCGCACGGGTGGGACAATGGTGTGCACCAGGGAGCTCTCAGCCTCCTGGACCGAGCACCGTCGTGAGATCGAACCATTGACCCCGCCACTTTGTTCACGAGCCAGAGCGTTCGGTCGGCGGGTCCGTGATCCGCGGTCGGTGAAGCGAGGTGTGGCCGTGGCTGGCCTCGTCCTCGTGGTCGTCGCCGTGTGCGCGATCGGGCTGTCCTCGAGCGCGACCGGGCCGAGGTCGGCGGGAGAGTATCGAAACCGGGAACCGGCGGCGGCTTCTCGTGCTCGGACACCCACGAAGGTGACCCTGCCGCCCGTGATCCCGGCGATCACGCCGCCCACGCCGACGACCACTACGACGCCGACCCCGACCGTTACGACACCCACGCCGACGACGGCGAGCCCGACCGTTACGACACCCACGCCGACGACGGCGAGCCCGACCGTTACGACACCCACGCCGACGGTGGGTCCCGGGGACCACGGTCCGATCACGTCACCCCCCCTGCCTCCTCCGGCGAAAGGGTTCGACGAGGGGCGCGTGACGGCCGTCGGGGACTCGGTCATGATCGATTACGAAGGAATCCTCATGGAGGACATCCCCGGGATCGTGGTGACAGCGAGTGTGGGAGAGCACTGGACAACAGGGCTGACCAAGTTGCAGGAGATGAAAGCCGCGGGCCAACTGGGTGCCGTGGTGATCGTCGGGCTCGGTACCAACGGCCCGGTGACGTCCACACAGTTCAACTCCATGATGGCGGTGCTCGCCGGGGCGTCGCGTGTGGTTTTCGTGAACAATCACGTCGATCGGACATGGCAGGACGCCAACAATGCCGTTTTGGCCGCCGGCGTGAGCCGGTACCCGAACACGGTGCTCGTGCACTGGAATGCCCTCGCCGACGAGCACCCGACATGGCTCTACTCGACAGGGACGCACCTGCCTCCCGGTGGAGTAGGAGCCCAAGCGCTGGCGGCGCTGGTCGCCAGTTCGGCCTGACAGCGGCCAGTCCTCATCGCGGTTCTCCGCGGGTACCGCTAACCTGCCGTCGATGGACGCCAGGGAGTTTCTGGGCATCGAGCCCGTCGACGACGAACTGCACTGGCGGCTCACTGTCACCCCGGAGGTCTCGACCCCGGGGAAGTTCCTCTTCGGAGGCTGTGGTCTGGCGGCCGGCCTGGTGGCGCTGGAGGCGGCGTCGGGGAGGCCGGCCATCTGGGCCACCGCCCAGTACCTTTCGTACGCGCCGACCGGCAGCACGGTCGACTACGAAGTCGTGCTGGCTGTCGTGGGCGGGCACATCACGCAAGGCCGGGCCGTCGCCCGGGTAGACGGTCAGGAGATCCTCACCGTGAACGCGGCCCTTGGCACGTCCCAGGTGGACGTGCACGGCGTGTGGGTGACGCCGCCACCCGTCCGCCCTCCCGAGGAGTGCCCGGCGCGCCAGGTCCCCCCGCTGTTCGCCAATTCCATCCTGGACCGGATCGACGTGCGGTTGGCAAGCGGTCGCGGCTTCGAGGACCTCGAAGGCCCGCCCGGCGACCCGTGCTCGGCCCTGTGGGCTCGGGTGCCCGGCCACCTCACCCCGTCGGCCGCCACGCTGGCCATCTTCGGCGACTACGTGTCGGGTGGAGCATCGCAGCCGCTTGGCCGCCGCATCATGGGACGCAGCCTCGACAACACGCTCCGGATGGTCCAGCTCGAACCGACCGAGTGGGTTCTCTGCGACATCCGCATGCACGCGGTCGTCGGGGGGTACGCCCAAGGGAGTGCCTTTCTGTGGTCGCAATCGGGAGCGTTGCTCGCGACGGCGAGCCAGTCGCTCAGCATCCGCTTCTGGCCGGACATGGCTTCGCGCCTCGCGCGGCCTGCAGGCGCGTCCTGACCGTGCCCCCGCGAGGGGGGCGGAGCACGACACGGAGGCATCACGATCCCGGGCTGTGCCCCCGCATGGCGGTTCTTCCCTGGGGAGTGGCGTAGCTCCTACCTCGTGGAAAGCCCGCTGCTGCAATGCACCGGGCTCCTGTCGCCGCCCGAGTGACCGCTCCAGGGAGACGAGCCCCTCGTCTTCGCTCCCCGAATGCGCGTCGCCGCAGACATCGAGCAGGGCCGACGACGTCGTGTGGCCGGACCACCTCTGGCAGATCCCGGGGTTGACTCGCGACCGGAGCCACCACCGACTGGTCGCGTGTCGGAGGTCATCCATCCTCCGCTCGGAAGACTCGGGCTGCCGAGGATCGTCGAACGGAACTGAGAAGCCTGTGAACGCCTGGCGGAAATATGGCGTTGCGGGTTGGCTGCCAGATCTTCTGCCTGAACCTCGGTCCGAACGGCTCGCCATCGTGCTGGAAGAGGTCGTGGGCGTTCGAACCGGGGCAGAAGAGCCGAACGCGCAGCTTTACCAAAGTCACGAGGAAGGGATGAACGGGGAGGGTGACGCAGGTGGACGATGAAGCGACCCCGCGGGCCCACCCCCGCCGCGCCCACTCTCCCGGCAGCACGCCGCAGGAGACCTCTCGCGCCAACCCCAGAGATCTCTCGAACAGGAATGACCTGCTAGCAGGACATTTAGAGCTGGCAGTCTCCCACCGGAATCGCTAACCTGTTCCCCTTCTGGGGCTATAGCTCAGTTGGTTAGAGCGCAGCACTGATAATGCTGAGGTCCGTGGTTCAAATCCACGTAGCCCCACCAGCTCAGAGGGCATTTTTGCTCCGAGTCCCGGACATTTTGT
>JAJYWG010000081.1 GCA_021791615.1 Actinomycetes bacterium
GGCGGTCACCATCGCCATCGACGACACGCTGTTCCGCCGCCGAGGGCCCAAGGTCCACGCCGCCAGCTGGTTCCACGACGGCTCCGCGATCGGCAAAGCCAAGGTCGGGTATGGGAACAACTGGGTCATCTTGGCGATCGTGGTGCGCCTCGGGTTCCTCGACCGGCCGCTCGCTTTGCCGGTCGGGTTCGCGCTCGTCAAGAAGAACAGCGACGACTCGTCCCGCCTTGTCCTTGCCCGTCGGCTCGTGGAAGCACTCAGTGCAGCCCTGCCCGGTCGGAGCATCCACGTGGTCGCCGACTCTGCCTACGCGGGCAAGGCACTGCGTGGCCTGTCCGGATCGGTGACCTGGACGACTCGGTTGCGGTCCAACGCCTCGCTCTACGAGCTCGCACCCCCACGGACCGGTCGCCGTGGCCGTCCCCGCCTGAAGGGCAACAAGCTCTCCTCGCTCGCCGCTCTCGCTACCACCATGACGTTCGCTTCGAGCACGGTCACCCGATACGGGGCGACCACGACCGTCTCAACCGCAGTGCTTCGCTGCCTCTGGTATGGCGTGTTCGGCCCACAACAGGTCCAGGTGGTGTTCGTCCGGGACCGCTCGAAGAACGGCTACGACATCGCTCTCGTCACCACCGACCTCGACGGCACCGCCGCCCAGGTCATCGAACGCTACGCCGCGCGCTGGTCGATCGAAGTCGCGATCGAAGACGCCAAACAACTCGGCGGCGTCGGCCAAGCCCGCAACCGGCTCGAGCGAGCAGTGCAGCGCACGGTCCCCTTCGGGCTCGTCGTGAACACCCTGGCGATCTGCTGGTACGCGACGGCCGGTCATCACCCCGGCGACGTCGAAGCGGCCCGAGCGCTCGCCCCGTGGTACCGGCAGAAGGTTCAGCCGTCGGTCCTCGACATGTTCGCCAAGCTCCGTCACGTGATCATCGCCGCGCAATTTCGACGGGTAGACCCTGCGCCGCTCACGTCACAGGAAATCTCCATCGTTCGCCTGGCCTGGGAGGGCGTGGCGGCGTAGGTGAGAAAGTCGAGGGTAGATGGGAGTTCCAGCAAAGCCCTCCTAGCCCTCCATGTCGGCGGCGACCCTATGCCCACCGACCGGCGGTACGAAGGAATCGAGAACGCGATCGTGCGGAGCGATAGGTGGCAGAGGCGCGCCATCGCATCCGTGGCGCGCGATAACGGTCACTCGGCGCTCGGCTCAACGCATGGGTCTTACGATGAGTTCGGTGCTCACCTCCGACAAGTGCTGGAAGCGGCGCGCTGGGTCTGGGTTCCTGAGGGCGCAGACGAGCACCAGACGGCGGAATACCGTCTCATCCGCTACCCCGACCGCTATTGCGACCCGACCTTCCCTCCTGCCCAAGTGGCCTGGTCGAAGGGAGTCAGGCCGGCAGACGAACTGATCGACGACGTGGCGGCGCACACCAGGGACTGGGGCCTATCCGAGGTTAGCTGGGCTGTGTCCGAGTTCACTGCGCCCTCAGATACCGAGCACGTCTTGGTCGCCAGAGGTGCCGCCCTCCGAGAGACCTACCGCGTGCTGGCATACGACTTCAGTGACGGGCTGCCTCAGCTCGAGATTCCAGACAAAGCAGTCGCAGAGCTGGTGTCCGATGAGCCACGCTTGCGTGCCGCGATGTTCGTAAATGCCGAGGGGTGGGGCAGCCAGCCGCTCGACGACGCCGAGTTGGCGAGAGAGCTTGAGCGGATGGCCCGCGAGCTGAGCATGTGGTCGAGTTTCAGAGTCCTCGTCTCGTTCGGTGACGAGCCGGTGGCTACTGGCGGTTGCACGTTCGTCGGTAACACGGCACATCTTCTGGGGTCCGTGACCCTACCGGGGTGGCGGAGGCGAGGCGCGTATCGGGCAGTGCTTGCCGAGCGACTTCGGCTTGCTTCGCAGAACGGCGCCATCATGGCCGTTGTGAAGGGCCGAGTCGACACCTCGGCACCAACCCTCGAGCGCGCTGGCTTCGTCGACTACGGCGAGGAGCGTCGATACCGACTTCGTCTTGCATGATGGACGTCCGACGCACCGCCAACGACGGAGTGCCCCGCGACCGGCGTTCCGGGACGCTCTAACGAGCCGATTCTAGGGCGCCTTCCGGTCACCTTTAGGGACGGCTTGACAGTGCCTAGCTAACTTAGCTAGTATGGCGAAATGCGGGTCAACATGCATGACGCCAAGACCAATCTCTCAAGGCTCGTGGCTGCCGTGGAGTCCGGCGAGACGGACGAGGTCGAGATCGCCCGTGCGGGCCACGTGGTGGCCCGCATCGTTCCACCTCGCGCACGATCTCCACGGCGTCCAGGCCAATGGGCAGGTCGAGTTCATGTGCGCGAAGACTTCGATCAACTGCCGGAAGACCTTGCTGCCGCTTTTCGCGGTGAGCGTCCGTGAGGCTGCTGCTGGACACTCACATCCTGTTGTGGTGGCTCTCGGATGACCCGCTCCTGCCCTCAGCAGCTCGGGGAGCGATCTCGTCACCTGGCAACGAGGTCATGGTCTCGGCAGCGGCGATCTGGGAGATCGCGATAAAGAAGGCCGTCGGGAGATTGGACGCGCCAGACGACTTGCTGGAGGTGCTCACCACCAGCGATTTCGAAACTCTGGAAATCACAGCCTCACACGCTCTGCTGGCAGGTGGCTTGGCACCTCACCATTCCGATCCTTTCGACCGAATGATGATTGCCCAGGCGCGCGCGGAGAACCTGACGTTGGTGAGTATCGACGAACGCTTCCCGCAATACGACGTCGAACTCTTGTTTCTCAGTTGAGACAGCAACAGGGCGATGCGAGAGATCGCTAATCGCCCCTCCCAGGCGATCGGGGATGCTACCCACGTGTGGATCCCGCGTTGATAGGGGCTGGCCGACCCTTCGTCAGCCGGCGCGTCGCGCCATGAACACGAACTCTCGCCCGGGCCGATCTGGGGCATCCCTGACGTCTATCACCGCGAAGTCCGCCTCTCGTAGTGAGCTCTCGATCTGCGCTCGGCTTCGGAATCGAAGCGTCGAGTCCGAGGTGTACGTGGCACCGTCGGATTCGAAGATGTACGTGGAACGGAACGAGACGATGTCGCCGCGCACCCCGGTCACCTCCACCCAGTACTCGACCGGTCCTACGTCCACGAGCAGGGCCCGGGTGTAGGTCGCCCCGCGGGTCCATCGAAGCCACGCCTGGTCCTCGGGTACGCGGCTCTCGAAGACCAGGTGGCCGCCGGGTCGCAGCGCTCGGTGGCAAGCTCGGAGGGTGGTCGCCCACTCGTCGTCGGCAACGAAGATCTGGGCGACATTCCCCGTCATGGTCGCAAGGTCGACGTGAGATGCCGAGAGCGCGCCGAGATCGCCGCGCACCCACGTGACGCCGTCGGCACCGGGCTTCTTGCGAGCGACGTCCAACGAAGCACCTGCGGGGCCCAGTCCGATCACGTCTTTGCCTCTGCTCGCAAGCATGCAGGCGAAGGTCCCGGTACCACAGCCGACGTCGAGTACGCGCCTCGCGCCGAGTTCGTCGACGACGGTGCTGTATGCCTCTAGATCCGACCGGTCGGGGTCGAAGGGGTCGTAGACCTCGGCCAGGCGAGGGATCTCGAAGTGCGGATCAGCCACCGCGTGACCTTACGGGAACGGCGTCCGCCAGGCGCGTGGCTGCGTGCCCGGCGTCTCGTGTCATGTGCCTTCGCCGACGGCGCGATCTTCGGAGCATCCTCAGCGCGATTTGTACACGTCGGCACGGTGGTCGACACGCAAGACACTGACGATCCTGGCACCGTCGTCGATCTCGTAGATCACCCGGTACGGGCCTCGACGGGCTGCCCACAGTCCGGTGAGCTCGCGCTGCAGAGGATGTCCCACCGCACGAGGCGCGTCGACGAGTGCCCCAGTCACGAACTCGACCACGGCCGCAGCGGCCTTCTCGGGCAACCGTGCCAAGGCACGCTCTGCGCCGGAGGCCATGACGAGCCGGTACGCCGGCTCTCTCACCGCCGCAGGTACTTGGCGCGAAGCTCCTCCGCGGTTACGACCTTGCCCCGTGGGATGTCTCGTCGTGCTCGGTCGATCTCCTCGAGCGCCGCCGGATCGGACAGCAGCTCCAAGGTGTCCTCCAGTGCCTCAAGATCCTCAGGGCTCATGATGACTGCGGCAGCGCGACCGTTGCGGGTGAGGACGACGCGGTCGTGCTCATGCTCGACGCGATCCACGATCTCCGACAGGTGAGCCTTGATCTCGGCGAGGGGCAACGTCTCTTGCATGACCATGATTATAGTCACGTAGCTCAGCAGTGTGGCCAGTCAGGTGTCCCTACCGCGCCAGCGCGATGTCCCAGTTCAACGCCGTGCCCTGCCCGCAAAGTGCCGTTCGGTGCGCCCTTGACTCCCCGGCACTCGAGTTGCGCCTTCGTCTCCCCGGTCTAGCTCGGGCGGACTGCCAACTCCGATGCGTCACGAGCAGCTCTCGCTACGCCTCCTGCCATTGTTCGGCCGCCCGTCGTCGGTACGCCTGGGTCTCTGCGACACGTTCCTCGGACTCGGCCCGAATGGGCACGCCGGCCAGCTCGGCCAGGCGAACCCGCACGCTCTCGTAGCCGATCGGCGCCCAGATGGCGTCCTGCGGCCGCTGAGTCGGCCCCAGGGCGGCCGTCACCACGGGCACGGTTGCTTTGGCCAGGACGCGGCGGACGCCGGCCTCCCGGCGCGGGTGGCCGAAGCAGAACAGGATCCAGTAGGCGAGCCCCGGGCCACCTGGAGGTCCTTGTAGCTCTTCAGCTTCTTCTCGAGGCGCTCCAGGGTCTCGGTCGAGCGGTCGTACTCCAAGCAGAAGACGATCCGGTTGCCAGCCTCCTCCCACACCCCGAGCCCGTCGGGCTGGGCGATCCGGTCGAACTGCTCCATGCAGTGGCGCTCGGACCACCAGAGCGACAGGTCGCGGTCCTCCCGCCGGCGGGACTCGGCGAGAAGGGCGGAGAAGAACCCACTCACGCCGACCAGGTGGCGGAGGCGCTGGGACTTCCCGATGGCGAGCGCCTTGTCGGCCCGCCAGCGCGACGTGTCGGGGTCCTCGCCCCGTTCGGCGGCGACCACCAGGCGTCGAGCTGGTCGAGGATGTAGTGGTGCGGGAGGCTGGCGTAGCGGTGGTCGAGCGGCTGGAGGCGGTCCACGAGCCGGAGTCGGTAGAGCGTGGTCAAGCGGTGCTGGGCGGTGTTCGTGTTGTCGAAGTACATCTCGGCCAGCTGGTCGGTCGTGAAGACCCGGTGTCGGTAGAGCATGGTCAGGATCTGACGGTCCCGTTCGGTCAGCCCGTGCGCCACTGCCATCACGAGCCCGTCGGTGGCCCTCGGCCGGAGAGAAGAAGCAGTCATGAGAACAATCCCAAGGAGTCGGGGTTCACGACTGGCGGGGGTGGAGTAGCGACACGCTGGCACTTCGACATGGAGAGGGTGCTCCGTTCAGGACTGGCGACCGTGGTGGCGACCCGGTCGATCCCCCTCCCGCCGAGTACCCGTCACGGCGGATCTTCGTGTGCAGGGCAGCGAGGCCGATCGCCGGCCCCTCGACCAATGGTTCGAAGTTCGCATTCTGGGAGGCCGGGTGTGCCGAGAGGTCTTCACGTTTTAGGTGGGGACCACTTCACGTTTCGAGCTGCGGTCATCCTGCCAGAGGGCTGTGACACGCTCGGAGGTTCGGTAGCTCGTGTCGACACGCTCCTTGCTCGACCACGGCCGCGCCGATACGAGCTCGGCAGGGCGTTTCCGCGGGAACGTCCAGCCGACTACGGGGATGCGCCGACGAGGTCGCTGAGCGTGGTCCGCCGATGGCGCCTGGTCCGTGGAGGAAGACCCGCGCGCTTGCGGCGCTCGTCGTCTGCCCGTCGCACCTCGAAGGCGTCGGCGATCGCGAGGTTGCGGATGGCGAGGGCCGCGGCGAGCAACAGCGTCGGTCCGACGAGGCCCATCAGCCGACACCAACCTTTCCCGATGTCGATCGTCGCCGGATCCTTCACCCGGGCGTTCGAGCGCTCGACGCCGGTGCGGCGAGCGAACGAGCGGCGC
>JAJYWG010000033.1 GCA_021791615.1 Actinomycetes bacterium
TACCCTGGGCGGTGGCCCATGCAGTCGTTCGTGCCACCTGGCGGTCGAGGTCGGATCGTTGGTCATGGGAGGAGACTCGGGCGTAGACGACCGCCCGTTCGTTTCGTTTGCCAGCGCTGCGTGGTACGTCCACGAGGATCGTTGCCGTTGGCGTCTTGGTGGCCGGGACAGGAAGCTGGCCGTCCCGGAACCACCGCCATTGGGTCTGGTAGTGCACGCCTTCTTGCTCAGCCCACTCAAAGAGCTTCACCCTCGTGCTCTACGACGCATGCTCGTAGATGTTCAGTGATATCGAAGGTGGCTGTTGGCAACCCCGGCTCCCAAGCTCGCGAGGCGCTCGAGCTCCCAAGACTTCCCGGCCCCCAAGCTCCCGAGGCGATCGAGCTCCCAAGGCTCCCTGGGGCCAGCCTGCCCGCACGAATCGGTGCTGCCTTGCCCCGGCCAGCCTGCCCGCACGAGCCGGTGCTTCCCTGCCCCGGTGCCGGCCCACCGATCGCTAAAGACCGGCTATCCGTGAAAACACCGATGCGAGACCTGGCAGAATTGGCAATGATGTGAAGTGGTGGCCACGAGGTCGCCGGGCGAATGGAACGATTCAAGGGGGGCAGCGTGCCGGGAGATGACGGCGAGGGTCGATCCTGGCAGCAGATCGGCAAGGCGCTGGTGCTGGCCGGAGAGCCGCGCCTCGCCTTCCAGCCGATCATCGACCTGGCCGACGGGCAGCTGCTTGGCTTCGAGGCGCTCCTGCGATGGCATCATCCGACCGAGGGGATCATCCTTCCGCCGCTGCTGATCCCATGGGCCGAGGCCAACGGCGACATCGTCGCCCTTGGCGCCTGGGTGATCGCGGAGAGCTGCCGGGAGGCCTCTCGCTGGCCACCCAGCTTGCAGATCGCGGTGAACTGCTCGATCGTCCAGCTTCGCCGGGAGGTGGCCTATCGCGCAGTGCGTGACGCGCTCGAAGAGACTGGGCTGGACCCGGACCGGCTGACCGTCGAGGTGACGGAACCATCGATCTCTGAACCCACGGCAGCGATCCAGTTGAAGTCCATCGTCGGGCTCGGAGTTCAATTGGCAGTGGATGATGTGGGCACGAGCTGGAGCTCGTTCGATCTGCTGAAGCGCATGGAAGTCAACACTGTGAAGATCGACGAGTCGTTCGTCAGCGGGCTCGAACCTCGCGAGGGGATCAATCGGATGGTGGTCGAGACCGTCATCCACCTGGCACACAGCGCCGGGATGTCCACTGTGGCAGAAGGGGTCGAGACTGCACTGCATGCGGCGATCGTGAGTGAATTCGAATCAGATGCCGCGCAGGGGTACTTCTTCGCTCCCCCGATGGACGGAGCAAGCGCGGCGCGGCTGGCTTCCAGCCCGGACCTGCGTTTCGCTCTCGACGGCGCGGGGTGGCAGGACGATGACGGGTGGCCTTTCGCCGATGTCCAGGCGGAGCGACTTCTCCGAGGCGACGACCATCGGGTGCGAGGCGAGCGGAGAGGTGCCCCGCACGCGGCTGGGCCTCCCGAGGAGCTCGACGCGATCGACTTCATCGACCTGGCCTTGGGATATCCCGAGGAGCATGGCGGTGGCCCGGACGCGATCGGTGGTCCACTTCCCGACGCCACGGGAGCACAGCAGCCCGCAGACCTTCCAGCACCTCGCACAGATGCGGGTGCTCACTACGCGACAATGGTGGAGGAGGGAAACGTCGAAGCGCTCGGGGATCCGCAGCCTGGCCAGTCGAGCGCCGGCGCCGCCTCCGCGGGCGGGAAGCCGGCCGGGGCGTCGCACAAGAGGGCGGCCGCAGCCAAGCCGGCGGCCAAGAGCACGCCTCGTGGGCAGGGGACCAAGCCCCGCCGGCGCCCGCCCGGCAAGCAGCGCTAGCGGACCCGGCCTTCCCCCAAACCCCGTTCTCCCAATGGACGGGAGCGACGCCTATCCGAGTGTGCAGCGGGCTCTCTGTGCCGAACCGTGGCTGTGCCGAACCGTGCCTGTGCCGAACCGTGCCTGTGCCGAACCGTGCCTGTGCCGACCCGTGCCGCCAGCTGCCGATATCGTCAGCGGTGGCCGTCACCTGCTAGAAATCCTGCGTGAAATTGGCCGTGCCGACCGAGACGCGACCCGGAGAACGACGGGTCGCACTGGTCCCCGACGTCGTCAAGCGCCTGGTCGCCGACGGCTGGGACGTGAGCGTCCAGGCCGGGGCCGGAAAGCAGGCGTCGTTCCCAGACGATTCGTACATCGCGGCAGGTGCCACGCTGTCCCCGACGGCGCCGGCTCTCTACCAGGATGCTGCTGCAGTGGTGCGGGTCCAGCCTCTCGATGCCCAAGAGGCCGAGCTCGTGGGAAGCGGGACCCTCGTTCTGAGCTTTCTCCAGCCTGCGACCTCTCGCGACGCGCTCGACGTTCTCGCTGGGAAGCGGGCGCACGTGTTCAGCTTCGACCTGCTTCCCAGGATCAGTCGGGCGCAGAGCATGGACGCCCTGTCGTCGCAGGCGACGGTTTCGGGGTACCGCGCTGCGCTGACCGCGGCACTGCACCTGCCGCGGTTCTTTCCGATGCTGATGACGGCGGCCGGTACCGTTCCTCCCGCCAAAGTCCTGGTGATGGGTGTGGGTGTCGCAGGGCTGCAGGCTATTGCCACGGCGCGGCGGCTCGGAGCCGCCGTCCGGGCGTACGACGTCCGCACGGCGGCCAAGGAGGAAGCGGAGAGCCTTGGCGCGACCTTCGTCGATCTCGGTGTTGTCGCCGAGGGAGCCGGGGGGTACGCCCGAGAGCTCTCAGAAGAAGAGCAAGCTCGCCAGCGAGAGGCCCTGGCCGCAGAAGTCGCGGCCTCCGATGCCGTCATCACGACCGCCGCCGTCCCAGGTCGCAGGGCCCCAGTCCTGGTCACCGGTGAGATGGTCGCCAGGATGAGCACCGGGTCGGTGGTGGTCGACATGGCGGCCGACTCCGGGGGGAATTGCGAGCTCACCGAAGCCGGGAAGGTCGTCGAGAGCGGCGGGACCACGATCGTGGGGATGGCCAACCCCCCGTCGGGCATGCCCACCCACGCCAGCTTCCTCTACTCCCGCAACGTGGCGAACCTCATGGCCCTGCTCGGCAAGAGCGGCTCGGTGGCTCCGGACTGGGAGGACGAGATCGTGCTCGGGACGTGCGTCCTTCGCGACGGTGCACCTCTGGAGGGAGCCGGCACTCGCTCCACTGCAGCGGGCGCGCCATCACAAGAGCCGGCATCTGGTGGAGGTGGCGAGGAGGGCGGAGGGAGATGACCAACGGCATCTTGGAGTACTTGACCGTGTTCGTCCTGGCGGCGTTCGTGGGCATCGAGGTGATCTCGAAGGTTCCGAGCATCCTCCACACGCCGCTCATGTCGGGATCGAACGCGATCCACGGAGTGGTACTGGTGGGTTCGATGATCGTCCTCGGGCATGCCCACACCAGTGCCGAAGAGGTGCTGGGCCTGCTGGCAGTCGTCCTGGGCACCTTGAACGTCGTCGGCGGGTTCGTGGTCACCGACCGGATGCTCGAGATGTTCAAGTCCAAGTCCGACGGTGCGGGGCAGGGCGAGCCCAAGCGCACGCCGGGCCCCGGGTCTGACCAGCCGGGCGGGCGCGACGCATGAGCCGGGGCACCTTCATCGACCTCTGCTACCTCCTGGCGGCAATTGGCTTCATCGTCGCGCTGAAGGGATTGAGCTCCCCCAAGCATGCCCGGAGAGGCAACTTCGTCGCCGCAGTCGGGATGGCGTTGGCCATCGGGGTGACGTTCGCCCAGCCGGGGTTGGCCCACATCTGGCTCATCGTGGTGGGCATGGTCGTGGGAGTAGTCGTCGGTGTTCCCGCGGCACGTCTCGTCAAGATGACGGCGATGCCCCAGATGGTGGCCATCTTCAACGGCGTCGGCGGTGGAGCGGCAGCCTTGGTCTCCATCACCGAATTCCTCGGTGCCGATCCGAAGACCCTTGCCACGTACAAGGTGCTCGAAGTGCTCTTCGGCGTCCTTGTCGGCTGTGTCTCGTTCGCCGGATCGGCGGTGGCCTTCGCCAAGCTCCAGGAGATCATGACCGGTCGTCCGATCACCTACCCCGGTCAACAGGTGATCAACGCGATTGTGGGGCTGGCCGTGCTCGGCCTGGTGCTCACCGTCCTTGTCACGGCGTCCACCACCACGCTGTGGGTGGTCCTCGCGCTGTCGCTCGTGCTCGGGGTCATCTTTGTGCTGCCGATCGGCGGCGCCGACGTGCCCGTGCTCATCTCACTGCTCAACGCTTTCACCGGATTGGCAGTGGCAGCATCGGGGTTCACCCTCGATTCCAACGTCCTCATCGTCGCCGGCACCCTGGTCGGTGCCTCGGGGATCATTCTCACCCGCCTGATGAGCCAGGCAATGGGCCGCTCGCTGCCCAACATCCTCTTCAGCGCGTTCGGCGCGGTCGTGACGGCCACGGGCGGTGCCGAGGGGGACGCCAGCCGGACGGTGCGGACCAGCACGCCGGACGACGTGGGTGTGTTGCTGGCTTACTCGCGCAAAGTCGTCATCGTCCCGGGCTACGGCTTGGCGGTCGCCCAGGCCCAGCATGTCGTCCGGGAGCTGGCAGACTCGCTTTCTGGCCGGGGGGTGGAGGTCTTCTACGCCATCCACCCCGTCGCCGGTCGGATGCCCGGGCACATGAACGTGCTACTGGCCGAAGCGAACGTCCCCTACGACGAGCTGAAGGAGATGGACGAGGCCAACCCGCAGATGGCGACGGCCGACGTGGCCCTCGTGGTCGGGGCCAACGACACCGTGAACCCGGCAGCCAACGACACTCCGGGCAGCCCGATCTACGGCATGCCGATCATCCATGCCGACCAGGCGCAGCACATCGTGTTCCTCAAGCGCTCGATGCGTCCCGGATTTGCGGGAATTGACAACGAGCTCCTCTACAACGACAAGACGGTCCTTCTCTTCGGAGACGCCAAGGACACTCTCCAGAAGCTCGTGACCGCCGTCGCCGCAGTCTGACCATCGCGCAGTGTTTGTCGTTCCGGCCGTTCCGTAGCGCAAGCCGGACACGTCGCGTGTGCAGTCCGTCGTGCGCACCATCGGCCGCTGATACGACGTGGCGTCCCTGCTCGAACCGAGGCGCGCGGATTCAGTCGGCGGCGAGACGAGCAAACACGAGCACCCCTTGCGTCGTCTTCCTCGTGGAGAGCACCTCGACCTCGACGTTGGCGTCGCCGATCCGATGCGAGGCATCGTTCACCACCACCATGTCGCCATCGGGCAGGTAGCCCACCGCCTGGCGCTGCTGGTCACCCGCTCTCTCCAGGTCGACGGCGAGACGCTGCCCGGGCACCAATCCCGCATCGAGACGATCGACCATTTGACGGAGGTCGGTGACTGCCACGCCCTGACGGGTGGCACGGTCACGGAGGCGAGCCGAGCAAGTGGCGAGCCGGAGCCCGAGGCGCCGAGCCATTTCGACGACACGTTCACCGGCGTCGTCGATCTCGGGGAGCTCGTCGGGTGCGACGTGGACGGTCACCCCGGACTCCCGGATGGCTTCGAGGGCTTCCAAGCCGCGCCGGGCGCGCCGCGATGCTGCGGGGTCGGGTCCGACCGACTGGGTCTGGACCTCGTCCAGCACGAAGCGGGGTACGACCAATCCGCCGACGAATAACCCGGCTTGTCCGAGCACGAGCACCGAACGGTCCATGACGGCGGACGTGTCGAGGAGGATGGCGAAGCCCGGCGGAGGCTCGACCGGAGGAGCGAGGATCCGCGAGAGCCCGGCCGCTGCGACCACTTGGCGACCCTTGGCTTGACCGATGCGGTAGCCCGTCCACCCTCCGACCCAGCCGAGTGCTGCCGCCAGCGCGTAGACGAGGCTCGAGTGGACGAGCGCGAGGAGAGGGAGGCACAGCGCAACACCCAGGAGGAGACCGGCGATCCCGGTCAACGTCCCGGCGAACAGCTCTCCGGGCGGTACCGGCGCCAGGCGCTTCAGCGCCCGCCGGTGCTCCCGGTCGATGGAGCGGCCGACGACCCCGCCGAGGACGTAGCTGACGAGCGCGCCGAGGACCAATCCGGTGACCGGGCCGGGCGAGGACGCGTCGATGGCGTGCCCGGCTTCCAGCCCTCCGAGCGCACCCAAGAGGACCAGGATCAGGCGCAGGATCTCGACGAATATCACAGTTCACGCATCGTAATGCGATCATCGGCCTCTGTGGCGGTAGCCTCTCGGGCCTCCCAGTGGTGATGGGAGACCTCGGACGGGGAGGCAGGATCGGTCGGGCCGAGCGAACGCGCTCTTGCCAACGGGTCCAGACACCACCAGACTGGTAACCCACGTGCTGGCCGACAAGGGGCCGGTCGAGATCGAGGGGGACGTTCTCGCCGGGCACCGAAGGCCTATAGCACCAGAGGGGGACCTCCGTTCACGGTATCCAGGGGCTCGTGCGGGTGCACGGGCGATCGACACGGAAGGGTCGGAAGCACACGGTGAGAGGTAGCGAGCGGCAGACAAGGTGTGAGGGGGCGGCATTCGACGCCTACCTCCTGCACCCCCAAAGCCTCGAGGCACACCCCTGCCAGATCGCGGTGACCCGGCGCGGCATCGAGGCTCGCCTCGTCGGCTCAGATCCGAGACTGATTGACGTCCACACCGGTGGCGGCGCGCCAGGTGACGTCCACCGCCGCCAGGCCAGACTTACTACCCGGCCCCGGCGGTCAGGTCCGGCTCGTCGCGGCGCGCACGCCGCGCCGTCCGCGCCTCGCCGGACGCAGTCGACGGCTCAGTGGACCCGAGTGCCGTGGTGGTCGGTATCTGGCTTCTCAGCCGACGAGACGCACACAGATCCGATGGGCCGCCCGGCACAGGTGCTCGAAGTGGTCACCGATGCCGGATCACTGTGCTTCCTTCTTCCTGCGCCTGACGTGGCCGAGCTCCTCGCATCGGTCGGCCGTGGATCGGCGCGCTGGCGCCGCTCCCGCCGCCCCGAGGTCGCGTGGGCCTCCCGTCAGGGTGTCCTCGCGACTGCTCTGGTCCAGAACTTCATCCACAATCGGGTACCAGCTGCGAGCGTCGCAGCCGCTGCCACCGTCGGTGTCGCGGTTGGCGCAGCCCGACAGGTCGCCGTACGGATGGGGGGTGCCCTCCTTTCCGTCCTGGCTCCGTTGGCATGGTTCGCGCGCAGGGTGGCTGCTGTTTCAAGCGGGACGGCATCGTGGGTCGAAGCATTCGGCCGGCTCGTGGCCGTCACGATGGGTGCAGTTGTCCGGCCGGCGACGCGTCGGCTCAGAGCCTCGTATCTGGGGAGGGCGGTCGGCGCGACGGCGAGTGGGATGGCGTCACTGGTGCGGGTGATGGGATCCGAGGCTCTCTCGTGGACCGGCGCTGCTCTGCGGGTGGTGATCGTCCCAGCAGCCGCACTGCTCGGTCTCTTCTTCGTGCCGGTGGGCCGAGTGACCGCGCCGGCGTACCGCAAGCTGGCGCGCTCGATCCCCGGGCTTCTGCTGGCTGCCGGGTGGCGGCGAACGGCCATCGCCGTGCGCCGGGTCTTGTCTGTCGCGCGGAGCACGGCCGGCGCCCTGTTCCCGAGGCGTCGTCGCTTTCCAGTGGTGGTCGGCAGCGGCGTCTTGGCAGCCGTGCTGACCGGCGTGTCGCTTGTGGGTCTGGTCGGCACCGGGACTGTGGCGCAGAGCGCTCGCCCTCATTACCGTGGCGGGCTCCTTTCCGCCGTGCCCACAACGCCCGGATCGACCAACGCATCCACGATGATCTCGATGGTCGACGCCCTCGAAGGTCAGGGGACGAGCCAGAAGCCGCTCGATCTCCCAGCGGCTACTGCGCCGCCTGCCCCGGCACCTCCTTCCCTAGCCAACCAGCCACCCCTCGCTCCCCACGAGGTCTTCGGTTTCGCTCCTTACTGGAATTTGCCGATGAGCACAGGGTTCGACGTGAATGGTCTGACGACCATCGCCTACTTCAGCATCGGAGTGAATGCCGACGGGACCCTCGACGAGAGCGGTTCGGGCTGGAACGGGTACGAGAGCCAGCAGTTCGCCAATTTGGTCACCCGAGCCCATGCCGCCGGCGATCGGGTGGTGCTCACGGTGAATTGCTTCGACCAGAGCGAGCTGAACCAGCTCACGTCGACATCCTCCGCGCAGTCGACGCTCGCCCAGCAAGTCGTCCATGCCATTGAGGCAAAAAATCTCGATGGGGTGAACATCGACTTCGAGGGACAGGGCTCCCAGGACCAGGTCGGGCTCACGAACTTGGTGAGCCAGGTCTCCTCCGCGGTGCACCAGTCCGATCCCCACTACCAAGTGACGATGGACACCTATGCGAGCTCGGCGGGCGACCCGAACGGGTTCTACGACATCAAAGCCCTGGCCCCGATCGTCGACGGGTTCTTCGTCATGGCGTACCAGCTCAATCTGCAGGCCGCGCCCACCCCGGCGTCACCGCTCACCAGCACGATGTTCAGCGACCTCAGCACGGTGGAGCAGTACGCGGCGGCGGTGCCGGCGAGCAAGGTGATCCTGGGAGTTCCGTACTACGGGTACGAGTGGCCGACCACGAATGGCACCCTGTCAGCTCAGGCCACCGGAGGCGCCACACCCGTGCCCTATAGCCAAATTGTCTCCGGGGGGACCCCGCAGTACTGGGATCCCGTGACCGATACTGCGTGGACCTCGTACCAGATAGGTGGACAGTGGTACGAGGAGTACTTCGAGGATCCCAGCTCGCTGTACCTCGTCGCCCAGCTCGCCCAGTTCTTCAGCTTGGACGGCGTCGGGATCTGGGCGTTGGGCATGGACGGGAACAGCCCCCAGATGCTTGCCGCGCTCGACGGGTTCGCGCCGGTGCAGAAGAGCACACCGGGACCCTCGTCGACCTCGTCGAGTCCCACGACGTCTCCTGCCGTGCAGTCCACCACGTTGCCCAATAGTGTGACCTCGCTGCCGCCGACCACCACTCGGCCAACGTCGTCCCCCACGACCGATGTCGTGCCTTCGACCACCTCGCTGCCGCCGACTACCACCACCGAACCAGGTGCGGGGAAGGCGACAGGGATGAGGTTCTCGGGGGTGTGGCAGGGGCACACGGTCGCTCTCCAATTCCTTGGGGCGGCGCCACCGTCGTCGTCCGGAGCGCCCACGTACCTCGGCACGCTGAGCGGTTTCCAGACGGACGATCCGCCCTACGCCTGCCTTGCATCGGGGAGCGGGCTGGCAGTGTGGAAGTTCAGCTCGGAACCCGGCCTCGATGTGGCCGTCGCCGTCGAACCGACGAGCTGTGTGACCGCCACGTTCAGCTTCCCGGCCACAGAGAGCGCGGTGACACCGTCTGGCTCGTCGGGTACCGGCGCGGGTACCGGCGCGGGTACCGGCTCGGGCAGCTCCTCGGGCAGCTCCTCGGGTACCGGCTCGGGCAGCTCCTCGGGTACGAGCTCGGGTACGAGCTCGGGCACCGGCTCGGGCACCGGCTCGGGCGGCTCGTCACAGAGCTCGTCAGGCAGTAGCCCGAATGACGGTGCAGCGGGTACCTCAAGTGCCGCCGCCACGTCCAGTTCGCCGGCCTCCTCCGGCGCGACTCGCTGACCGGACGCCCGCCAAGCTCCTGAAGCGCTATGGGCCTTTCGCACGACATGGCTCGACCGCTCGGCGCCCCGAGGCGACCACCTCTTGCATCGACGATCTGCGGCTGAGCCACTCGGCGAGCAATCCGGATCATCGACCACGGTGGCGCGCGTGGAGTAACATCGCCCAGACCGGATGATGCCCCGGTGAGCCGTCACGGCTCGAACTGCCCTTCGGGCTAATGGCCTCTGCGCTGGCGACGACGCATGTGGAGGAGGCCGACCTTGACGTTCAGCGTGATGGCGCCGCAGGGCATCCAGGTGCTACAGGTGGCGACGATCGTCGTGGGCGCGCCGCTTGTGAGCGGGGTGATCGCTCACGTCGAGGCCCGGCTGCAAGGACGGCGTGGCCCTCGCATTTTGCAGCCCTACTACGACCTGTCCAAACTCTTTTGCAAGGAGACGCTGGTCACCGAGGAATCGAGCTGGGTGTTCCTCGCTGGACCGGTGGTGGCGTTCGGGTGTTACCTCGTGGTCCCCCTTCTCATCCCGGTGCTCACCACCTACGGGCTGCCCCTTGGCTACATGGGGGACATCATGGGAGGTGGGCTGATCCTCGCCCTGGCCGGCTTTGCGGTCGCGCTGGCCAGCACTGAATCGGGCGCGCCCTATGCCCAGCTCGGTGGCAGCCGAGCGATGACCTTTGGCGCGCTGATCGAGCCGACGGTCCTGTTCGTCGTGTTCGTCGTCGCCCTCATCACCGGCACCGACCTCCCGTACGCCATGGCCGCCACCGTTCGCTCGTCGTCATCGGAGATAGTGAGCCCCGCCCATGTGCTGGCAGCGATCGCGTTCTTCCTCGTCGTGCTGTCGGACACCGGACGCATCCCAGTCGAGACCCATGCAGGGACCCTGGAGCTGGGCATGATCGACGAGGCCAGGACGCTCGAGCATTCCGGGAGCTCGCTCGCCCTGCTCCAGTGGGGCTCGGCGATGAAGCAGCTCATTCTCTACACCATCCTCATCAACGTCCTGGTCGCACCCTGGGGGCTCGCCGCGACGGGGACTCCTCGCGCAGTTCTCCTCGCGATCCCGGCTCTCCTGGGCAAAGCGATCGCGCTCGGCTGCGTCTTCGCCGTCGTGGACAATCTCTTCTCCAAGCTCCGCCTCTTCAAGATCACCGAATTCGTCGCCGCCGCATTCTTGCTCTCGGTCCTCGCGGTCTTCGTGTTCTACGCGGGAGGAGGGTGATGCACACGGTGCCATCCACGTTCGCCGGCGTGGCTGACGTCGTCGCGATCCTGGTGCTGCTGACCGAGTTCGCGATGCTGCGAGCGCCCCTGCTGCGCTCGCAAGTAAGGCTCTATGCGTTCCAGTCGCTGGTTGTGACCGGGCTGGCCCTGTACGTTGCCGTGGCGCGGCACGTCGACGGGCTCTACGCGCTTGCCGCCTTCTCGTTCGCCCTGAAAGTTGTGCTGGTCCCTGGAGTGATCCTGCGCCTCTTGCGAGGTGCCGATGCCGACCTGTCGGGGAGCCCGGTGTTCGGAGTGGCCACCATGACCCTCGTCGCTCTCGGTGTCAGTGCGTTCGGGTTTTTCACCGTTGGGGCACTGCACGTGCACTCCACCGTGCTGCCGACCCCAGCGCTCGCCATCGCAGTCGCCGTGGTGCTCGTCGCATTCGTCCTCATCGTCCTGCGATCCGACGTGGTCTCACAGGCGATCGGGTTCTTCTCGCTCGAGAACGGCGTCTCGGTTGCCAGCCTGGTGGTTGCCTCCGGGCTGCCGCTGGTGGTCGACGTCGCATTCCTCTTCGACCTCCTCGTGGCAGTGGTGGCCTTCGGAGTCATCATGCGGGTCCACCACGGGCGCAAGCGCACGCTGTCCACTGACCTGCTGGACCAGCTCAAGGGATGATCGTGTCTTCCGCACTCATCACCCTTGTCGTCGTTCCGCTTCTCGTTGCGATCGCGTCGCTCCTCCTTCCCGTGCGTGCGTCGAAAGCGCTGAGCGTTCTCTCGGGCGTGGCATCGTTCGGGCTCTCGCTCGTCTTGATCCCGGCAGTTGTCCACCATCTCCGCGTGGGTACCGGGGACGTGCTGAGCGTGGACGCGCTCTCGATGGTGTTCCTCGTCGCCACCTCGTTCGTCTACGCGATCACTGCCTTGTACGCCGTCGGGTACCTGCACGCGGCTGGGAGCGCGGTCGGCACGCGCTACACCCGTCGCTTCTTCGCTGGGATCAACGTGTTCTGCTGGGCGATGATGGTGGCGACGTTGGTGAACGGCCTGGCCTTGCTCTGGGTGGCCATCGAGATCACCACGGTCGTCTCTGCCCTTCTCGTGGCAATCGACGACACCGACGGCGCTTCCGAGGCGAGCTGGAAGTACCTCCTCATCGCATCGATGGGACTGGGCATCGCGCTGCTCGCGACCATCATCATGTACTACGCGGGCAGCACGGTGTTCGGCTCAGCGTACGACCTCTCTTACGTGAAGCTCCTTGCGGGGGCCATGCATTTCCCGCCCAACGCGGTGCGGCTCGCGTTCGTGCTTGCCGTGCTCGGGTTCGGGACGAAAATGGGATTGGCACCGGTGCACACCTGGCTGCCAGACGCCCATTCCGAAGCTCCCACGCCGATCTCGGCCCTCCTCTCGGGGGCTCTGCTCGCCGTCAGCTTCTACGCCATCCTCCGCTACTTCCAGATTGCCGAGCGTGCCTTGGGCCCGACGTTCCCTCGAAACGTCCTGCTCGTCTTCGGGCTCGCGTCATTGCTGCTCGCTGCCCTCTATGTGCTGCGCCAACGCGACCTCAAGCGACTGCTCGCCTACTCGAGCGTCGAGCACATGGGCATCCTCGCGATCGGCATGAGCTTCGGGGCGTCCATCGCGATCGTCGGGGTGCTACTTCAGGTGCTGGCTCACGCAGCCGCGAAGAGCACCGCGTTCTTCGGGGCAGGATCAGTCGTCCGCAAGTTCACCTCCAAAGACATGACCCGTATCCGCGGCGCCGTGGGAGTCCTCCCGTGGAGCGGCACGATGTTGGTTCTTGCGATCCTCGCGCTCTCGGGTATGCCCCCGTTTGGGATATTCCGCAGTGAGTTCTTCATCGTCTCGGGAGGGCTTGCGAGCTCCCACGACGCCGTCACGGTGGTCCTGGTGGGGCTGGTGACGCTGGCATTTTTGGGCATCTCGTGGTTCACCATCCAGACCATGCTGACTCCCGATGCGACGACGGCCAGGCCTGGGCCTGGCGCAGCGGCCGCGACCGTGCAAAAAGGAGAGGTCAGCCGCTTGATCGTCGTTGCGATGGCCCTGGGCATCCTCGCGCTCGCCGTGCTGGGCGTCCATCCCCCGGCAGAGCTGAGCACGCTGCTGGCCCACGCGGCACGTGAGCTCGGAGCGCCGAAATGACAGAGCATCCCGGGGTGAGCGGTGCTCACAATGCAGCCGGCGGGTCTCGGAGGTTCGAAGCGACAGAGCGAGACGAGATGCCCCAAGGACCAGAGATGTCCGAGAGCTCTGACGCGCTAGACCCGAACGCGCTTCGAGAGCGAGTACTGGACGCGCTGCGGCGGGGAGGTCGGTTCTGCGGGCTGTTCGGGTCTGCCGCGCCGGGTGGAACCCAACTGCTCGCCGTGGTTGCACACGAGGGTGCGTTCAGGACCACGACGATGAACGTGCCTGCGGGGCTCTCGTCGTACCCTGCCCTCACTCCCAGCATCGCGGCGGCCGCGTGGTACGAGCGGGAGATCCACGACCTGTTCGGTCTGGAGCCGGCCGGCCATCCCCGCCTCGATCCCCTCGTCCTTCCCCTCGCTGACGGCGCAGCCCACCCGCGCCCGGGATCGCACGGCAATGCCAGCCCACGCGCGCCCAGCCCGCTCGCGCCCAGCCCACTCGCGCCCAGCCCACGCGCCCCCGGCCTGGTCCAGCTCGACACGACCCCGCTGCCGGCGCACTTGCATGGCGAGGGAGTCTTCACCCTGCCGTACGGCCCGGTCCGCTCCGGGGTGTTCGAGTCCATCGAGTACCTGCTGGAGACGCCGGGCGAGTACCTCCCGCACGTGCGCTCCCGCGTGTACTACAAGCATCGCGGGATAGAAGTCCGCTTCGAGGGCATGGACGTTGCCGACGGCGTGCTGTTGGCAGAGAGGTTCGAGGGCACGGCGTCGGTGGCGCACGCCATCGCGTTCAGCCGAGCGATCGAGCGATTGGCCGGGATGACGGCGTCGGAGGAAGCGGAGCTCGTGCGCATCATCCACGCGGAGCTCGAACGCGTGGCGGCGCACCTCGACACGTTCATCCGCCAGGTCGAAGCCGCCGGGCAGGCCGTCGCCTACAGCCGCCTCACGCTGCACAAAGAGAGGGTCCAACGCCTGCGAGCGCGCTTGTGTGGGAGCAGGTTCGGTCGAGGTGTCGTCATCCCGGGCGGGGTTGCCGGCGCGCCGAGCCTGCAGCGGAGCGACTTGGTTGCCATCACCGGCAAGATCGAGAGCGCGGCCACCGCCGACCTCCGCCTCTTGATGGCGACGCCTTCCTTTGTGGACCGGCTCCGGGGGACCGGCGTGGTGCCCGAGGAGGTTGCCCGGCGACACGGGGCGGTGGGTCCCGTCGGAAGGGGCTCAGGCCAGACGGTGGACGTGCGCGCTTCCCATCCCTACGGCGCCTACGGACTTCTCGGTTACGAGCCCGTCGAGCCGAGCGACGAGGGCGACGTCCTGGCTCGCCAACGCGTGCGCTTGCAGGAGATAGCCGGCGCCTTCCGGCTCATCGAGGGAGCGGCCCTCCGACTCGATCGAGTCGCAGGTTCGGGTCGCTGGCGTGTGCCGCTCGAGGCCGGGGTGAGCGGCGAGGCGCTCGGCTGGGCCGAGTCGCCCCAGGGCGAGATCCTCTCTCTCGTGAGAGCCGAGGAAGGTCACCTCGTTCGAGTGAAGCCTCGCTCAGCTTCCTTTCACAACTTGGCGCTCTTTGCGACAGCCTTTCCTCGGGACATCTTCACCGATTTCGCCTTCATCGAGGCCAGTTTCGGGCTCTCGGTCGCCGGGGTGGCGGGATGATGCCCTGGATCCCGAGGGGGCTCCGAGAGGGCATTGTCACCAGCCGCTACCCGCGGCACCCTGACGGGTACGGCGAGGGGTTCCGAGGCACGGTGATCGTTCATGCGACCTCTGGCACACCCGAGCAGCTCGCGTTGGCAACGCGCGCGTGCCCGACCGGAGCCATCACGACCGTGCACGACCGCCCGCGGGTGGATCGTGGTCGCTGCATCCTGTGTGGCCGGTGTGCCGAGTTGGCCCCAGCGGTCTTCAGCCTCGATCCCTCCTTCGAGACGGCAGCGGTCGACCCAAGGGGGCTCGTCGTCCCCGCGGGTGACGACGACGAAAGTGCCGTGGAACAGGTGAGGAGCCAGCTGGCCGGCCGGGTGCGGATGCTGCGCCGGTCGGTGCAGGTCCGCCACGTCGACGTCGGATCTGACGGCGCCGACGAGTGGGAAGTTGCGGCGCTCTCCAACCCCGTCTACGACGTACAGCGCCTGGGGATCTTCTTCACGGCCAGTCCCCGGCACGCCGACCTGCTGCTCGCCACCGGGGTCGGAGCAGTCGGGATGCTCGGCCCGCTGCGCGAGACCTACGACGCCATGCCGACACCCAAGGTCGTCGTCGCAGCGGGCGTGGACGCCGTGAGCGGCGGCCTCCTCGGTGGGGGCTACGCGTCTCGGGGAGGTCTCGTCGGAGAGATACCCGTCGATGTGCTCGTCCCCGGTTCGCCGGCGACGCCGTTCGGGCTGCTGTACGGCATTCTCCTCGCAGTCGGCCGCCTGACGGGAGCGAAACCACGTCGATCCCGCACGAGCGCCACACGCACGAGCGTGGCTCACCCGGACGGACCGACGTCCTCGGCGCCAGGCAGCAGGTCGTGAGCGGTCCCTTGCTCGGCGCCGGACTGGCGTGTTTTGCCGCAGGTGCGCTCGCTGACCTGGGCGTCGGGGTACGGCGGGCTTGGCTGCGGATGCTGCCGTACCTGTTGGGGATGGCGGGGAGCACCTGCCTCGCCGTCGTCGGCATCCATGCCACGTTGTCGAAGGCGTCGACGATCGACATCTCCGAGGTGTTCGGCCTGCACGGCGGGTCCCTTCGCATCGACGCGCTCGCCGGCTTCTTCCTCACGCTCTTGTTCAGTCTCGCGATCGCGGTGTCGGCCGCCTTCGTGTCCTGGGTGCGGCCTCCCGACCGAGCGCACCGCCGGGGGACGGCATCGGGCTTCCTGTTGCTTCTGGCATCGGTGGCGGTGGTCCTGTGTGCGGGGGACGCCTTCACCTTCCTCTTCGCATGGGAATCGCTGACCGTCTCGTTCATCGTGCTCACCTCGGTGACGCGCCGCGAGGCGGGGCAGGTCGGGGCCGTGTGGTCGACGGCGGGCATCGGCAAGGTGAGCGGAGCATCCCTGCTGCTCGCGTTCCTGCTCCTGGCCGGGCACACCGGGACCCTCACGATCGCCCAGTGGCACGCGGTCGGGCCGGGTGGTCTCCGCGACGTGGCATGGACCCTGGTGGTCGTGGGCTTCGCGGGGAAGCTGGGTGTGGTGCCCTTGCAGGTCTGGGTCCCGGTGGGCTACCCGGCCGCTCCCGGACCGGCCCGGGCTGCCATGGCCGGGATCGCGGCCAACGTCGGCGTGTACGGGCTGTGGCGGTTCTTGGGCGTGCTCGGGCGCCCACCGGTCTGGCTGGTCGTCATCGTCTTGCTCGCCGGCGGACTGACGGCGCTCCTCGGGATCGCGTTCGCCGCCGTCGAGGGGCGGCTGGGCCGGGTCGTGGCCTACTCGAGCATCGAGAATGCCGGCTTGATCGTGACCGCGTACGGTGTGGCACTGACCGGAGCGGTCGTGCACTCCGAGCTCCTGGTGGCGATGGGACTGCTGGCTGCCACGCTCCAGACGGTCACCCACGCGATTGCCAAATCGGCGTTGTTCCTGTCGCTCGCCAATGTCGAGAGCGCGACGGGCACCGACGAGCTGGAGGCGCTCCGAGGCATCGGGCGCCGGATGCGCTGGAGCGCAGCCGGTTTCGGCGCCGGGGCCATCGCACTTGCGGGGCTGCCTCCCAGCATCGGTTTCGTCTCGGAGTGGTTCATCCTCGAGGCCCTGATGCAGCAGTTCCGGCTGCCGGGCCTGGCGCTGCGTCTCGCTTTGGCCGGAGCGGGGGCTCTGGTGGCACTCACTTCGGGTCTCGCTGCGCTGGCGTTCCTGCGAGTGCTCGGGCTGAGCTTTCTGGGCCGTCCCAGTCGGATCGTCGACGAGCGAGGTAGGGAGACCGGTCGGCTCGGCCGGGCAGCACTCGGGGTGCTGGCCGTCGGCTGCCTCGGTCTGGCAGCCGTGAGCCCGTGGGAGGTCCGCTTCATCGCCGACGGGCTCGGCTCACTGGTGCCCGAGCACGTCACGCTCCAGGCGCTCAAGTCGCCGTGGGTGCTCCAGCCAGTCTTCCACGGCTTCTCCATCCTCTCCCCCTCGTGGCTGTGGGTGGCGATGCCAGTGGCGTTCGCAGGGGTGATCTTGGGGGCGGTGGCTCTCTCACGTGGGCGTTACCTGCGGCTTCGCCGGGTGCCGTCGTGGCACTCTGCCGGCCCTGGGGTCGCCGGCCCTGCGTCCTACTCGCCGTTCGCCTTCGTCAATCCGCTCCGCCACGTGCTCGGTGGCGTGCTGGGTACGCGACGTTCGGTCGTCGAGATCGCCGACACGCCGGACTTCGCGGACGCGCCGGACTTCGCGGACGCGCCGGACTTCGCCGACACGCCGGACACCGCCGGCGCCAATGCGACTGCCGGCGCCAAGCATCTCGAGACGCGCACGCAGGTCGCCGAGCCGATCGAGACGTACCTCTATCGTCCGCTGCGGACGGCTGCGCTGGCCGTGGCGAAGGTGGCCAAGCGGCTCCAGTCCGGCCGGCTCAACCTCTACGTCGCCTACATGCTGATCGCGTTGTTGATCGCCCTGGCGCTGACCGCCACGATCCGCTGACCGCCACGATCCGCTGACCGCCACGATCCGCTGACCGCTCCGCGCGTGACGGAGTGCCGCGCTCAGGCCGGGGCGATCCGGTCGACGTGTGCTGCCAGCTCCTCGCTGATCTCCACACCCCCGGCCCTCGCGTTCATCCTCACCTGTTCGGCGCTGGTCGCGCCGGCGATCACCGACGCGACCTGGTGGCGAGCGAGCAGCCACCCGACCGCCAGGTCCACGAGGGAGATCCCCGCATCACTCGCCGCAGCTTCCAGGGCGGCAACGGTGTCCAATGACTCTTCGCGGAGCAGGCCGGCAGCCCGCTCCGCGGGCAACCCACCAATCCTGCTCCCCTCCGGCGGCGGCATCCCCGGGCGGTACTTGCCGGTGAGCAGTCCGTTGGCCAGTGGGAAGTAGGGAAGGAAGGCGACACCGAGCTCGGCGCACACCTCCAGCACACCCCCAGGGCCTTCGGGCTCGCGGTGCAGGATGCTGTACTCGTTCTGCACGCTGGCGAAGCGGACCCCGATCTCGGTGCCGGCCCGGTCCGCCGCCCTGAGCTGATCGGCGGTGACGTTCGAGCAGCCGACCTCGCGCACCAGCCCCTCACGGACGAGCTCGGCGAGCGCGCCGAGGGTGTCGGCGATGGGCGTGCGATCGTCGGGGAAGTGGAGCTGGTAGAGGTCGATGTGATCGGTACCGAGCCGCCGCAGGCTGTCGTGGACGGCCCGTCGGATGTAGGCCGGCGATCCCCCTCCCTCGTGGTCGGCATAGGGGACACCGAACTTGGTGGCGACCACGACATGGTCGCGCCGTGACCCGAGGGCCTGGCCGAGCAGCTCCTCGCTGTGGGTATCGCCGTAGATGTCGGCGGTGTCGAAGAACGTCACCCCGGAGTCGATGGCGGCGTCGACCACGGCGCTCGTGCGCTCGCCGTCGAGACGCCCGCCGAAGTTGTTGCACCCGAGGCCGACCACGCTGACCTCGAGCATTCCGATGCGACGCGTGTTCATGCGTGCTCCCTTCGTTCGCTTGACGGCGGTAGCGTACCGGCATGCCGGCTGCAGGGAGCGCCGGCCAGAAGGAGAGGCGACAGTGCCCGAGGAGCAAGTGAGCGTGGAGATCGCAGCAGCGCCGGCCGACGTGTGGGCCGTGGTCGGAGACTTCGGCGGGATCGGGGAGTTTCTCGAGGGGATCGACTCGTTCCGGCTCGAAGGTGACGATCGGGTGATCGGGATGTTCGGGCTGGAGATCCGAGAGCGCCTGGTGTCGCGTGACGACGAAGCCCGGACGATCACCTACTCGGTCGTCGACGGCGTGCCGATCGAGCGCCACGAGGCCACCATCGCGGTGTCGGCGTCCGGGGACGGGTCGCTCGTCACGTGGTCCTTCGACGTGGCGCCGGCCGAGATGGCTCCGGTGTTCGCCGAGACCTACACGAAGGCTCTCCAGTCGCTCGGAGCACGCTTCGCCTGAGGCTCCGCCCGCCGGGGACGGACATCGGGTCGGCGCGGCGGCTTGCGTCGCCTAGCCTTCGGACGGCGTGATCACCGAACCCTCCAGCCCTGTGGACCCGGCCGGGAGCAGCGCTCCGGCGCAGGACGAGTCGGTGCCGCGGGTCCATCCCCGCCGGCTGCCCACCGCCGGCCGGGCCGAGCTCGCACGCAGGGGCATGGTCATCGGGAGGTCGGCCGCCCGGCGCTTCGCACCTCTCGTCCTGCGTCAGGCTCGCGAGGTGCGCGGGGGGTTCCTGCCCCCCGCGGCGTTTGCACGTCCGCTCCGTCTCATGGTGGAGGACCTTGGCGGGACGTTCATGAAGTTCGGCCAGATGGTGGCGTCGTCGCCGGGCCTCTTCGGTGACGAGATGGCCGAGGAGTTCCGCTCCTGTCTCGACACCGGGCCCGAAGTGCCCTTCGCTCTCGTGCGTCGTCAGATCGAAGACGACCTGGGCCGAGACCTCGGCGACGTGTTCGCCGAGCTGGAGCCGCAGCCCATCGGACGGGCGTCGATCGCGGTGGTCCACCGGGGGCGCCTCCACGACGGGCGCCAGGTGGCGGTGAAGGTGCTGCGCCCGGGGATCGAGCGCCTCGTGGCGACGGACCTGGACCTCATGCAGCCCCTCTTCGACGTCCTGTCCCGTCTCACCGGTGACCAGATGGCCGGCTCGATCCTCCAGATGCTCGACGGCTTGCGCCAGCAGCTCGGCGAGGAGCTGGACCTCCGCAACGAGGCGCGCGCGCTGGCACATTTCCGCCGGCTGGGCGACGAGATCGACCTCCCCGGGATCGTCGTGCCCGAGCCGTTCTTCGAGATGTCGGGACCCAACGTCCTCACCATGGAGTACCTCCGAGGCGTGCCCATCGACGACCTGGCCCGGGTGGCCGAGCTGGGGTACGACCCGGCGCCGCTCGTCGAGCAAGTGGTGCGGAGCTTCTTCGTCACGGCGGTGCGCTGGGGGGCGTTCCACGGCGACGTCCATGCCGGCAACATGCTCCTCCTCGATGACGGGCGCATCGGCATCATCGACTGGGGCATCGTGGGCCGGTTGGACCACGACACCCACATGTTCCTCCTCCGGCTCCTCGACGGCGTGCTGGGCGACGAGAGCGCGTGGGCCGACATCACCGCCCATTTGACCAAGACCTACGGGCGCGCCATCCAGGTGGGCATGGGCCTCGACGATGCCGGGCTGACGGCGTTCCTGCGCAGCCTGATCGAGCCCACCCTCACCAGACCCTTCGGCGAGGTCAGCCTCGCCGCCCTGGTGGCCGCACCGCAGGCCCAGGCGGCCCGGGGTGTCGGCGTCCGGGCCCACGAGCGGTCGCTGCGCTCGGTGGTCCTGCGCGTGAGGGCCCAGCGACGGATGCGCCAGATTGCAGACGAGTCCGGCGGGCTCATGTCGGACTTCGACCGCGGGGCATTCCTGCTCGGCAAGCAGCTCATGTACTTCGAGCGCTACGGCAAGATGTTCCTCTCCGACGTCCCGATCATGCACGACCGCGAGTTCTTCACCCACCTCCTGGCCTCGACCCCGCGCTGACCGGGTGCCCGGCGGACGTCTGGGCCCGAGCTCCGGTGGCCGTGGCACCAGCCCGATGCCGCCGACCGGCTCCCTGGTTCCGGCCGACGTTGCAGCGGCAAACTGGAATGTGTTCTACTTTCTGGGTGGCGCCGGAGCGGCGCCGGAGCGGCGCCGGAGCGGCGCCGGAGCGGTGCCGGAGCGGCGCTCAGGCGATCCCGAGCAGCGCTCGGGTACGGACGGGGAGGTGACGGGTGGACCAGGCAGCGGCAGGCGACGAGGTGCTCACGAGCGCCCATGTCCTCGAGTACCCCTACTCGCGCTCGGTCGGCCCGGTCATCGGCGCGTTCCTCACGGCCCTGCGCGACGGGCGGATCCTCGGGGCGAGCGGATCGAACGGGTCGGTGGTGGTGCCCCCGACCGAGTACGACCCCGAGACGGCCGAGCCGACCGGCGAGCTCATCGAGGTCGGCCCCGGCGGCACGGTGACCACGTGGGCCTGGATCGACCGCCCCACGCCTGGCCAACCGCTCGACCACCCGTTCGCATGGGTGCTGGTGCGCCTCGACGGCGCGACGACGGCGATGCTCCACGTGCTCGACGCCCCATCGTCGGACGTGCACACCGGGATGCGAGTGCGGGCCGACTTCCGGCCGGCCTCCGAGCGGGTGGGCCGTGTCCAGGACATCCGGGCGTTCGTCCCGGCCGGCGAGGACGGTGAGCCCTGATGACCGAGGCCCAGGAGCCGGTGACCAAGCTGGACACCCCGATCCGGCTCGAGTACCTCTTCAGCGCCGGCATCGCCCAGTCGAAGAACCTCCGGGGCCTTGCCGAAGGGCGCTTCGTCGGGCAGCGTTGCCCGGTGTGCTCGAAGGTGTACGTGCCCTCACGCGGCTCGTGCCCGGTGGACGGGGTCCCGACCTCCGAGGAGGTTGCGCTCGGCAACACCGGGACCGTGACGACCTTCTGCGTGGTCAACGTGCCGTTTGCCGGCCAGTCGATCGAGATTCCCTACATCGTCGCCCAGGTGCTCCTCGACGGGGCCGACATCTCCTTCATGGGCCTCATCCAGGAGATCCCGGCCGACGAGGTGCGCATGGGCCTGCGGGTCGAGGCGGTGTGGGTCGACCCTGACCAGCTCGTGCCGTCGATGGCCTCCGTGAAGTACTTCCGCCCGACCGGTGAGCCCGACGCCGAGTACGAGACCTACAAGGACTACACCTGATGCCCGCACCTCCAACGCCGCGCCAAGGTCATCGCCCCGTCGCGATCGTCTCGTTCGCCCAGGCGCAGAACCTGCGCCGGGAGTCCCACCGCAACGAGGTGGAGACCCTCATGCCCGTCTTTTCCGAGGCGCTCGGCAGCATCGGGATCACCAAGGACGACGTGGACTTCATCTGCTCGGGGTCGACCGACTACCTGGTAGGAGGCCCCTTCAGCTTTGTCTCGGCCCTCGACGCCATCGGGGTCTGGCCCCCGCGCCGCGAGAGCCACGTCGAGATGGACGGGGCGTGGGCGCTGTACGAGGCGTGGGTGGCCCTCCAGGAGGAGGGCGTCGACGCCGCGCTCGTCTACGGCTTCGGCAAGTCGTCGCTCGGGGACCTGTCCCGCATCATGGCCCTCCAGCTCGATCCCTACGTGCTCGCACCGCTCTGGCCCGATCCCGTGGCGTTGGCCGCGCTCCAGGCGCGGGCCCTCCTCGACGCCGGAAAGGCGACCGAAGCCGACTTCGCAGCCGTCGCCGCTCGGTGCCGGCGATCGGCGCTCGACAACCCTCGGGCGCAAGTGGCCTACGACCGCACTGTCGACGAGCTCTTGGCCGAGGACTACGTGGTGCCGCCGCTCCGGCGCCACACGCTGCCCCCGATCACCGACGGCGCGGCGGCGATCGTCCTCGCCGCCGGGGACAAGGCGTTCGAGTGGGTCGAGCGCCCGGCGTGGATCACCGGCATCGACCATCGCATCGAGACTCACGCACCGGGCGGACGCGACCTCACGCAGTCCCCGTCGACGGCCATGGCGGGCCGGGTGGCAGGGGTGCAAGCGGGCCGCGTCGACGTGGCGGAGCTCCACGCCCCCTTCGCCCACCAAGAGCTGATCGTCGCACAGGCCCTCGAGCTCGGAGAGGACGTGTCGGTGAACCCGTCGGGTGGTCCGCTCGCGGCAAACGCGCTCATGGCCGGAGGGCTCATCCGGTTCGGCGAAGCGGCGACGCGGATCATGGAGGGCACGGCCGAGCGGGCGGTGGCCCACGCCACGTCCGGCCCGCTTCTCCAGCAGAACATGGTCGCCGTGCTGGAGGGGGCACGATGAGCGAGCGCGTGGCAGTCATCGGCACCGGCCAGACCAAGCACGCCGCCAAGCGCGACGACGTGTCGATCGCCGGGCTCGTGCGCGAGGCCGCCATGCGTGCGCTGGAGGACGCCGGCCTCGGGTGGACCGACATCGACGCCGTGGTCATCGGCAAAGCCCCCGACATGTTCGAAGGCGTCATGATGCCCGAGCTGTACCTCGCCCCCGCCTTGGGGGCGGTCGGCAAGCCGATCATGCGGGTGCACACCGCCGGATCGGTTGGCGGATCGACCGCGCTGGTTGCTGCGCACCTGGTCACGTCCGGCATCCACCACAGGGTGCTGACCGTGGCGTTCGAGAAGCAGTCCGATTCCGACGCCATGTGGGCGCTGTCGGTGCCCCAGCCGTTCTCTGCGCCGCTCCTTGCCGGCGCCGGGGGCTACTTCGCCCCGCACATCCGCGCCTACATGCGCCGGTCCGGCGCTCCACGCGACATCGGGATGAAGGTGGCGGTCAAGGACCGCCTGCACGCGCTCAAGAACCCCTACGCCCACCTCCACCTGCCCGACATCTCGATCGAGAAGGTCGAGGAGTCGGTCATGCTGTGGGACCCGCTCCACTACCTGGAGGCCTGCCCGTCCTCGGACGGGGCGGCCGCGATGGTGCTCGGCTCCGAGCGCGCCGCCGCAGAGTCGGCTTCGGCAACCGGCCGGCAGCCCGCGTGGGTGCACGGGATGGCCATGCGTTCTGAACCGACCATGTTTGCCGGGCGGGACCAGATCAACCCTCGTGCCGGCCGGGAGTGCGCTGCCGACGTCTATCGGCAGGCCGGCGTGAGCGACCCGCGTCGGGACTTCGACTGCGCCGAGGTGTACGTCCCCTTCAGCTGGTACGAGCCGATGTGGCTGGAGAACTTGGGCTTCTGCGACGAAGGCGACGGGTGGAAGCTGACCGATGCCGGGGCCACGTCGATGGACGGCGGGGACATCCCGTGGAACTGCTCGGGCGGGGTGCTCTCGTCGAACCCGATCGGCGCGTCGGGGATGCTGCGATTTCTCGAAGCGGCCATGCAGGTGCGCGGCGAGGCCGGAGAGCACCAGGTGCACGGCGCCCGGCGCGCCCTCGCCCAGGCCTACGGCGGCGGGTCGCAGTTCTTCGCCATGTGGGTCGTGGGGTCGGACCGGCCCTGAGGAGTCGGTGAGGCCCGGTAAGCTGCCGTGACCGGTCGGGTGTCGGAGTGAGCAGCGTGCGGATGGAGGAGGAGAGAGGTGAGAGTTGTCGTCGACTTCGACGAGTGCGCCAGCAATGCCGTGTGCATGGGTATCGTCCCCGAGGTGTTCGAGGTGCGCGACGACGGGTTCCTCTACGTGCTCGACGAGCACCCGCCCGAAGAGCTCCGTGAGCGCCTGCGCCAAGCGGTGAACGGCTGTCCCACCGGGGCCATCTCCATCGTCGACGACGAGTAGCGCCCGCACCGTGGCCGGTCCCGCCGTACGGGTCCGCTTCGCCCCTTCACCGACGGGGTACTTCCACGTCGGGAGCGCCCGTACCGCGCTCTTCAACTGGCTCTTCGCCCGCCAGCAGGACGGAGTGCTCGTCCTTCGGATCGAGGACACCGACGCCGAGCGCAATCGCGAGGAGTGGGTGGACGGGATCCTGTCGGCAATGAGCTGGCTCGGGATGGACCCCGACGAGGGCCCGTACCGCCAGTCGGAACGCTCGGCGCTCTACGAGTCGGCTGTCGACACCCTCTGGGAACGCGGGCACCTCTACGCCTGCGACTGCAGCCGGGACGACGTCGAGGAGCGGACTCGCGGCAACCCCACCCCGGGGTACGACGGGCACTGCCGGGAGCGTGGCCTGTCCCGTACGGACGGCGGCACGCCTCTCGCACTGCGCTTCCGGGTACCCGACGACGGGGTCACCGTGGTCCACGACGTGATCCGGGGAGAGGTGTCTTTTCCACGGGGGTCGCTCGAGGACTTCGTGGTGGTCAAGTCCTCGGGCCAGCCACTTTTCGTCCTGGCGAACGTCGTCGACGACCGGGACATGGCGATCACCCACGTCATCCGCGGCGAGGACCTGCTGCCGACCACCCCCAAGGCGATCCTGCTGTGGGAGGCACTGGACGAGGGCGGTCCGGCGGTGCCGCTGCCGGTATTCGCCCACTTGCCGATGCTGGTGAACGAGCAGCGCAAGAAGCTCTCGAAACGCCGTGACCCTGTGGCCGTCGAGTCGTACCGTGCCCAGGGCTACCTGCCCGAGGCGTTCTGCAATTACCTTGCCCTGCTGGGCTGGAGCCCTCCGGGTGACGACGAGAAGGTGCCCATCGAGGTGCTGGTGCGCGAGTTTCGCCTCGAGGCCGTGCACCACGCTCCGGCTTTCTTCGACGTGAAGAAGCTGACGCACTTGAACGGCGAGTACATCCGCGAGCTGCCGGTGGCCGAGTTCGTGCGGGCGTGCCGACCGTGGGTAGCACCGGCCGCCGGCGTCGGGGGGCCGGTCGCCGCCGGCGTCGGGGAGCCGGTCGCCGCTGACGTCGGGGAGCCGGTCGCCGCTGACGCCGGGGGGCCGGTCGCCGCTGGCGTCGGGGGGCCGGTCGCCGCCGGCGAAGATGAGCTCCGGGCTGAGAGCATCCCCGGGCCGCCGTGGCCAGCCGAGAAATTCGATCCTGGGGTGTTCGAGAGCATTGCTCCCCTGGTCCAAGAACGGGTCGCGACCTTGGCCGAGGTCCCGGCGATGGTGGACTTCTTGTTCCTGGCGGACCCGGTCGTCGACGAGGGCTCCTGGGAGAAGGCGATCCGACGCGACGGGGGAGCACTCGAGGTGCTCGACGGCGCGGTCGCTGCGTACTCCGCCATCCCGGCGGACCAATGGTCGGCCGAGGAGATCCGGGCGGCGACCGAGGCGCTCGGTGCCGCAATGGACCGGAAGCTGTCCAAGACCCAAGCCCCCGTGCGGGTGGCGGTGACCGGTCGGACGGTCGGACCTCCCCTCTTCGAGTCACTGGCCCTGCTCGGACGCGATGAGGTGATCCGGCGCCTGGAGCTGGCCCGTGCCCACGCCAGTGCCCACGCCAGTGCCCACACCGACGAGGACCTCGCCGAGTCCTGAGCACGGCTTGCCGGCGGGGCTGGGCCCTGTCCGCCTGTCCGCCTGTCCGCTCCGGAGCGTCGACCGGGCAGCAGATCAGGTGCCGCCAGGCTGGGCGTGGAGTGGCCCGCGGCACAAGTGCCGGCGTGTCCTCGATGACGCCAGTAGCCGGTCGCGATCCACGAGACTGGGGGCATGTGCCTCTTCGCGCCGCTCCGCTGGGCGTTCAAGATCGCGATCCTGGTGGTCGCAGGCCTCGTCGTCTACTTCGGGGTGACGCTCGTCCAGGTCTGGCTCACGTCCCGCCAGTACGACGCTCGTCCAGCCCAGGCCATCGTGGTCATGGGGGCCGCACAGTACAACGGGATCCCCTCACCTGATCTCCGGGCAAGGCTCGACCAAGCGCTGATCTTGTTCCAAGAAGGGTACTCGCACCTCGTGGGGGTCACGGGGAGCAAGGAGAAGGGGGACGCGTACACCGAGTCGGAAGCCAGTGCCCGCTACCTCGAGTACCACGGCGTGCCGGCGGATGACATCCTCCAGGCCGGAGGCGACGACAGCTGGAGGAACCTCGCGGACCTCGCGCCCTTGCTGCGGACCCATGGCGTGCACACCGTCCTGGTCGTCACCGATCCCTTCCACGAGGACCGGTCGATGGCCATCGCCAGCGCGTTGGGCTTCATCCCGTATCCGGCACCGACCCAGACCTCGCCGATCACCGGGATGTCGACGGTGCCCTACTTCTTGAAGGAGGCGCTGGGGGTCGGGCTCGGGCGGGTGATCGGGTTCCAGAACCTCCATGCGCTCGGTTGAGCAGGTGTTCGGCGCGATTGGGGGCAGTGCCTTCGAGGAGCGCCGCGCCGACTACGAATGGTGATGCGGTCGGCTAGCGTAGACGATCGCCCATTCGGGGGTGGTGTAATCGGCAACACGACTGGTTCTGGTCCAGTTATTGAGGGTTCGAGTCCTTCCCCCCGAGCTCGGAAAACAGCAGCTTTGATCCGGGCTTTCGCGGGGAGGGTGCCGGAGCCGTTCGCCGCGGTTCGCAGGTGTTCGCGCTGGTCCTGTGGCAGAAGCGGCGGCAGAGCCCGCTCTGCCCCGCCCGGTTTCTGGCATCCCGGCGATATGCAGCGGCCATTGCGTTCTCTCGTAGCTCCCACATGAGCTCCAAGAAGGGTGCCAAGGGCAAGCGTCGGATGGCGAAACTGGCAAGGTGTCGAAGAGCCACGGGCACTACCTCCTCCAGCGCGCGGTGGCGGAATGCCAGACCCCGCAGAGCGGAGACGACCTCGGCATCGAGGTGAGCGGGTGCTACCAACGTGTCGCCGACACCGAGGCGCGCCACGACAGCGCCTCGGCGCGGGTCGTCAGCGGCGTAGAAGACGGTCAGCACTGACGCGTCCACGACGGCCAGGCTCACGACGCTTCGCGCACCTCCCGCACAGCCGCGGTCGCCTCCTCCATGGTCACGCCGCTTCCTCGTGGTTCGGGGTAGGTGGACATGTAGTCGCACGTCCGGGAGACCTCGGCCACCTCGGTCAACCGATCGACCACGAACGCGGACAAAGACTGCCGCCGGACCTCCGCTGCACTGGCGAGTGCCATGTGCACATCGTCCGGCACGTCTCGCAGGTTCATGCGCTTCATGGTGCCATTGTGGCGCCAGCTCGCTACTGCAGCGGGAGCCGCTCGAGGATCACCTTCCGGCTAATGGGAGTCACCTGCTCCTACTATCGACCGCCGGTGGCTCGGCTCCTGACGACCCGCTGCGGAAAGGCCTGGCCAGCGAATAGCGCCTCAATTGGTGCGCCGACCGACCCGAAGGACGCTCAAGTAGCGCCGGGGCACCGAGTCGCCCATGTCCGTGCGGATGCGCTCCGCAATTGCGTCGAGCAACGGATCTCGCACTTCTGGGTCGAGACTCCGGTACACGGACGTGGAACGAAGCAGATTCGCGAAGCCGCTCCCGTCGAACCACTGGAGGTTCGGGTAGAAGCGAGCGACGGGCGGGGCAAAGAGCGGGGCCGGGTTCTCGATGCGCTCGAGTCTCCCCCAACCTTCCTTGGTGGCTCGAACCTTCTCCTCGAGCGGAGGGTGCCCCCTGCTCGGGTTGCCTGGGCAGAAGTGGGTCGTGGAGATCGGCGGTAGCTTCGTAGACCTCCGGCTCACCGGGCCGGCGGACCACGACGTTGGCAAGCAGCGCGACGTAGCCACGGCGACGCAACAGCGCGTGAGCGCGTGCCCATCCGATGGATGGGTCGATCCAGTGCCAAGACGATGCAGCGACGAGGAGGTCGAAGCGCCGGCCTCGGTCCTCCCACTCCTCGAAGGTCGACGTCTCTACTTCCACGTGGGAGAAGCCTGCAAGGTTGGCGCGGGCGAGCGCGGACATGCCAGGGCCCGGTTCGACGGCGATCACCGAACAGCCAAGCCTGGCGAGCGCACCGGTCGCCTGTCCGGTGCCACATCCGACCTCGAGGACAGCGGACCCGGTATCGACCCCGGTCATGTCCGCCAGGTCAGAGAAGAGCTCGTCTGGGTACGTTGGTCGGACCCGGTCGTAGAGCTCGGGCACCTCCTCGAAGAGCCGGCCCTGACCTTGGTTGATACCGGACAGCTCCGTGATTTTTGCAGGTCGCGACGCGGCGAGGGTGCTCGACGCGGGTGGTCATGGGTCGGTACCCGCGTCCGATGCGCACTGTTGGGGTTCTCGCGGGATACAGGAGATCTCCATGCGTCCCTCGGAGATGAAAGCCGGCAAGGATGGGGAGGTGGTTCCTCGCAGCTCTCGGAACTGCGGGGAAGATCTGGCCCTGGTGCACCATCTCGGATTCGGGTTTCACGCCGATCTGTCCCTGGCCCGCGGCAGCGTCCCCGACGTCGAGCAGTTGGCGGAGCTGCTCCTTCCCGACGACTCCAACCCGGCCTGTGATGCCGTCGTGTCCGTCGGCCACCCCTTCAGCTACCTGCCCGACGAAGCCTCGATCGACCGGGCAGCGGCCGAGCACAAGAGGATGAGGAGGGAGCTGTTCGCCAACCCAGACTGACCCAACGGCTCTTCGCCCGGCCACTTGCAGGACGGCGCTGAGGGGGACCACAACCGTGCCGGGGGGTGGGGCCAATTCAGACGATCGCGGTGGGGCCCGTTCACTCAATCACTCCCACCCGTCGCTCCAGGAGATCTCCCAGACCTTGGTCCGTCCCACCTGTCAGCGTGTACCGAGGTCGCGGGCTGTGAGGTACGCATCAGCCTGCCCGAGGCGATCTGGGTGATCTGAAGTATCGTCGCCCACACCCACCATGTCGGCAGCCCAGTAGTCGATCTCGTCCTGCTCCATAGTGGGAGGCTGGCCGGGTAGGCCTCGGCGCCCCCACCCGGAGCGAGCCGGGGCCCAGCGCCTGCAGTCGACCGCTCGACCGCTCGCCCTGGAGGCGCTCACCGGGGCCGTTAGAACAGTGCCGTCACCGGTGCCGGAGGCAGCAGGTGTGGCGGGAGTTGTGGCAAAAACTGTGGCAAAGGCTCGGTCAGGCTGGCGACTTGCAGGAGGACCTGAGCGGGCTGGTAGCCTGTTATACCTGGTCAGGACCCCGGCATGGCCGTGGCCACATCACAGGGCCCCATCGTCTAGTGGCCAAGGACACCACCCTCTCAAGGTGGAGACACGGGTTCGAATCCCGTTGGGGCTGCCATGGCATGTTCGCGTAATTGACGGCCTACGGTTCGCGTAATTGTTCGCGTAATTGTTCGCGTAATTGCCCGGTCCGGCGCCGGACCGGGGGGCTTGCCCAGGGAATTCGTGCCGTGGCGCGAGCGGCCATCGACCAGGTCAAAGGGGTGACCGGCGCGGCGCTTTCAGCCGCGACCATCTGGGCTAACGATCAAACCGTTGAGAAGCTCAGGCAGCCCCAGGCTCCTCGGCCCCATTGCTCCGGACGGGGCGGCTATTGGGTCGACCGCGGCGGGCTTCTGCCCTGGCCACAGCCGTCACCGGGGCGACCGCTGCCCCAACCGCCAACTGCTCGGGTGACAAGAGGGCCGCGAACGTGCCCTCCTGAGGAGTAGCGGCCGACCTCGACTGCTGGTGGTCCTCGCACTGCTGTCGGTCGAAGTTGTAGCCGCAGAGGTCGAAGGCTCCGAGCAGGATGGATTTGGGGGTCCCGAGGACCCGCATGTGCTTCTTGTCCATCCGGATGAAATTGGACTTCATCATCGAATTGGCGTTCTCGGCCTGGTTCTGTCGCCCGATGGACATGCGCCACGCAGTGGTGCCAGGAGGGGGGTTCATGTGGAAGCGCAGGTCCTGGGCGGAGGCTCGGAGGAGGCCGTCACAGCAGGTGGTGCGAGTGCTGGCGACATCGACCAGCTCCGCGGAGGCACCGTTGCGCATCGAGCGGGGGAACTGGCGAGACTTGAGCAGACCGGCACAGAAGGGGCACTTCCACCAGGTAGTCCCGTTGGAATCACGGCTCACCAGGACGTAACGCCAGCGGGCCAGAGCGTTGAACGGGGCTTCGAACCGCAGCATCGTCGCCTTGTCGGCTCCACGAGGAGCGAAGGGGAGGTTGAATCCTTCGGCAATTGGGGCGTCCTCGTGGTACAGGGAGTTGTTGAAGATGATGGCACTCCCGGAGAACGGTCGGATGCCCTGCTGGTAGGGGTGGAGCTTGCTCTCGATGGAGAAATTGGCGTTCACCAGCGGGTAGTAGAACGTCTCCGGAGAGAGCTGGAAGTAACCCCGGTCGGTGGTCAAGTCGCAGATGCCTGCTTCGCCAGCCACCCACAAGAGGCGGTCCCGGACGGCGTCGGCGCGGTGGGTGCCCATCGGCGTGACGGTGAATCCGATGACGTAGGGCTGGGTGATGTTGCGGAAGGCGATTCGGCTGACGTCCCCCGACCACACCACGTCCTTGATGGCGGTGATGTAGTGGAACTCGAAGCCCGTACGCAAGCGGGAGGGTTCCGCATTGGTGGCGCTGATTCTCCCTCCCCGAGCGTCCTCATCGAGCGTGAGTTGTCGTCGGCCATTCGCGTCGATGGCGTAGACGGTCGGCTGGCGGCTCGCTCTTGGCAGGCCCTCGTCATTCTCGGCCAGCGCCCTCATCTGAGCCTCGTCGGCGTCGAGGTCTTCGATTGCCAAGACTGGACCGTTGTGGAGGATGGCCCACGTCTCTTTCGACGTGCCGTCGAGCGCTGCCGAATGACTCCGAAGCCGTCCGGCACACGACGATAGCGTGAGGAGGTTTCCGAACTGCTCGAAATCGAGACCCGGGACCACCTCTCGGGCCAGGGCTGCGTAGAGGCGGCACCAGCGCCGCCAAATCCGGTCGTAGGCGGAGGTCGAAGTCAGGTTGCCAATACCAAGCATTCTCCGCTGCGATTCACTCAGACCCACGGCCGTCTGTGCAAACTGCTTGACGTGGGAGACGTGGTAGTCGCGGGTGCTGTTGATGATGCAGATGTCGAGGAACGAGGACAAGGTGACGGTCGAGTTCCTCCCTGCACCTTCGTCGACCCAGGGGGACAAGAGTTCGACGACGCCTGACCTCTCGACGACATCAACAGCCCACTCGACGGCCGCGTCAGGAGGACTCCACGGCACGCGCAGGCGCTTTCCCATGTTGTTCATCGGGGAACACCCCGCAGAAGTTGGCGGCCCTCCTGCGGGCTGCGCGGTTTCACGAAACGGACGAGGTCAGAGACCGTCCGGTGAGTGAGGACACCCGCCGCCTCGTACAGTTCCGGCAAGGGCGTGGCAATGGTCAGGTGGTGGACAATCCACGTCGAGCGGAATCGCTTGATGGAGAATTCCGGGCTGCCAGGTGGTATCTCCATTTGCTTGGCGCGCTCAGACGCCTTGCGACGGTTGCCCCTACGGCCCCCGATGATGAACTCGTCCTCGGCAGTGTCGCGGAGGTCTCGTATCTCGTCCTCCCATTCCAAGAGCACGGGGATGACGCGGGGAACTGGGTAGCCAACTCGAACGAGGACTCCATCGTCATCGTCGTAAACGTCGTTGGGGGCCACTTTGTGGGCCCACCGGCCGTCGAGACCGGCACCGAGCCCGAAGGCAAGCATCGTCCGGCCAGCTCGACGTCGCTGGGGGGTCGTCTGCTCCTTGTGAATCTTCTTGAGCGCCGGGAGCTGCTCCAATTCGTAGGGGGGCGGCACAGCGACGTAGGGGTACTGGCGGGGACGCTTCTCCCACGGAGCGCTGACGGTGACTGCCTTGCCAATACCTCGCAGCGCTGACCGGGCAGTCTTGGCCGTCCTCGGGTCGAGGACGTGCTCGCAGTAGTACTCGACTCGTTGGGGGTCGAATATCTGCTCGATGTCCAACGTGGTGTAGCGCAGGTAGCACCAGGCTACGAAGGCGGTGGTGTAGGTCAAAGACCTTTTCCCGTACGCAGACTTCGGGAACTCGGCCTTGGAGGCAATCCAGAACACCAAGGAGCCGATGACGTCCCAAACCTCAGGGGGACAAGTGTTCGCCTGTGGCTTGTAGCGGAGATAGTCGTCGGGCAGCTCAACCATGGGCCCCGGCTCCACCCACTGCGGCCCAAGAGAGCCCAGCCATCCCGGCGGACCCCATGGGGTCATCGCTCCGGTCCTCGACCGATTGATGCCTGTTTCGCATCGGTTGGAGCCGCGTGCTGGCGAGAGCCGCCGTGTATGGCAGGCATGCTTTGGCCGTCATGGCCATCGTCGGAGCCGTTGAAGAGTTCGAGATCACGCCACCAGTGTGCAATTCGACCGACACAACTGTGATGTACGAATTGGCCCCGATCAGCGATACGGAAATCACCCGCATTTGTCGTACGACACGATAAGGAGAGGTTCCGTAACCGCTTGGCTGCAGCAGGGTCGTGCCAGGTCGAAGACATGGGATGCCAGCACTCACCTCGACGAGCTCGTAGCCTCCTGCCATGCGACCGAGGGATATGCTCAAACAGCCGAGCCGCTTTGGGCACGATGGAGTGAGTGCCGCCGACTGGATATTCAAGGAAAATTACGCGCTGGTGCTCGCCGCACTGTTCCAGCACGAGTTCGCACGAGGGCTCAGGGCCTACTTCCGAGCTGGGTCCATGCCTCTCACGCGCTGGTGCAGTTACCACCAGGTGGACTACGAGCACTGGCTCAACATCCGACGTGGAGTCGTCCGAC
>JAJYWG010000349.1 GCA_021791615.1 Actinomycetes bacterium
ACGCGCGCAACCTCAGCGCTGAGCGAGTCGATGATCAACGCGTTCACGCTGGTACCGCGAACCCGAGCAACCGCCTCCGCTTCGTCGGCCAGCTCATCGGGCAACCTGACGGTGGTTTGCTTTGCCAATGCGAACCTCGAGCCACTGGTCGAGGGACCGGCGATCAGCCTGGCCGCTCGGCATGTGAAGGTCCGCCGAGTGGGCTACGCACGATGACCGGCTCAAAGAAGCGCGATGAACTCCGCTGGCGTGAGGGAGGCCTGCCGCAAGATCGAACGCAGCGTGCCGGGAGCGAGCTCACGATGCAGCGGGACGATGACCGTGCGCTCATCCCGGCGAAGCTTCACGTGGCTGCCTCGCTGGCTGACCTCCTCGTAGCCGACTTCGGCGAGAGCGGCGAGAGCGGCGACGACAGTGACGCCGCTGACGACGGGGAGTGCGGGCCTCACGCAGAAAGCTGGATGGTGGCGATGATCGGCGGCTCGATGTCCTCGGGGAGAGCCTCATCCTCAAAGTACAGCTCGAGCGCTTCTCGGAGGTTGGCCAGTGCCTCGTCGATGCTTTGCCCCTGGCTGGTCACCTCGACCTCGAGGGCGCGCGCCACGTACCACTCGCCCTCATGCGAGATCGCTGCCGTGAATCGCACGACCACCACTCTACGGTCTGGTAGTTCGCGCCGTGGAAGGCTGCACCGAAGGAAGACGCTGGTAGTCGGATCGGCGCCCCCGGCCTCCCGCAATGCGAACCTCGAGCCCTTGGTTGAGGGGGCAGCGATCAGCCTGGCGGCTCCTCGTCACACGAAGGTCCGACGCGAGGGCTACGTCAAGTGATGGCGCACCACGGGCTCGTCATCACTCATGCCACCTGGACCCTCGTCGAGCCCATCACCGTCGGAGGGGGAATTGGCTCGCCGTGCTCGCGCAACGATTGGATGTGCAGCGGGATCGCTTCAGCGATGAGGGTTTCGACCTCGTCGCGGGAACCGCCAGCCGCCACGCAGCCGGGAAGGTCGGGCACGTACGCCCCCCACGCGTCGCCTTCCTGCTCGATCACGACGACGTACTCAGTCACTATTCTGCCTTCCCGACTTGCCGGCCTGCCGCCAGATCGATCCCAGCGTACCCTTCGGCACCTCGTCACTTGGCTTGCCCGCTACCGTCACCGTTCCAGGTCGGTCGGGATGGCGGAACTGGCGATGAGAGCCGGCCTGCCTGTCGAGGCGCCAGCCGTCACGCTCCAGAGTGCGGATGACGTCTCGTACCTTCACGAGCTCAAGGTACGGGATCGATGTGACGATCTCCTTGAGCCGTCGCCCTCACGGGGCGATCGCGGCTCTCGAATTTCGTGCCGTGGAAGGTTGCACCGAGCGAAGTCGCTGGTCGTAGGAGTGGCGCCCTCGGCAGGAGCCGGGCCAGTCCTCCGACGGGTGGTACGGCTGAGTCGACGGCTGGCGCTGGTGTGACTAGACCGGCTCCGGTAAATCTGCCAAGGTCGTTGCCGGCCTGCTTACGCGTTCATCTCGTCCACATCGGTGACGGCGCCGAGAAGTGTCTCTTTGCCGTACTGCATGTATGACCAATTCGGCCAACCCCCGAACGTGTAATCCGGACACCACGCAATCCCATTGAATGCTGCCAGCCACACTGCAAGATAGTCCCACGTCTTGGGGTTCTTGAGGTAGTTGACCCATGTGTCATAGTTCGTGTAGATCACGAAATTTGCTGAATTTGCACCAAGCGCCAGCAGCCGATTGATGAAGTCATTGACTATTGTCATTGAAGGAGTCCCAGTCGACAGGTTTTCTTCGACATCAACGGCGAGCACTGTCTTATAGCTGTCAAATGTCGGATCCCTCAAGCCGGAGATCACGCTCCAGAAGTGGTTGGCCTGTGTTTCACCGCTGGTATCCCAATCGAGAAAGTGATAGAGGTAGGTCAAGTCGAGCCCGTTGACGGCGTTACAGCCAGACCACGCTCCCGCAAGATAGGGATCCTTATACGACGTGCCCTCCGTCGCCTTTATAAACCCGAACCGGTATCCGTCCTGTTTAAGAGAACTCCAATAGGACTCGGTGCCAATCTGCGATCCCTGATCGGCGCTTACATCAACGCCCTTAATATTTGATGAGCTACCACATGACCAAGCCATTACGCCTCCTAAGATTGTCGCCTAATACCAGTCGACATTCGAGCAACTATTCTGCACAAGCAGAGCCCATTCAGTTCGGCGGTATGCCTGATCCAGCCAGGGTCCAGCAACCACCGACCGAATCATCTTTCGCCGGATCCGAAGATGGGACGCAACATCCAGGAGCGGCCGTAGTCGGTGGTCTGAAACAGACTAAGTCGATAGATGCCAGAGCGAAGGTGGGATGTGACAGCCCACCCGGACGACGCTCGGGGGAAAGCCATCAGGACAGCTGCGGAGAATCCGGCCCCTTTGAGCCGGGCGGTCTGCCAACGCGTGCTGCCTCTCCTCAACACTCCCACCTCAGTCGTTCCGTTCGTGTCACAGCCTCCGCAGCTCGCTGCGATGTAGGCGGTTGCAGTACCGGCGACCACGAGCGTGTCGGGTATATGCGACGGCGCGTACGGCAGTTTGTTGCTACCGGGGTTGACTCCAGCGATCCGCCAGGACTTGCCTCCGTTGGAGCTGTCGTAGAGGCCGTAGGTCTCTCCTCCGGCATAGCCTGCCCCGGCAGGAACGATGAGAGCCCAGATCGTGGCCGGCGTGGTGCAGGAAAGAGTGTCTACGCTGTAAACGGCCGAGAAGCCTGCGGGACGGCTCTCGAGTTTGGCCGGAATGCCCCGGCTCGACCATGTAGTACCGCCGTCGACCGTCTCGAAGACGACCGGGGAGTGTTTCGGATTAGTGCTCCCGACGATCCAACCAGTGCGGGCGCTCAGGAAACAGGCGGTAGCTGCAGTCACGGGAGTTACGACGCGCCGCCATGTCCTTCCCGAATCGACCGTCCTCCAGAGCGCGCCATCGCCGAGACCCCATCCCGTACGTGGAGTGGTGAACGAGATCCACCTGAGTTCCGGTCGCCTGCTTCCTGACCGGCTCCACGTCGAGCCTGCATCAGTTGTCGAGAACAGCCCTTCTCGCGTGAGAAGGAATCCCCGTTGAGTGCTGAGGAACTGTACCTGCTCGATCAGGCCGAGTCCTGGCCGGATCTCCGACCATGAGCTTGCCCCGTCGCTGGTGTGCGCGAGGTAGTCCGAGACAGCGATGAAGCCGTCGCGTGGCGTAGGGAACGACATCGATGCCGGAGCGGAACTCGCCGTCGTGACTCTCGCTGAGGCGATCCTCTTGATCACCGACGATCCTGTCGGGCGGACGGTCGCGCAGGAACTGAGCAGCACAGCCACCGCGAGGCCTGTGATCCATCGAGTCCGAGCTCGGCCGTCACGCGACATCTCACACCTCACAAACTGATCCGACGCACGACGCCGGCGATTCCTTGCATTGCATGATTCGAAGCCTCTACCGATGAAGATCACGAGGCAGTCGTGCCGACCGGTCTCCTGGCCAGAAGGCCAGCAGGCGCGTACGTTGAATGTCCCATTCCCTGCCAGATCTTCGACCTGGATCCCGTTGAGCTGGGACGGCGACGGCGCCCGTCAGGTCACACGAGCAGGGACCCGAGCACCCACCAGGCTGCCTTGCGCGGCAGCGTAGACAAGCCCGGCTTCTCGATGCTCGGAGTCGAGATGGAGGTTGCATCCCGTCAAGGCGACCAGTTGTGCCTTCTCCATCACTCCCTTCCGCAGCTGTCCGAGCGCGTCGGCATCGACGCTCACCGACAGCGCGGCGTTCCCGTCAGGAGACAGCACCGCCAGATGTCCGTCATCGCCGACCTCGGCCACCCAACCTGGCGGCACCGGCAGCTCGGGTAGCGCGTCTGCCTCGATTTGTCCGGGCGTGACGAGATCGAACCCGAGCTCGAGGTAGGAGGCGACCACGGCAGTCACCGCGTCGGCCGGATCGTCCTGCCACGTCACCACCCGCTCCGACGCCTCCCACGCCACGCCCACGTGACCCGACGGCAGGATGAGTGGGCACCACCTGACGTCGAGCTCGGTCGTGGCGGTGCCCGACCACACGGAGAGCTGCTCGGCCAGGCCGGGGCGCTGGTGGACACCGGAGGGCGCGCAGCGAGCGTGGGATGCCACGACGCTGGACACGGTCGCATCGGCGGGATCGACGAACACTTGGACTGCCACGGGCGTCGAGGAGCCCGCCGGCAGGTCGTCGTCACAGGTGACGCACGTGACCTCGGTCTCGGCGAGGGCTGCACAGAACTCGTCCAGCTCGCGTGCAGGAACGCAGTTGCGCACCTCCGGGGCCACATCGACCTGTCGCATGTGACGAATCTAGGGTGCCCAGCGGTAGCCAGGTGTCTTGGCACCTGGGCCGCTTGCGATCCTGCGCCCCGGCACCGGGCCGAGGATCGGCCTCGTCGCTGAATCCACCGCTGAGCTGGGTATCTGGGCGAGAAAGAATCCTCGAAGACCCCTTGACTTCGCGGAGGGATCGAGGTCTCATACCGGTCCTTTGGCGCGCTGGCGGCCCGGTCGTGGGCACCCATGACGAAGATCAACACCCGATGCACCCTCCATCCACACCGTGGCGTCCGGGGCCGGTGGTCGTGAGCCGCAGTTGGTCCGAGAAGGTTTGTCGCCGATCGGCACTCAGCTGCCGGTTCATAGGTCGTGACGCGCGTACCGACCCCCTGCCCCCGAGAACGCCACCCAACTTCCTCGAAGATCTTTTGTCGATTTTCGGCCCCGAACCCCATGTTCTTCTGGTGGAGGCGCGTGCCCGTCTACCCGCCACGCAGGAGACCGCGAGAACCGATGTCCAAGTTCGCCCCGGATCGGCTTGTTCTCTATGGGAGCCATCACCACGACCAAAGGAGATCCATGCGACACACCACCGCCACGTTGCCACCAGCCCGCCGATGCCAGAGGCGTCGGGTGACGCGCGGTCACAGATTCACCGGCTATCCCAGCTCCAGGAGAACCCTCGACGAGACCGGGGGCGGTTCGACCCCGAAGGCGCCGGTGAGGTTCGACGGACCTGGAGGCACGCGAGACGCCCAAGTTCCTCTGTCCGAATTCGGCCTTTCCACCCCTATTTGGAGGACGAGGACGGCCACCCCGTTGCCGTGCCCTGACTGACAGCTCACGAACACCGGCCGGCAGCGAGCCGGCCACGACGAAGAGGAGATCCACCATTCCGACACCGACCACGACCATCACCCAGCCACCCGCGACCTTGCCGCAGTCGTCGCCTGCGTCTGGCCCTGCCGACTCGCCGCTCGGCCGCTACCTGCTCCACCCCGGCCAAGAGACCGCCGCGTTCTTCCATCACGTCCTCCACGCCGTGGCCGTCTTTGGCCACGTGGCCGTGCCGATCGCAGGAGGCGTCGGTGCCCTCCTGGTCGCTTGGAAGGTCCTCCAGGCGTTCGGCCGGCTCCGGGCACCGACGAGCGGCCACCTGGTCGAGGTGGAGCTGCCGCCCGTGGTCGACCCGAAGCGATCGGCCGTCTTCTGGCGCAACGTCCACGCGGTGTTGGCGGGCCGGCGCAGGCTCGCTTCGCCACCCCCGCACGTCGCCTTCGAGATCGAAGGCTCACCGGCAGGGGTGCGCCTGCGGTTCTGGGTGGCCGCCTGCGTCTCGGCGATGGCTGTCGCCCGGGCCATCGGCTCTGCGTGGCCCGGCGCCCGCTGCCACGTGCACGACGCCACCTCGCCGGTCATGTGCGGCCGGCTCTCCCTCTCGGGCGAGCTGCGCCTCGCCGGCCCGTCGTGGCGCTCGCTCTCGACCGAGCATGCGAGCGACCCGCTGCGCACGGTGATCGGCGTCCTCGAGGCGGAGCGCGACGGCGAGCACGCCGTCGTCCAGCTCCTCGCCCGACCGGCGACCTCCCGCCAGACCCGCGCCGTCACCCGGGCCGTGCGGTCCCTCCACACCGGAAAGCCCGCTGCGCTCGTCCCCCGGCTCCTCGCCGCCTGGCGGACGACGAG
>JAJYWG010000495.1 GCA_021791615.1 Actinomycetes bacterium
GTCCTGTGGACGTCGCAGCCATGCCCACGATCGGCTTGTTGAGCGCAATGGACCCGGTGGACCCGTAGAAGCGCGCTGCCCCGAAGCTGAAGATCCCCCCGTCGGAGGCCACCAGCCGGTAGCCGGTCCCCCGGATCGGGACGGGGGCCGAGGTGTAGGTGAAGACATCGGCTGGAGTGGCCGTGCTGGTGCCATCGGGGGTAGTGACCGTCACGTTCACGGTCCCCTGCACGCCGCGTGGGGCGACGGCGATGAGCGAGCCGGTCGCGGACCCGTCGATCGCAGCCGGTGCCGTGCCGAAGTGGACCGCCGTCTCGTAGTCGGCGAACACGTATGTACCGGTGATAATGACCAGTGCTCCGCCTGTGCCTCCCCCGCTGCTCGGCATCAACGAGGTGACGGTAGGCAGCGGCGTGCCATAGGTGAGCAGCACCGAGCCGTTTGCCTGGTCGAACGGGGACGGGTAGGAGACGATCGGCAGGGTGGAGGGAGTGGGATTCGTCGTCTTTGTCGGTCCTGTGACGAGGAGGACGGGCACGATCTGTGTCGTCGTAGGCGTCGTGCCGTCAACCGTCATGCCGGTGAACTCTTCAGAGGAGTAGTGGGCGAGCTGGCTGAACGTTGTTGTATATCTGGGAGATTCGACGATCCACTCCGCCGAACGGCCCGGGCCGCTGTAGGCAACTGTGATGGTGAATGTCCAGTTGGCGGTCGTGTCGGCGAGCTGGATCCGCCACTTGCCCGATGGCTGCTTGGCGATGGTGGCCCGCATCTCGTCGCCGGGGGTGACGGCCTTGGCAATGGTCTGCGAAGGTGTGGGGAGGATCTCCCACCACGCCGAGTAGTGCGTCACACCTCCTGTGGTCGTCTGTGTCGTGCCGGTCTGGATCAGTGTCGTGTCGTCGAGGCCCTCAATTCTTCCGGTCCCGTCGATGCCGATCCACGACGACGACGATCGGAGCTGCGAGCTTGCTGAGACTGCGGGTACCACCCACGACCCGCTGACGCTGGAGTATGCGGTCGATGTCGGCGCGACGATCAAGTCGCCGGACCAGTTTGGCGAGAGGGAGGCCCGCGTCGATGTAGGAGAGTCGCGGCGGATGCTCTCGGGGTTCCGTGCGCCCCGACTTCCGCCCCGAATTCCAGCCCCACTTCCACCCCCACTCCCGCCGGTGTGCAGGCTCGCCGGGGAGAGCAGGTGGGCAGGGTCGGGGTCGCGGTGGCGATGAGTACCCGCAAGGAGCGGGTCCCGGGCATGCGCCCCGGCAGCGACCGTGCCACCGACAGCGACCGTGCCACCGACAGCGACCGTGCCACCGACAGCGACCGTGCCACCGACAGCGACCGTGCCACCTGCAGCGACCGTGCCACCTGCGACCGTCGCGCCCAGTACGGCCCAGAGCATGCAGCCGGCTGCGCCGGCAACAAGCACGCGTGCGAGAACCCGCTGGCTCGCCCATCGGCGCCACCCTGGAACCCTCATTGGACGGCGCCTCATCGGACGACTCCGGCACCCGGCCCAGAAGCCTCAGCGCTGGAGGGACTTGGTCTCCAAGTACTCCTCGAGGCCGAACTTCCCGCGCTCGCGCCCAAAGCCCGACTGCTTGTAGCCGCCGAACGGCGACGTCGGATTGAACGCGCCGCCGTTCACGTCCACCTGCCCGGTCCGCAGGCGGCGGGCCACTTGCTCGGCCCGTGCCGGATCGGCCGACCAGACGGCGCCGGCCAATCCGTAGACGGTGTCGTTGGCGATGCGGATCGCCTCCTCTTCGGTGTCGTAGGGGAGGATGGACAGGACCGGGCCGAAGATCTCCTCTTGGGCGATCGTCATGTCCGAGGTGACCTCGGAGAAGATGGTGGGCTGGACAAAATAGCCCTGCTCGAGGCCCTCGGGGGGCTCGGCCCCGCCGGTCACCAGCTTGGCGCCCTCTTCGATCCCCTTCTTGATGTAGTTGCGCACACGCTCCCGCTGGGCGGCGGACACCAAGGGGCCGAGCATGGTGCCCGGGTCCAGCGAGCTCCCAGGCGCAAACCCAGCCGCTGCTGCCGCTGCTTTCTCCTCCACTTCGGCCAGTCGGGCACGCGGGACGATCATCCGGGTCAGTGCGGAGCAGGTCTGGCCGGAGTTGAGGTAGCAGCCGAAGATGCCCGAAGGTACGGCGGCGTCCAAGTCGGCGTCTTCGAGGAGCACGTTGGCCGACTTGCCCCCCAGCTCGAGGGCCACACGCTTGACGGTCTCGGCGGCAAGCTGCATCACCCGCTTGCCTGCTCGGGTGGAACCGGTGAACGACACCATGTCCACCTTGGGGTGGGAGGCGATGGCCTCGCCGACGATGGCGCCGGGGCCGCAGACCAAGTTGAACACGCCTGGCGGCAACCCGACCTCGTCGATGACCTCGGCCAGGGCGAAGGCGTTCAGCGGCGCCACCTCGCTCGGCTTGAGCACCACGGTGCACCCGGCCGCGATGGCCGGCGCCACCTTGAGGGCGATCTGGTAGAGCGGGTAGTTCCATGGGGTGATGGCACCGACGACGCCCACCGGCTCACGCACGACCAAGGAGTTCCCGATCTCCTCCTCCCAGGTGATCTCGCTCACCTGCGCGCCGGCATCGGCGAACACTCCCTGCGGGAGACCGACTTGGATGGGGCCGGACAAAGAGATGGGCATGCCGACCTCTCGTGAGATGGTGGTCGCGATGTCCGTCATCCGTGCGCCAAGTCCATCGGCGACGCGGGCCAAGAGCTTGCCGCGCTCTTCGATCGGCGTGGCGGCCCACGCCGGGAAGGCCTCGGCTGCCGCTTCGACGGCTCGGTCGACGTCGTCGGCAGTGCCCTCGGGGACCTTCCCGATCACTTCCTCGGTATTGGAGTCCACCACTTCGTGGACGCCGGCTCCGGTGGAGGGCACCCAGGCCCCGCCGATGTAGATCTTGTCCCGGATCTCCATGTCTCTGCTCCCTTGGCTTTTCGGGGCGGCTGCGCCCCGCCACGCCGGCGGCTACCGGCAGAACCGAGGTTAGCTGCGCAGGACCGGCGCCGCTTTTCGGTCGCGCTCGGGTCAGCCGCTTCGCCGGCCGTTCGGGCCGAGCGGGACTCAGTCCTTCTTGCCGAGCAGGGGGTGGGCCGGCATCCCGACCGGCTGGATGTGCTGCCCGAGGACCTCGTGGAAATGGTCGGCGACCTGCTGAGGCGTCCAACCGCCCTCCCGCCACATGGCCGCCACTTGCCGAGGAGTCTGGAACATGGTGTAGGCGTAGCCGGTCCGACCCAGCACCTGCCCGTTCACGTAGGAGGCGCCCTCGGATGCCAAGAACGCCACCAGCGGCGCATTGAGCGCCGGGTCCTGGTCGGGCGGCGGCTCGGCGCCCTGGTAGAGGCCCTCGGTCATGCGGGTGAAGCCGGCCGGCGCCACGGCGTTCACCGTGATGCCGTAGCGACCCAGCTCCAGTGCCCAGACGAAGGTCATGCCCATGATCGCGGCTTTGGCCGCGCCGTAATTGGTCTGCCCGAAGTTGCCCCGCAGACCGGCCGACGACGTGATGTTGACGATCCTTCCGTACCCGGCCTCCTTCATGATCGGTGCGGCATGCCGTGCCGTGTTGAAGGTGCCTTTCTGGTGGACGGCCACCACGGCGTCGTAGTCCGCCTCGTCCATCTTCACCAGGGTCCGATCCCGCACGATCCCGGCGTTGTTCACCAGGATGTCGATCTGCCCGAACGACTTGGTGGCCGTCGCGATGATCTCGCCGGCCTCGGCGAAGTCGCTCACCGAGTGGTGATCGGGCACGGCCGATCCTCCACCGGCGGCGATCTCGGCACAGACCGCCGACGCGGGGTCCTCGGCGTCCGATTCCCCGCTCAACGACACGCCGACATCGTTGACCACGACCCGAGCCCCTTCGGCCGCCAGGCAGAGAGCGATGTCCCGCCCGATGCCCCTCCCCGCCCCGGTCACCACTGCCACCCGTCCCTCGAGAATTCCCATCGGGCGAGCATACCGGCCCGGAGTTTGCTGACACCAGCGTCAGGCATGCGACAGCGGAGGGCAGTAGCATCGGCTCGCACCGGAGCGCCCGGTGCGCCGGCGACGTTCCCGCGGGTGCGGGTCCGTCCCGAACCTTGAGGAGGATCGATCCCATGGCCCGTTACGTGGACGACGCACCCCAGCAGGTGCTGGCCGCAGCCAAGGAACTGCTCGCCAAGGGCCTGGTAGAGGGGACGGCCGGGAACATCTCAGCCCGCCAGGAGGACGGCACGATCTGCATCACGCCATCGTCGCTGGATTACCGGGAGATGACCTTGGACGACCTGGTGGTGATCTCGCCGACCGGCGAGGTGGTGTCCGGCCATCGCTCGCCATCCTCGGAGAAGCTCCTACACCTCGCCTGCATGGCGGCGTTCGACGACATCGCTTCGGTCATCCACTCCCACGCCGTCTACGCGTCGATGTTCGCGGTGGCCCAACGGCCGGTGCCGGCGTGCATCGACGAGTTCTCGGTGTACGTCGGTGGCGACGTCCGCTGTACCGAGTACGCGATGAGCGGTACCGACGAGTTGGGCGAGCAGGCGGTGAAGGCGCTGCAAGGACGGGGGGCGGCACTCATCGCCAATCACGGCATGGTGGCTGTGGCTCCGACGCCGGCCAAGGCCATGCACATCACCGCGCTGGTCGAGCGCACGGCACAGATCGTCTGGGGAGCCAGCCAGATCGGCGAGGTCCACCACCTGCCCGAGAAGGTCGACACCAGCTTCGCCAGCGTGTACGAGTACCTGCGGACGAACAGTTGAGCGAGAGCATTCCGGCAACAGGCCGGGTGCGGGCCCGATTGGCCGAGCTCGGCCTCACCCTCTACGGACCCCATCCGCCCCACGACCCGCTCGACGCGGTGGTCGTCCATCGAGGCACGGCGCGCACGTCGGGCCAGCTCCCGCGCATCGACGGGGAGCTGACCTGCACCGGGCGTCTCGGAGACGATGTCAGCGTCGCCGAGGGAGCCCGAGCAGCCGAAGTCTGCGCGCTCAACGCCCTGGCGGTGCTGGAGCAGGCACTCGGGACGCTCGACCGGATCGAGCGCGTGCTCACCGTGACCGGGTTCGTCGCCTCCACCCCGGACTTCCACCAGCAGCCGGCCGTGGTCGACGGGGCCAGCCGCCTGCTGGCTGCGGTGTTCGGCGACGCCGGGCGGCACTCCCGCTCGGCGCTCGGGGTGGCGGCGCTGCCCCGGGGTGGCGCGGTCGAGATCGAGGTGACGGTGGCCGTCAGCGACCGCTGATCACCGACCCGCCGGCGATCAGCACCGCCGGCCGTCGGGTCACGTGCCGCCAGACGAGCCAGACGAGCCAGACGATCCAGACGATGATGTGGGCACGGTAATGGTCGATGCTGTCACGGCTCCCGAGGGCACGGCCGGGTCCACGGTGCGGCCCCACTGGCTGAAGGTCACCTGACCCTTCGCCACTTTTTTCCCCTGCTTCCCAGTGCCTTCGTAGCGCACGGGCAGGTGGGCGCCGCCCGCCGCCACGTCGACGGTCGCTCGACCATGCTGGCCTTTGGAAGAGAGGCTGGTGGTCGTGCCCCGGATCACGTCGACGCTGACGCCATCCACCGAGGCGTGGTGCACGGCGGCGATCGGTGCCGACACCGACACTTGGTCGAGAGCACTGGTCAAGGTCATCGACGCGGCGATCTGGGTGTACCCCTGATCGGTCGAGGTGAAGGAGATCCAGCGTTCGTTGTACCCCGGGGCGATCGACGACGGCATTCCGAGGTAGGTCTCCAGCCCGACCGTGTCGCCGCGGAAGTACACGGTGCCCCCGGTGAAGCGGCCTGTGATGTGGCCGGTCTGGTGGTTCAGGCGGATCGTGATCGCCTGTGTCCCGCTGTTCACTCCGGCGTTGGCAACGATGAGGAGCGATCGTGTGGCGAGGGTTGCCAACAGCTACCTTCGATATCACTGAACATCTACGAGCATGCGTCGTAGAGCACGAGGGTGAAGCTCTTTGAGTGGGCTGAGCAAGAAGGCG
>JAJYWG010000008.1:0-3655 GCA_021791615.1 Actinomycetes bacterium
CGTCAGCAACCTGACGGTCAACGGAGTGGACATCACCGACTTCGTCAACGCCGAGCTCGACCGGCGGCACCCCGAAAGGGTGCAGTTCCGCGAGGGTCGGACCGCCGACGACGTCCGAGCGATCTGGGACACGATCGAGAGGCTCTGGACGGAGGGGTTCGACCGAGCAGGGCGACTGCCGCCCGCATCACGAGCCGAACAGGTCGACGGCGAGTGGTCGTTCGAACAGACGCTCCGCCACCTCGTCTTCATCACCGACGCGTGGGCGAGCCGTACGGTGCTGGACGAGCCCATGCCCTACCATCCGATCGGATTGCCACAGAGCTGGTACCCCGCGACGGAGGCGGCGGCGCTGGACATCGACCTGACGGCGAAGCCCGATTATGCAGAGATCCTGGACGTCCGTGCCAACCGGATGGCCGTGGTGCGGCGCATCGTGGACAGCCTCGACGAGGAGGACCTGGGACGCCTTTGCCCTCGGTCCCCGGCACCCGGGTACCCCGAGGAGGAACGCACGGTGATCGAGTGCATCGGCGTTGTGATGGACGAAGAGCTCGAGCACTATCGGTTCGCGGTGCGCGACCTAGTGTCCTGAACCAGAGGTTCGGGAGATAAGTGCCTCACGCCTCCTTCGCTCCGGCGGCGGCGGACACCCGCTCGCAGTAGCGGGCGAGCGAGGCGAGGATCTGGTCAGCGGTCTTCACCCAGACGTAGGGCCGGGGGTTCTCGTTCCAGTGCTTGATCCACTCTCGGATGTCCTTTTCGAGCGCGGCGACGCTCATGTGCGCCCCGCGCTTGATCTTCTTCGTGGTGAGCTCGCCGAACCACCGCTCCACCATGTTGAGCCACGAACCCGACGTCGGGGTGAAGTGCAGGTGGAACCGTGGGTGGCGCAGCAGCCACCGCTGGATGTCTGGAGTTTTGTGGGTGGCGTAGTTGTCGAGGACGAGGTGGACGGCGAGATGGTCGGGCACCTCGTCGTCGATCTGGACCAAGAACCGCTTGAACTCCTGGGCCCGGTGGCGCTTCTTCATCGAGCCGATGACCTTCCCCGTCGCCATGTCCAAGGCGGCGAACAGGGACGTGGTGCCGTGGCGGACGTAGTCGTGGCTGCGGCGCTCGGGGGTGGCGGGCATCATTGGCAGGATCGGCTGGAAGCGGTTGAGCGCCTGGATCTGGGACTTCTCGTCGACGCAGAGCACCACGGCGCGCTCGGGCGGGTCGAGGTAGAGGCCGACGATGTCACGCACCTTTTCGATGAAGAACGGGTCGGTCGAGAGCTTGAACGACTCCGAGCGGTGCGGCTGGAGCCCGAACGCGTTCCAGATCCGGTTGATCGTGGTGCGGCTCATCCCCATCTCCTTGGCCATGGAGCGGGTCGACCAGTGGGTGGCGTCGGTGGGCTTCTCCTCCAGGGTCTTTACGACCACCGCCTCGACCTGGTCGTCGCTGACGGTCCTCGGCGCACCCGGGCGCGGGTCGTCGGAGAGGCCGTCGAGGCGGTGCTCGACGAAGCGGCGGCGCCACTTGCCGACCATGGCCTCTGACACCCCGAGGCGCGCGGCGACGTCACGGTTGGTGTCCCCCTTGGCGCAGTTGAGGACGATGCGCGCCCGCGTGGCCATCGCCTGGGCGCTCTTGCGCCGGTTGGCCAGCCGCTCGAGCGTGAGCCGCTCCTCGGTGCTCAGCACCAGCTCGGCCTTCGGTCGTCCTCCGTGTCCCATGGCTGCCTCCCATCGTGGCTGACGATGGGCAGAACGCGCCCGGTGACAGGGAAATTCCTGGTTCCAGAAGATTGCTCCCGAATCTCGGGTTCAGGACACTAGCTACTTCGCCCCGAAAAAGTCGAGTTGAAAAAGGCCGTTCACCTGGACGTTTAGGTTGGCAGGGTACTCGCGTCGGGGGCCGAACGCAGGCACGATGGACAAGAACCGTTCTGCGAGAAGGGATCCTGCCATCGTGCTGCGCACCACGAACCCTACCCGGACCCTGTGGGAGACGATCCTGCCGCCCGGCTTCGAGGATCTGCCGCGAGAGCTGGCTGCAGTGGACCGACTGCTTGACGATCCGGCGTTCTTCGAGCCCTATCGGCCGCACTTCTCGGCGAGGCTGGGACGCCCGTCGACGCCGGTCGAGTGCTACCTGCGGATGATGTTCCTCAAGCACCGCTACGGGCTCGGCTACGAGAGCCTCTGTCGGGAGGTGGGTGATTCGATCAGCTGGATGCGGTTCTGCCGGATCCCGCTCGGGGAACGGGTGCCGCACCCCTCGACGCTGGGCAAGCTGACCGCCCGGGCCGGGGAGACGGTGATCGACGAGTTGAACCGGGCGCTGTTGGCGAAGGCGGCGGGCGAGAAGGTGCTCAAGACCAACCAGGTCCGGGCGGACACGACCGTGGTCGGGGCGAACGTTTCGTACCCGACCGACTCGGGGCTGCTCGTGCGAGCGATCCGCCTGATCGTCGGGCTGGTGACGGCGATCCACCTCGCAGGCGGGGCGAAGCGCACGAGCATCCGGGATCGTCGACGGGCTGCGGGCCGCCGGGCCCGGTCGATCTCCGCCCACCTGAAGCTGCGCAACGACGACGCGAAGAAGGCGGTCCTTTCCATCACCGGTGAGCTCGCCGACCTGGCCGAGGCCACCGCCACCGAGGCGACCCGAGTGCTCGCCAACGCCCGACGTGCCCTCGCCCGCCAGGGTGACGCCGCCTCGGGCCGGCTGCGCTCGTCGGTCGCCGAGCTCGAGACCATCCTCGGGCGCACCGGTCGGGTCGTTGCCCAGACCCGGGCTCGCCTGGCCGGGACCATGCCCGCCTCAGCGGACCGGCTGGTGTCGATGCACGACCCCGATGCCCGACCCATCGCCAAAGGACGCTTGGGCAAACCGGTCGAGTTCGGCTATAAAGCCCAGGTCGTCGACAACGTCGACGGGATCGTCTTGGATCACTCGGTCCATCAGGGCAACCCGGCCGATGCCCCCCTCCTTGCCCCGGCGATCGCCCGGATCAAGAACCTGTGCGGCCGGGCACCCCGTTCGGTCACCGCCGACCGGGGCTACGGGGAGGCCAAGATCGACGAGGCGCTCACCGATCTCGGTGTGAAGACCGTGGTCATCCCGAGGAAAGGCAAGCCCTCCGCCACCCGCCGGGCCACCGAGCATCGCCGTGGCTTCGTCCGGCTGGTGAAGTGGCGGACCGGCTCGGAGGGCCGGATCTCCTACCTGAAGCGCCGCTGGGGCTGGGACCGCACCCGCTTCGACGGACTCGGCGGGACCACCACCTGGTGCGGGCTCGGCGTACTCGCCCACAATGCGGTCAAGATCGCCGCCCTCATCGACGACAAGCAGACCGGCCCAGCCCGCGTCCCCGCTCCCGTGCGTGACGATATCGCGATGATCCAAACGGACCCAGTTGCACCCCGCCCGCCCCCCGGGCCGCCACCAACCCACTCTGCCGCCGCCTGATCCTCGCCCCGCCCGGCTTCGACGCGCCCCGAGAGCCCGCAACAACGGGAAACCGGGGCGGACAGAAGCCAAACGGGCGAGGATCGAGGCGCATACGGCCCCGCGACCGCCGTCAGCCCCACTCACGCCAGAAGCCAACCAGGGATTTTCGGGGCGAAGTAACTATCCTCTCCGTCGAAGCCTGCCGACACGA
>JAJYWG010000008.1:3665-5997 GCA_021791615.1 Actinomycetes bacterium
TTTCGGGGCGAAGTAGCTAGTGCCGTGCCGACCTCCGTGCCCGGGATCGAGCGTCCGGGCACGGAGGTCCGGGCGAGCGTCATGGGTTGCGGGCAGGGCTATCGGGAAGGGCGTGGCGGCACGGTTTGCGGGCACCGGCTAGGCCTCCCAGCAGGGGTCCCGCACCGGGGTGGCGCTCGCCGCGATCGGCCTACGCCTAACATCGTGGACGTGGTGGCGGTGACCGTGGTCCGACGATGCCCGGGAGCCGGCGCGCCATGATGGCGGCGAACCCGTGACGGCAACGACCCTGGGCCTCTCCCAGACAGAGTACGTCGTCCTCGGGATCCTGTGGATGGCCTCGCTCGTTCCTGTGGTCTGGGCCATCGCAGACATGGCCCGGCGGCCGGTCTGGCAGTTCCCGCGGTCCCGCAAGGCCCGTGCGACATGGTGAAGGCTAGAATGCTTGAACCCCAGTTCCCAGTGGTGAAACTGCCCGCCCTCGCCAACATGCCTACTACGAGATGTCGGAATATGGCAGTAGGGAATTCGCTGCCAGAAGCATCCGTCCGACAAACGATGACCAATGAGGTCATTCAAGGGAGCAAACGGGGCACCTACATCGCACTGGAACGTCCACCGAGCAGTCATCACGGGATTGCCTACGGGACGCGAGTCCTATGGCAACGGAGTCACCATAGTAGTCAGGGGATGGGAAAGCCATCCACACGGCGAAGGGTGACAGGTTTCCCCGATGAACAGGATGCATGAGGTACGCGTGATGCGGACCGCCGAAGCCGTCCTGGACATCATTCGAGACCGCGGCAGAAGAGGACTGCCGCTGGAGGACGTGTACCGGCAACTCTACAACCCGAAGCTGTACCTTGCTGCCTATGCGAAGGTCTACAGCAATCGGGGCTCGATGACACCCGGAACCACACCCGAGACCGTGGACGGGATGTCCCTGGTCCGTATCCAGGGCATCACCGACGCGCTCCGTCAGGAACGCTATCGATGGACTCCCGTGCGCCGCGTCTACATCGAGAAACGAAACTCGACCAAGAAGCGACCGCTGGGAATACCCACCTGGTCGGACAAGTTGCTCCAAGAGGTGATCCGTTCGATCCTGGAAGCCTACTACGAGCCGCAGTTCCGACCATCTTCCCACGGCTTCAGGCCGAATCGAGGGTGTCACACGGCCCTGACGCAGATCGAGCAAACGTGGAAAGGGACAGTCTGGTTCATCGAAGGAGATATCTCCAAGTGCTTCGACAGCCTGGACCACCAGGTCCTGATGTCGATACTTGGAGAGAGTATCAAGGACAAACGTTTCCTTCGTCTCATCGAGAACCTGCTCAAGGCCGGATACCTTGAAGGATGGAAGTACAACGCCACCCATAGCGGAGCTCCGCAAGGCGGTGTGGTCAGCCCCATCCTCTCAAACGTCTACCTTGATAGGCTGGACAGATTTGCCGAGGACACGCTCCTGCCAGCCTACAATCGTGGCCAAAGACGGCGGGAGAACCCGACGTACAGCCGTATCAGAGGTTTCGTTACCGGAGCCAGGAAGGCAGGCCGAACGGGAGAGGTGGTGGCCTACCGCAGAGAGCTCCAGAAGCTGCCCTCGGTCATCCTGAATGACCCTGACTACCGACGCCTTCGATACCTTCGCTACGCCGACGATTTCCTGCTCGGGTTCACAGGGCCACGAAGGGAGGCCGCAGAGATCAAGCAGCGAATCGGAGAGTTCCTGCACGATCAACTCAAGCTGCAACTCTCCGAAGAGAAGACGCTCATAACCCATGGTCGTACCGATGCTGCGAGATTTCTGGGCCATGAGGTGACCGTGCTGCAAAACGACACGCGACACAACAGGACGGACCGACGCCGATCTATTAACGGCAAGGTTGGCCTCTGTGTGCCAGTGGACGCAGTCCGCGAACGCTGCCGTCGCTACTGTAAAAACGGCAAGCCGGCATCCCGCTGCGAACTGACGGTGAACTCGGAGTTCGACATCATCGTCCGGTATCAGCAGGAGTACCGAGGATTTGCGGAGTACTATCAGCTAGCCTACAACCGCTCCAAGCGAGTCGACGCCCTACAGTGGGTGATGGAGCAGTCGCTGACCAAGACGCTGGCTCACAAGCTGAAGATCAGCGTCAACCAGGTCTACGACCGCTTCAGGTCCACACTGTTGGTGGATGGCACGCCCTACAAAGGGCTGCAGGTGAAGGTAGAACGGCCCGGAAGGTCGCCGCTGATAGCTAACTGGGGAGGTATCTCCCTGGCACGAGTGACCAATGCGGTCCTCAACGATACACTGGAGCCACCCAGGGTGGGAAGATCGGAGATC
>JAJYWG010000096.1 GCA_021791615.1 Actinomycetes bacterium
CCGAGAACGGGCTGAGTCAGGCATGCCGGCACATGGTTGACAAGATCACGACCGTCCGCCGTTCACGACTTGGTGACCGCGTCGGCGAGCTGTCCGACTCCGACATCGTCCGACTTAACCGGGCCGTTGTCGTCTTCCTCGGCATCGCATCAGGCGGTTGAGCACCCTCTTCGAAGCAGCCCAATAACGCACTCGCCACTGGAGCGACAGGGCGCCCTGAACGCCGGCACAGTGTCACTGTCGCGAGCGTCGGATCGGCGCACGCCGGTTCCGGAGCCAGGTCCGAGCCCCCGGACCCAGCGTGTTCCACCAGAGTTGGAACAGCCACGTCGGTCGCCAAGGTTGCGGGGGGAGCTCTGGCGCGACCCCTGCGGACTCCAGTTGCTCCAGCACGGCGACGACGCTGCTGCACGCTCGAGTGACCTGGGCCAGCCACCACTGCTCGGTGTTGGCACGCACAGCGTCGGCGTGGAGATGCTGCCGAAGAGCACGCCGGATCCATAGGGACTCTGCGCGATCGAGCCGACGAATGTCTCGCCGAGAGCGAACACGAACAACCGGCAGTTGTTCGTAGCGGCGCGCGAGCGCCGACGCCAGCGAAGGAGGCAGCTCAGACGGCGGTGCCTCCATCGGGGGCTTGTGACCGATGGACCCGGACGCTGCGGCAAAGCCGCCCTGGTCGACCATATCGACAGCCTACGGAAGACGACCCGAGCCTTGGTCTCAGCTTGCGGTCGATCGCGGGGCGTCCTCTATCGCGCGTCTCCGAAGATCGATCCCTTGCTGAGAGCGCGCGCCCTCTATCGCCGGCAGCGGGACGTTCGCGTCAAGCGTCACGCGGACTTGGAGAGCGACCCGTAACGCTGTTGCGCTGCCTGAGCCGAGATGCCGAGTTCCACCCCGATCCGCTTCCACGAGATGCCGGCCCGTCGCGCCGCGTCCACAGCTTCGGTGATCTGTCGCTCACTTCTGGCTCTTGCCAGAGCGGCTCGGCGAAGAAGGTACTCAGCGACGGCGACTTCGTCGTCGGGAGAGGGTTCGTAGTCCTCGAAGCGCTTGGCGAGTTCGTCGGCGTGGTCGAGGATGTCTTGGACGGAACGGGGCATGATCGTCACCTCAGGAACTTCTCGCGGGCAGGCATGGCATGGACGATGAACTCGATGCCCTCAGCCGTCGCCAGTCCGATCTCGAGCATTCGCCCGGCCGCATCGGCTCCAATGAGCATCGTGAGGTCGTCGAACTCGAACACTCGGAGGGGATTTCGGTAGGCGTGGAGCATGTCTTGGTCGAGCACTCCGTGCTTGCGGGCGCTCTCCACGACGACAGGGTCCATCAGCATCAATATATCTTGATGCTCGGATAGTGCGCTCCCCTGTGTCCGCCAGGCGGCCAGCCGCGCCCGTTGCAGCTCCGGGGGCGGACCTGGAGACCGCCTGGCCGGTGCCCCCTGTACGCGGCCGGAGGCGGCACGCGATGGCGTCACTGTAACGCCGGTTCAGCAGCGCGTTATCGCAGGTGTATCGCGAAAGGGAGCCGATGCGACGCGTAAGCCTGACGGCGCTGCTACAACTCGTCGGCCGGGCTCTCGTCGGCGTGGGTCTCACGCCACACACGCTGCACTCGTGCCGCCTCTTCTCGTAGACGCCGCCTCGCCGCTGCCACGAGCCAACGTGTCTGGGCGTCCTGAGCCGCGCTGAGGAGGTCGGAGGGGACCTCCCGAACGATGGAGTGATGCGGCGGTGGAGGTGGAGGTGGAGGTGGAGGTGGAGGTGGCGACGCGTGGGACACTCGGGCCTCCTTTACAGCGGGAAGGTGCGCTTCGGCGCGGCGGCACTCCCGGAAGACGATTCGCCTGAGACTCTCAGCGTGAGACTTGGCGACGGACGCGTTCTCCAGGGCGAAGTCCCGTGGCCCAGGCGCCGACCGTTTGCCTGATCTATCGCCCCTAACGCGCATCCCCAATCCACCCACAAGAGTCCGGGGAGGATGCGCCCCGAACGCCGGCTAGTCGCCCGCTGTGACCTCTTCCTATAGTCGAGTAGTACTAGTACGATAGGGACTATGGACCTGCGTGTCGACCGGAGCGATCCGATGCCGCTCGCCGAGCAGGTCGCAGCCGAGATCCGCCGCGCGATCGCAGAAGGCGAAGCACGCCCAGGTGACCGGCTGCCGCTCGCCAAGGACCTTGCCGTAGTGATCGGTGTCAACAAGAACACGGTCTTTCGGGCGCTCCACCTGCTCCGGGACGAGGGCCTCCTCGAGTTCCGGCGCGGGCACGGGATCACCGTTGCGGGCACTCCGGACAAGAGCGCTCTCGTCGCACAAGTGCGAGAGCTCGTGCGATCCGCCCGCCGGTCGGGATACCGCAAGAGCGAGCTCATCGCCATGATCGAGGCGGTCCACTGACATGACGACGCGGCTGCCGAAGGCGGAACGTCCCGTAGAAGCCGAAGGGCCTGAACCGCCCGAGTCCCTCTTCGAAGAGGCGCGCCGCAGACGACGGCGTCGCTACGCGCTGGGCGTGCTCGCCGTTGTCGGGGCAGCGGGGCTGGTAGCGGGGCTGGTCGGCTCCTCCTCGCCTCCGCCGCCCTCCGGTCCGCCCGCCCACCGCTCGACACCGCCGTCGTCGAGCGGTTACTCGGTCTCGACGAGCGATGGAGCGACCGCACGCTCGGTCGGGCTTCCCGGCTTCTCTCCGAGCGACATCGTTTCGTTGGACCACGAGCTCTGGCTCGTGGGGAGGCCGTCGTCAACGTCGGCCGGCACCACGCAGGCGACACGGTGCAGTGTCGAAGAGGTCGATCCGGCAACCATGCGCCGCGTGCACCGGTTTCCGCTCGAGGCCTGTGGCGACTACGTCGCCCGAGGCGGACGCGACGTCTTCCTCGCGGTGATCACGAACCTCTCGCCCACCAACACACAGAGCGTCCGACTCGAGCGCTTCGATCCTCAGACGGGCCGATCGGTCGTGCTCCCACCGGTCGACGTGACGGTGTCCGGCAGCTCACGTGCCCACTGCGAGCTCGCCTATGCCGACGGGGCGGTCTGGTTCTGGGGATACGGCACGCCGGGGACGCCAGGTGACGGCCTGGTCGAGATCTCACCGTCCACCGGCGCGGTGATGAGGACGCTTCCGAGCAGCGTGTTGCCAGGAGACGGCCTTCCTCGCAACGTCCTTGTCGGGAGTGGACAGAACCTCTGGCTCGCCGGCGCGCCCACGGGTGGTCGAGAGGTCATAGAAGTTCTCGGCCCGGGACGGACCACGCCGAGGGTCGTCTACAGCGGTGGCGAGTTCATCGAATGGATGTCTGCGGTCGGCGGCGAGGTGTGGGCGTACGGCTACACAGTCCACACCACACCTTCCAACCCAGCGAACGAGACGACGACGCACCCGCGGCTCGTCGAGATCGGTGCGACCGGGGCCGTGAAGGTGGTTCCCACCTCCTCGACGCTCGCCGGCGACGGTATCGTCGGGAGCGGGTCGTCGCGCGTCGGCTCCGGATGGAGTTGCAGAGGTCCGCTACGGGTCTGGAAGATCGACGGGCGGACCGCGAAGGTCACCCCGCTCGTGGCAGTCCACACCCCGTACGAGACGTGCCTCGGAACGTCCGGCTTGGCGGTTGCGGACCATGCGGCGTTCACCTTCCTTGCCGACGAGGGCTTTGCTTCCAGGCTCGTTCGAATCGGCTTTGCCCGCTCGGGTGACGCGCATCGATGACCGTGCTCCTGCCCCCGGCCTTTTGCGACTCGCGGCGAGCACGACGCGCCACCACTCGACTCCGGGGCCGAGTCGTCCCGGCGTCGCAGCGTGAAAGCACACTGCGCGCTGCGCTTGGACCTCCACCTTGCCGCCCGCGCAGCTCGACATCGGACTCTCGGGGCTGACCGGTGCCGCCATCTACAGCGGGGTGGTCCTCAGCTACGGGGACACGAGTAGCCGGTCGTGCCGACTGGAGGGCTATCCAGGCGTCACCGGCGTGACAGCCACCCACAGCACCGAGATAAGCGCGCGCCACGAGCTCGGCGGCTACCTCGGTAGCTCGTCCGGGCAGAGCGCGTTCATCAGGGTGCCACCCACCCTGGTGCTGCGCGGTCGGGGTGCAGCGGCGCCCTCGATGGTCGAGTGGCGGAGCGTGGGCACCTACACAGAGGTCTCGCACCGGTGTCTGGGTGTCGCCATCACGCGATGGTGTTCGACGAGCTGCAGGTTCGCGTGGATTGTGGCGGTCCCTGGGCCCTCGAGGCGCTGGCGCCAACACCTCATGGCTTCGACGCCGTCTGTTACAAGTCCCGCGCGGATCCCTACGTCCCCGGGGCGGTGGGCAAATGGGAACCGACACTCCCGACAGAGTACGACCGGCCAGTTCCGACATCGCGCGCCGCCTGCCGTCCAAGGACCGGCTGCGACGTCTTGATCCCAGCGCTGCCGGGAACGCCTCGAGGCGACCGACGGGTCAGAACGTAGCGCCCCTGTTCGCGATGGTCGACCGGGCATCACTGCACCCATAGCGCCGGTAGCGGGGCGACCCGACCACGCCGATGAACGCGTGCCTGTCGCGCAGAACGTCGGTGCGTATCGTTGACAGGCGAACCATGACCGAGTCACCCGAGAGCCCCGGCCGAGTCGATGCAGTCCTGGCGGCGCCAGTGGGGCGATGCCTCGTCGCCGAGCTCACCGGGCTGAGGTTCGTCGACCTCCTCGATGCGTTGGAACTGCCCTATCCCCCCAACATCGCAGCCTTCACCAACGCGTCTTCTGGACGAAGAGGTCGGCGACCACGGTCGGTGCTCGGACGGCGCGTCGTCATCGACCCGCTCCATCGAGGCAGGCGATCCGCCGAAGAAGCTGCGAACGCTCACCGCTTGGCGCTCGCCGGCGTGGAGCCGGAGCATGCGCGGGACGCGGTCCGTCGCATCGTGCACGACCCGGACGGTCGACGCCGCGTCGACGTCGGGGACTCCATGGCAGTGCTCGAGGCGCTCAGGCATGTGGCCCGGGGCTTTGGGTTCTGGGGCAACGAGCGCGACGAGGACCGCCTGCTCGTTGCTGCCGCCGATGAGCTCCATCCGGTGGCCGACGCCCTCGTCGCATCGCCGGCGACCGAGTGGTGGTGGGACGACGTGGTGCGCGGCGACCAGCGCTTCGCCGCGCGGGCCACCGACGACGGGACAGGGCCCCCTCGTGGCGACCAGGTGAGCGAGCAAGTGAAGACGTCGACCGAGAGCCTGCTCGCCGAGGAGACCAGTGCGCGGGCACGCCATCGGTCCCCGAGCGACGTCCCGCAGAACGCCTCCGGGGACTGGTGGTCCATCCCGATCCCCGGGTTCTGGACGAGCCGAGCCGTCTCTCCCGTTCCCGCCCTCCACCTCGTGTGTGCAGAGGAGACCGGCGACGAGCGGGTCGTCGTGTGGTCACTTGGGATCGCGTCGGGTGCCAGGGTCTTCGAGATCCGTGCGCCTGTCGACTGGGCCCGACTCGTCGAGATCGCCCCGGTCGACGTCACGATGAGCAGGCTGGGGGACTGGCGGAGCTGGACGGGGCACGAGGGTCCTTTCTACCTGCCGGACTGGCGCGTCGTAGCCGAGCACTTCGACGGGGTCCACATGACCGTCGGGGGCTACCTCGCCACGAGGAGCGTGGCGGCGCCAGTCGCCGACGGCTACAGCGTGCTCGCCGGCTGGGACCCCGACGCGACCCTTTGGCTGACCGACGTCATCGAGAGGGTCGAGCGGGTGGGCGAATGGGACGGCCCGTTCAGCTTCGCCGCCGAAGAGCAGGGCTGACCTGAGGAGGCGTCTCACGGGTGTTGCCCGGCAGGCTGGGCTCGCCCTCACTGCGCCTCCTGTTCGCGAAGCGGACCAAGCGATGACAGCCCCTGATCGCCGGCCATGGAGGTGATCCGGCCTATCGAGATCGGCGTTCACGGATGGAACGCCTCATCGCTTCGAGTTGCGCCTACGATCCGATGACATGCCGGATGAACAGCT
>JAJYWG010000262.1 GCA_021791615.1 Actinomycetes bacterium
GATCTGTTGCGAGTACTCTCGTTCTTCTTCCTCGGCGACAACGCGTATCAGTACCCCCCGGTTGCCGCTACTCCGTTGGCTCGGGCGTGCAAGCTGACCGGTTATCCCGCCCCATCGGCCGGAGCCGACCAGGGACGTCGCTACCGGCACGCCCTGGCGTTCTTCGACCGGCTGAAGCAAGAAGCAGAGTCGCGGGGCCTCAAGTTGCGAGATCGACTTGACGCGCAGAGCGTGATGTGGGCCGTCACCGAGAATGACCCGCCGACGCCCTTCACCGACGACGAACGCGCGGCCTTTTTGGCATGGCGGAGCGGCCAGAGCGTGCCGGCACCGGCCCCGACGCCGGCACACGTTGAGCGCGGTGAAGAGCGCAGCGCCCCCCGTAGCTTGCAGCAGTTGGCGGACGAGCTGTTCGTCCCCGAGGAGTTCCTCGACACCGTGCTCACCCTTCTGCGCGAGCGCGGCCAGCTCGTCCTCTACGGCCCGCCGGGCACCGGAAAGACCTACATCGCCCGCAAACTGATGGAGTTTGTCGCTCCCGAGCCCGACAGGCGCGAAGTCGTGCAGTTCCACCCGAGCTACTCGTACGAGGACTTCGTCGAGGGGTATCGGCCGTCGACGTCAGCCGATGGCCGTCTCTCCTATGACCTTCGACCGGGCCCGCTACTTCGCCTGGCGAAGGCCGCCGAGACGAGCACGCAGGAGCACGTGCTCCTCATCGACGAGATCAACCGCGGCAACCTGCCGCGCATCCTCGGCGAGCTTCTCTACGCGCTTGAGTACCGGGGAGAGCCAATTCGGCTCATGTACTCCGTTGACAAGCCGCTTAACCTGCCGCGCAACCTGTTGGTGCTCGGCACGATGAACACCGCCGACAAGTCGATCGGACTGATCGACGCCGCCCTGCGGCGCCGCTTTCACTTCGTCCCGCTCTTCCCCGGCGAAGGTCCGCTCACCGACCTGTTGGCCCAGTGGCTCGACAACTACGTGCCCGAGATGAGCCACGTCGCCGGAATCGTCGACAGGCTCAACGCCGAGCTACGCCGACGCGTGGGACGCCATCTCCAAGTCGGTCACAGCTACTTCCTGCGCTCGGACCTGTCAGAGGAAGTGCTCGCCAACATCTGGGACGCCGACATTGTGCCGTTCCTCGAAGACCAGTTCTTCGGACGTGACGAGGACCTCGCCCGCTTCCAGCTCGATCGCCTGCGTGAGGGGGTGCATGAAGACACTGAGGCTGAAGGAGTGGAGCCCGGAGCCGGTCCAGCTAGCGAACCTTGAGCTGACTCGTCTGCTCAGCGTGCCGAAGATCCTCAGCCTGACGCCCCGCGATCCGAGTTCGGGGGTCTACAGCGTGCGGCCGGGCAGCGTTGTCGGCACGCTCGTGTGGCCCGAGCTGCGCGTGCTCATAAAGCCGAAGGTCGAGCTGGCGAACATCTTCTTCCTGCTCGGCTTTCGCGGTGGGCTCGCCGACTGGGCCGCGGAGAGCTTCCCCTACGAGGAGGAGTGGGACTTCTTGCGCTCCATCGCCTGGGCGTTCCGGGCCGAGATGGAGCGGGGCCTGCGTTATGGGATCAGCCGCTCCTACGAGGAGAAGTCGGAGGTGCTGCCCGGCTTCCGAGGTCGCCTCGACGTCGGACGCCAGATCGCCTGCTGGCAGGGCCGACCTTTCCCCACCGAGTGTCGGTTCGTCGAGTACGGCGAGGACAACCTCCTCAACCAGGTGCTCCGGGCCGCAAGCACTCGGCTCATCGCGGCAGGAGGCTTGGGCTTTGACCTCGTGCGATCGCTCCAGCACATTGCCAGCGAACTGGCGGCCGTCGACGAGGTCGAATTTGCGCCCGGCCGGGTGCCCGACGTCACCTTCACGAGGCTGAACGCGCAGTGGGAGCCGGCCTTTCGACTGGCACGACTGATCCTGAACGGGGAGACGCTTCGCGACGAGACGGGGGCTGCCGAAGGCACGGCCTTCACCGTGGACATGAACGTGCTGTTCGAGAAGTTCGTCGAGGAGGTGGTCGCCGACGAGGCGTGGAGCAGCGGTTGGGAGCTAGAACCCCAGTTCCGTGTCCGCCTGACCGATCGGGTACCGATGAAGCCGGATCTCGTGCTGCTCCGAGAGGGACGGCCGGCAGCGGTCGCCGACGCCAAGTACGTCGAGCTCGACGAAGGATGGCCCAACGCAAACGTGTACCAGCTGCTTGCCTACTGCGTTGCTCTCGGCCTCCCGAGGGGGCTTCTGATCTACGCCAGCCAGCGCCCGCCCGAAGTGCAGCGGGTGCGTCGGTCGGGAACCGAGCTTGAGATCGTGGGCATCGACATGTCGAAACCTTCCGACGCGCTCGTCGGTGAGGCCCGCATCGCGGCGAGGCGGCTGCTGGCTCACGCCCAGGCGGCGGCCGGCGCTCACGTCGGATCCCGTTCGGCAGTTGCGACCGTGGTCGGCTGAGCGGCTGGGGAAGCGGAGAGGGACCCCATGACGCCCGTAGCTGACAACGTCGCGTTTCAGGCAATGGTGGGACTCCTTCAACAGTCCCCCGAGAAGGTGATGCTCTTCGTACTCGGATACGGAGACAACCGCTTCGAGCGCGAGATCCCGGACCTGGCTCGGGTTTCGGGGGTTCCGGAAGGACGGCTCCGCGAGCTACTCGCCGAGGCGCGGCAGGGCAACAGCGCAACGTCACCGACGGTACCGGAGCAGCACGTCGTCACGAGGGCACTCCTCGCGAGGTGGTGTCACCAGACCAAGGACGGCCCGCGCATGGGCCATTACTCGCTGGAGTACGGGCCACGTCCGCCCACGTCTCCAACGAGCGTGGCCAAGCTGACCAATTTCGTCAAGTTCGACAGCCAGCGGACGGAGAGCCTGTGGGGTCTCACCGAGTCGCGCCTGCCGGATGCTCTCGCCGCTGCCGACGCGGGAACCTTATTCACGGCGCCCTCACATGTCGGGACCATCAAGGACATGATCGCACTGCACTACGCCCGAAGCTTCGAGGTCCTCGACGGCCACGAAGACATTTGGCGTGAGGGCCTCGAAGTGGCCAAGAGGCGATTCCTCGAAGATCCAGAACATCTCAGCCACGTGTACTTCCTCAAGACCGGTCTCCACCTGCCGTTGACGGCCACCAGCGCGCACGAGTTGGTCGCCGACGAACTCGTGCAGCGCACGCGAGACCTGTTCAGCTCGGGAGTGGCGTTTCGCTTCCGGGTGGTCGATCTCTTCAATGCGGCCTCAGCCGTGGTCGCAGGCGCTGGGCTCCAGCTGTTACGTACGCAGAGCGGTTTTGAGTTCCTGATCGGCGACGTCCCGGTCATCACGACCGATCGCTCGGGTAACCATCAGGGCATCTCTGCGGGCGTGCCAATCGGTAGTGCCGCCACTGTCTTCCTGCCACTCGGACCCCATCTTGGAGTCGCCCTCGGGCCCCGGAATGAGGACGTGACCATTGGTGTAGACCATGTCCTGCGGCTCAACACGTGGGAGGTGCAGGCGGCACGCCGAGGCGTCTTCACGCGGGTGGGCTCCCCGCTGATCACCTGGGCGGCCACGATCCGGCCACCAAGCCATGGACCGCAGTCTTCGCAGCCCAGTTGAAGTTGGCGGGCGGGAACTACCGGTCGAGCCAGGCAAAGAGCTCTTGGGCGACGCTCGCGGTGCCCGCGGCGAGGGCCACGGCGTCGGCGCGAAGCGGCACGAAATTCTTGACCGGGGCATCGGTGTGAAGCGATGCGCTTGCCAAGGCGTACAGCGCGTCGACGACGGTATGGATTGGGTGCGGCGCTCCAGGAGTGACTACGCGGCCAGCGGGACGACCCCATTGTCGTAGGGGTGCGGCGCTCCAGGAGTGACTACGCGGCCAGCGGGACGACCCCATTGTCGTAGCGCGACTCGTGGATGCACTGGCGTTCGCGGTCGAGGTGGAAGCGCCAGTAGTCGTCGAGGTCGCCGTTGGTTCGCACCGCCCGTAGCTTGAGCACAGCCTCAGCGCCGTCGACGGACCAGCGTGCGCCGGTGACGTCCATCCGGTCCCGGACGAGGTGTCTCACGGTTCCTTCGATCACGCCGCTCGCGATCGGCCACCCGGCGGCAAGCGCCGTCGGGTAGTCGAGATAGGGCGCCTTGTTCTTGAGATACCTGGCCGCCTCGTCGGCCTTCTTGCGCTTGGGCTTGGCGAGCCCCTCGGCGCTCGCCCGCCTGCAGATGCCCGAGGCGACCTCGCGGGCGCGGCCCTTGAGCACCGAGAGCGCCCTGTCGCGGACCCAGCCCTCCGCAGCCGTGTCGCCTTCGGCGAAGAAGCACCATGCCGCCGCCCACAGGTACTCGAGCACGTGGACGAGGTCGACCACGATCGTCACGTCGACTCCTCGCGCCTTGGCCTCGGCGCCGATTCGGTCGATCTGGTGATTGTTGCCGTCGACGAGGGCCACCCAGGTTCGCTTGTGCTCGGGGTCGCGCCGCTCCGCCTCGTCGAAGAGGCGTCCGACGACCTCTGCAGCGTCCTCGACGACGCTCGCGGTCACCCACTTGTTCTTCGCCTCGGGCGCCTCGGGCGGGTGTTCTTCGCCGGCCTTTCGCACCATGATGTCGTCCGGGGTGCGCGGCACGGGCTTCACGTCGTAGACGGCACCGACCTCGGCCATGCGCTTGCGGTTGCGCTTCTCGCCCTTGGAGAGACGCGTGGTCAGTTTGTTCGTCGCCGCGGCGGCAGCCTTGGCGGTCTGTTCTCGGAGCGAGTCGGGGCGCATGACGATGCCCTTGCCGTCGGCCGAGACCACGAGGGCATCGTGCTCGTCGACCTCGGCGTGCTCCCTCGTCTCGTAGAACGCCTCGACGTCGTGGGCCGCTTTGGAGGTGAGGTCCTCCACCTGGCGTTTGGCCACGGCCACGCCCGTCGCCCGCCAGACCGCCTGGCTGGCCTCCTCGAAGGAGCCCCTCGTCGCCTCGACAGCAGCCAAGCGGCGAAGCCCGTGGGAGTGCAGCTGGTCGGGGAGGTTCAGCGCCGCGTCGGCCGGATGCAGGTTGGCGCTGCCCACATGGCGGTAGGCGAGACGCTCGACCCCGACCGCGCCCACCACCGTGTGAAGCTGCCGGCGGTGGGCGGTCTCGATCGCACCGTGCACGACGCCCTCGTTGTCGATGACCCGCACGCGCTGCTCACGCAGCGCTCGCAGGTCGAGGTGGTCTTGGAACGCGAGGCGCTGCGCCTCGCGGCCCCGGCGCACGATCTCGTCTTCGAGGTCGGCGTGAGAGAGCTGCGCCGACTCGCTCCCTTCGAGCCAGCCCAGCATCTCCTCGAAGCATCCCCTCGCCTGGGTGAATGCGTCCTTCTTCGCCATGGCGCTCCCTCCAGCTCCACCTCGACACCGGATGGCGCCGCGTGCCTACAGTATTTGCGCTGTAGGTTCTGGAGCGGAGGATGGTCGGAGTTGCTAGAAGGAGCGGCGTGGCGAACAAGGAGACCAAGCGGCCCTGGGAGGCGACCCGCCGGGCGCTCGCAGGCCAGCTGGCCGAGATCGACGGGGTGCTCCCCGGCAGCGTCGTCGTGCGCCGCATGCGCTGCGGAAAGCCGGGCTGTGCCTGCCACGACGACCCGCCGACCCTCCACGGCCCCTACATCCAGTGGACCCGCGCAGTCCGAGGCAAGACCGTCACGCGCTATTTGAGCGAGGAGGAACTCGCTCGCTACCAGCCGTGGTTCGACAACGCCCGACGCCTCAAGGAGATCGCCGCCAAGCTCGAGATCGCGTCCTTGCACGCCCTCGAGATAGAGAAGTCCGCAAAAGCGACCAGCCCGGCGCCTGAAGGTGACCCGACGCGTCGCGTCGCTCGACGTCGCTCAGCCTCGCGGGGCACATAGCAGCCATCCCAGAGGGGATCACAGCATCCAGGCACGCCAGGGAGACGCCACCGGCAACCCCAACAGCGAACAGCCTGTTCGCGGCGCCGCCGGCGGTCACTCCTGGAGCGCCGCACCCGAGAGATT
>JAJYWG010000060.1 GCA_021791615.1 Actinomycetes bacterium
GCAGTAGGCGGCCCAGCCGGCGACGAGCCGCCGGTCGTCCTCGCTCAGGGACTGCGGGGACCCCACGCCCCCTATGGTACAGGCGCGGTCCGGACCGCACGAAGGAGGCACCGTGGAGCCCCGACGCAACGCCATCACCCTCGCCGTGGACGACCTCGAACGGGCCGTGCGCTTCTACCGTGACGGCCTCGGTCTGCCCACCGACGGGATCTTCGGCACCGAGTTCGCTGGCTCCGACGACGGGGCCGCCGGGGCCATCGCCATGTTCACCCTCGCCGGCGGCACGATCCTGTCGGTCTACCCCCGCACGGAGCTGGCCAAGGACGGCGGCGTCGAACCGTCAGGGGTCGGCGGCCCGGCGGTGAGCCTCGGCCACGTCGTCGACAGCCGCGACGAAGTCCACCGCGTCCTCGCCGAGGCCGAGCGCGCCGGCGCCACCATCACCGCCGTGCCCGCCGAACGGCCGTGGGGCGTCTACTGCGGCTACTTCCGCGACCCCGACGGGCACCTCTGGGAGATCCTCCACTTCCTCCCCAACGGGCCGGCGGAGGACCCGGGTCGCCCTTCGTGAGCCAGGAGGCGGGCACTCCCCCATCTTGCCCACGTCGGCCTGACGGGGGGCCCGGCCCGTGTCCGATCCGGCCGAGCGGCATCGACTTCATGTCGGTGACAGCGCCCGGCTGTTCTCCGTAACAGAAGAAAAGGACACCGAGATGAAGTAGATGATCCTCACCTTCGCCTCCCAGCAGCGTTACCAGGAGCTGGTCGGTGACCCCTCGGCCGGACCGGGATGGACCCGGGAGGATTGGGCGGCGCTGGCCGACTTCATGGGCGCCTTCAACCAGGAGCTGGAGCGTTCCGGCGAGCTGGTCGAGACGAGGGGGCTGAGCGCCCCCGTGCACTCCCGGCGGGTGCGGCTGCGGGGCGGGGTCCCGGTCGTCACCGACGGGCCCTACGCCGAGGCGGAGGAGGTCCTCGCCGGGTACTGGATCGTCGAATGCGAGAGCCTCGACCGGGCCACCGAGATCGCGGGCCGCCTGGCCGAGTGCCCCGGGCCGGAGCACGTGCGGGTGCTCGGCTCCGACGCCGAGTACGTCACCTCGGTCGACGGGTTCGCCAACGTGGCCGCCGAGCGGCGCATGGGCCGCGTCCCGGTGCTGCTGGTGCGCATGAATGCCGACCTGGTGATGGGCGAGGAGCTGAAGAAGACGGGGGCCGGCAACCTGTTCACCGTCTTCGGCGAGCCCGACATCGACATCAAGGCCGAGGGCGACGAGCTGCGGGTGATCCTGTGGGGTGTGGATGTCTACGACCCCAACACCGGCCAGGTGCGCTCCGACGACACCGACCAGGTGGCGTTGTGGATGATCGACACGGCCTACAACGAGGAGAGCTTCTTCGTCCGCCACTGCTACTTCACCGGCGACCAGGACCCCTACGCCCGGTTGAAGCGAGCCCTGCGAGCGGACATCGACCCGGAGGCGTGGGAGTCGCTGTGCTCGACCCAGTCCCGACCGTTCCCTCGCCCGGAGACCGGCAAGATAGCGGTGAAGGTGATCAACGACTACGGCGACGAGGTCACGAAGGTCTTCTCGGTGTGACCTGCGGGGGCGAGGCGGAGGGCAGCCCGGCCCCAGCCGGCACATAGGGATGCCCCGTCTCTCGGCGTTCTACGGCATCGTCATCGGCATGTACTTCTCCGACCATCCGCCGCCGCACTTCCATGCCCGCTACGGAGGCTACGAGGTCCAGATCGAGATCGCCACCGGGGCGGTCCTGCGGGGTTGGTTGCCGCGCCGGGCCGCCGGGTTGGTCGAAGAGTGGCGGCTACTGCACCTCGCTGAGCTCGAGGCCGATTGGCAGCTGGCGCGCTCCGATCGGCCGCTTGATACCATCGACCCGTTGCCATGAGCGCTCCCTACGACGTCCGCAGCGTGGAACACCTCGGCGGCTATCGCCTCCGGGTGTGCTTCGCCGACGGCACGGTCCGGGTGGTCGATCTGGGAGCGAAGCTCACCGGGCCGGTGGGCCCGGTGTTCGAGCCGCTCAGGGACGAGGCGTTCTTCGCCTCGGCCAGCGTCGACGCCGAGCTCGCCACGGTGGTCTGGTCCAACGGAGCTGACCTGGCTCCCGATGTGCTGCACGACGGCGCCTTCGACGCCCACTGAGCCGTCTCCGCCCACTGAGCCGGCTGCGGCGAGGCTACCGTTGCGCGCCCTGTCTGTCAGGATGGGCTGAGACAACCGCTGTAGCCGACCATCGCTCAGGGCGAGACAGGATGTTCCTACGACGATGACCTTGACGACCGCAGAGCTCGAGCACGCTGATGAGCTGGGCGTGGAAGACCCGACTCCAGGCTCGGACCGGCCGAAGCGGCGGAGCTACACCGCCGAGTACAAGGCGAGGATCCTCGCCGAGTACGACTCGCTGCCGGTGGGTTCGGCCGATCGGGGCGCCTTGCTGCGCCGTGAGGGGCTCTACAGCTCGCACCTGGCCGAGTGGCGCAAGGCCCGTGACGCCGCAGTGGCGGCCGGGCTGGCGCCCAAGGTCCGCCAGCCGGCCAGGAGTGCCGAGCAGCTCGAGATCGAGCGGTTGAAGCGGGCCAACGCCCGCCTCGAAGCGGAGCTCGAGCGCACCAAGACGGCGCTCGAGGTCATGGGAAAAGTGCACGCGCTCTTGGAGCAGCTCTCCGAGAGCGCGGAGCCCGAGGGCCGCTCGAAGCGGTGATCACCGAGCATCTGCCTGCGCTCGAGGAGGCGACCTCGACCAAGCGTGCCTGCGAGCTGCTCGGGGCGTCTCGGGCCAGCCTGTAGCTGCGGCGGAACCCTCCGGCACCGCTCTCGGCCCGCCCGCCCCCAGGCCCCGACCGGCGCATGCCCTGAGCGAGGCGGAGGCCGCCGAGGTCCTCGGGCTGCTGCGCAGCCCGGAGCTGTGCGACCTGGCGCCCGCCCAGATCTGGGCCCGGCTCCTCGACGAGGGCCGCTACTACTGCTCGATCTCGACGATGTACCGGCTGCTGCGGGCGAACGGCGAGTCGAGGGAGCGTCGCCGTCAACGCACCCACCCTGCCCGGCAGCGTCCCGAGCTGGTCGCGACCGCCCCCAACCGGGTCTGGAGCTGGGACATCGAGCGCCACGAGGCGCTCTCGAACCGTGCGGTGATGAAAGGGCACCGCCTACCGGTCGTCGCAGCGGCCGGCCGAAGCTGAGGGCAGCCCGATCCCCGGCACGGGGGTGACGGCGGCAAGCAGCCCTGACAACGCCGGACAGGCCAGCACCGTCAGATGGTCTCGGGTCCGGCAAGCAAGACGGGAAGGTGTAACGACAGTGAACCAGTGCATCAAAGCCCCTCAAGAGCTGACCACCAGCTGCAACCTGACGGATGGCTGGGTAGCGGCGCGCACCCGTAGCTGGCTGCGGGGAACTCCTTGGCCGGTTGATGTCGCCGGTCGGGAGGCCACGATGAAAGCCTGCGGCGTAATCGTGGCGAGGCCGCAGGGGCAAAGCTGGGCGCCTAACCCGTCGAGCGGTTCGGGAGTGAACGTGGGAACCGTCCCGGTGGTCCCCTCACCGGCCAGGCTGCTGGCCGGCGGGAAGGTCCGTGGTCGGCTGATGCCACCGGGACGGGGCGGAGGGGTCGTAGTAGTCCGAGGCCGGGAGAGCCGGCCACATGGCGAAGGACCCCAGCGTGCTCGCAGCATCAATGCTGAGGATGGAGGCCGCCGGTGAATATCGGCGCTCCGTGGCCCGACCTCGACGAGGCAGAGTCGCGGGTACATCGGATGCAGACGAAGCTGCACCAGTGGGCGACGGCCGATCCCGGCCGTCGCTTCGATGACCTGTTCAACCTCGTGGTCGACCCGGCATTCCTCGTTGTGGCGTGGAGCCGGGTGCGGGGGAACAAGGGGGCGAGGACCGCCGGGGTCGACGGGGTGAAGCCTGCCTCGATCGTCTTCGGTGCTGGGACGCTGCTGGAGGGACTTCGAGAGGATCTCAAGGCCCGCCGGTTCGTCCCGTCCCGGGTGCGGGAGAAGACGATCCCCAAGGCGTCGGGAAAGCTCCGCCGCCTGGGTATCCCCACTGCCGCTGACCTGGTTGTCCAAGCCAGCTTGAAGCTGGTGCTAGAGCCGATCTTCGAGGCGGACTTCGAGCCGTGCAGCTACGGCTTCCGCCCGAGGCGTCGGGCCCAGGACGCTATCGCCGAGATTCACTTCCTCGGGTCGCCCGCCCGCAACTACGAGTGGGTGTTCGAGGCGGACATCAAGGCATGCTTCGACGAGATCGACCACTCGGCGCTCATGGGCCGGGTGCGAGGCCGGATCGGAGACAAACGCGTCCTGAGCCTGGTGGCGGCGTTCCTGCGGGCCGGGGTCCTCACCGAGGACGGCCTGGACCGCACGACGATCACCGGCACCCCCCAGGGAGGGATCCTCTCACCGTTGCTGGCCAACATCGCCCTGTCCACTCTCGACGAGCACTTCACACGCAGATGGGAAGCGCTCGGCCCGTCTTGGACACGCGCTAAGCGTCGCCGCGCCGGGGTCCCGGCCATGAGACTCGTCCGTTACGCGGACGACTTCGTGGTCATGGTCGCCGGTCAGCGCGGTGACGCCGAAGCGCTCTGGGAAGAGGTTGGGGCGGTGCTCGCCCCGATGGGCCTACGCCTGTCGGAAGAGAAGACGAGGGTCTGCCACATCGAGGAGGGGTTCGACTTCCTGGGATGGCACATCCAGCGCCGCTCCTGGCGAGGTCGAACCGGCAAGAAAGCGGTCTACACCTACCCTTCCAAGAAGGCGCTCGCCTCCGTGGTCGACAAGGTGCGGTCACTCACTCGCCGACACAAGCATCGAACACTCGCCGACCTGCTGCGCTCGGTCAACCCGGTGCTGCGGGGATGGTGCAACTACTTCCGTCACGGGGTGTCATCACGTACGTTCAGCTATGTCGACCACTTCAGTTTCTGGAGGATTGTCGGCTGGCTACGCAAACGGCATGCCGGGCTGAAGATGGGGACCCTTGTCCGCCGCCACCTCCCAGGCTGGAAGGTCCGCGACGGCAAGGTCGAGATGTTCCGTCCACAAGCGACACCGATAGTCAGGTATCGCTACCGAGGCGCTCGTATCCCCACACCATGGGCGAGTGATGCCGTGGCGTGAGCACGTGGAGAGCCGGATGCGGTGAGAGTCGCACGTCCGGTTCGGAGGGCGGGCCGGAGAAACCCACCAGCCGAGAGGCCGGCAGGGCGCTCCGGTCCGACCCTACACGAAGCTGAAGGGCCCCAAGCGTGGTGAGTACTACGACCTCTACGTCGTCTTGGACATCTTCAGCCGCTACGTGGTCGCCTGGTGCGTGGCGCCGAGCGAGTCGGGCGAGCTGGCGAAGGAGCTCATCGCCGACGCCGTTCTCCGCCACCAGGTCCCCCCGGGCCAGCTCACGATCCACGCGGATCGGGGGAGCTCCATGACCTCGAACCCGGTCACCGAGCTGCTCACGTTCTTGGGCATCGGCCGCAGCCATTCCCGTCCGCACGTGAGCAACGACAACCCCTACTCCGAAAGCCAGTTCAAGACCTTGAAGTACTGCCCGACGTTCCCCGAGCGCTTCGGCTGCATCCACGACGCCCGGGCGTTCTGCGAGCAGTTCTTCGACTACTACTGCCACGAGCACCGCCATTCGGGCATCGGCTACCACACGCCGGCGTCCGTGCACTACGGCACCGCCGCCGAGGTGCGGGCCCGACGGGCAGAGACCCTCGAGCTCGCCTACGCGGCCAACCCAGCCCGGTTCCGCCACCGCCGGCCCGAGCCGCCGAAGCTTCCCACCATCGCCTGGATCAACGAACCCGCCACCGCAGAGGAGGCTCCACAGAAGGCGTCGTAAGTAAGCGTCTCAAATCGCTTGACAGCTTCCGGAGCGCCTTGTAGAGGCTGCCGTGGGAGCGGGTGAACTCGGCCTCGAGGCTGAGCGCGGGGACCG
>JAJYWG010000339.1 GCA_021791615.1 Actinomycetes bacterium
CCCGCCGTCGGAGGCCACCAGCCAGTAGCCCCCGCCTGTGGGGGTAGCTGCCATGCCCACCACCGGGGCGTTCAGGTGCTGTCCACCCATCGACCCGTAGAACTGGGCATCACCGAAGGCGAACACCCCGCCGTCAGAAGCCACCAGCCAGTAGCCCCCGCCTGTGGGGGTAGCTGCCATGCCCACCACCGGGGCGTTCAGGTGCTGTCCACCCATCGACCCGTAGAACTGGGCATCACCGAAGGCGAACACTCCGCCGGCAGCGGCCACCATCCAATGGGCGCCGGTCGAAACCGTGATCGACAGTGCCGCCTCCGCTCTCCCCGTGGAGCTTGTGGCCACCACGGTGACCACCACGGGTTCGCTGGCCACCCGGGTGGGGGTCCCCGAGATGGTGGCCGTGCCGCCGCCGTTTGTCGTGAAGTGGAGGCCCGTGGGCAGCGTGCCGACCTCGCTCAGCGAGGGGGTGGGGTACCCGGTGGCGGAGATGGCGAAGGACCCTGGGGTCCCGACGGCAAACGTGGCCGTTGCCGGGCTGGTGATCGCCGGCGCCTGACCCACGGTGAGGGTGAAGGGCTGGGTCGTGCTCCCGGCGGTATTGACCGCTCCGATCCCGATCGGGTATCCACCGCCGGTGCCGGGTCCCGGGGTCCCCGAGATGGTGGCCGTGCCGCCGCCGTTTGTCGTGAAGTGGAGGCCCGTGGGCAGCGTGCCGACCTCGATCAGCGAGGGGGCGGGGTACCCGGATGCGGTGACCACAAAAGTGCCGGACGTGTTCGGAGCGAACGACGCGGTGTCGCCGCTGGTGATCGCCGGCGCCTGGTCCACGACGAGGGTGAAGGGCTGGATCAAGGTGCCCACTGTGTTGTGGGCCGTGAAATCGATGGGGTAGGTACCGCTGGTACCAGGTTGCGGGGTGCCTTTGAGGTAGATCGATGTGCTTGAGAGTGCAGCGACGACGGTGACACCTTTGGGAAGGGTCCCTGTCTCGGTGATGGTTGCCGGTGGGAAGGCTGTGGTGGTCACTTCGAAGGTAAATGGTTTTGTGACCAGGACCTTGGTCGACGCCGGGCTGGTGAACGTCGGGGCGGTCGCGACATCGGCGGTGTAGGTGATGCTCACCGAGCCGGTGCCGGTGCCGCTGGAGTATTTGATGTTGCTCGACCCGGCGACCGTGTAGTTGGCACCGGCCGAGCCCCCGCCGCCACCCTTGCCGCCGGCACCGCCGGCACCCCCACCGTTGCCCGGGTCGCAGCCACCACCACCACCACCACCACCGCCACCGGCAGAAAGGGTCCCAGCGCTCCCGCCACCACTGCCGGTCATGTTGGATGTCAGGACCGGGGACGAGCAAGAGGACACACCGGCTCCACCCGATCCGCTTGTGGAATCACCAGCCCCAGCCTGACCGTCTGTGTTGCCGCCACCGCCGCTGTTGCCGGCGAACCCGGGTGCACCACCCCCACCCCCACCGCCACCGGCGATGGCAATCCAGAAGCCTCCCGTCACGTCGTACACCCCGCTCCCGCCGCCGCCACCGCCGCCACCGCCCCCTGTCTCGTTACCGGACCCGCCACCGCCACCGGCCAGGATGGGCGCTTGGCTCGAACCACCCCGCCCACCCACGATCACCTCGAGCTTGTTGCCGGCATGGGGCTCGCCTGCACCCCCGACCGAGATCCTCAAAGACACGGACGATCCCGTGCCCCCACCCGCTCCACCGGCCCCGGCAATTCCACTGCCCCCACCCGCTCCACCGGCCCCGAGCAGGTCGAGTGTGAGGCTGGTGGTGTAGACGGGCACGGTGAAGTACTGAGCAGTGCCGGAGAAGGTGTACGTGGTCGTGCCGGTGGTGGTCAGCGCGCCTGCCGGTGGCGGAGGAGCTGCGACAGCCATCCCCAGGGTACCCAGCACGGCTATGGCGGCTCCGACCGCCCGCAAGAGCGTCTTCACGCCCTGGAAACCTACCAGTGGGTCTACCCAGTGGGAAGCCGACCGGACTCGGGTGCCTCCGGCGGGCCCGTGAGCGTCGCGGGCTGCGGGGAAGCCCCCGTGCATGGTCGCGACGGCGACTCGTCCCCGCCGGGCCGAGTAGGCCCGTGTGGCCGGGTGATACGGGCCGGGGCCGGGCGGGATCGGAGAATCGATGGAGGGACCGGCACCTGCATCCCTCCTCGTGCCGGTGACGCGCTCTTTGTTGTGGATCCCGCTCCGCGACCCCGAGGTCGAGCCCCGGGACAGGACGTCGACATCGTGCTCTTCCAACCCCACGGAGGGCGTACCCAGGAGGAGGGCGACGCCTTCCTGGCACTGGTGACCAAGGGCTCCATCCAGGCGGCGATCTTCCGTTCGGACGACCTGGACGCCACCTTCGAGAAGGTCAGGAGCTCGGGGGCTGAAGTAGTGCAAGAGCCGACTGCACGGCCCTGGGGTGCTCGGGACTGTGCGTTCCGTGATCCCTCGGGCAACCTGGTCCGCATCGCCCAGACCTGACCGGCGACGGGCTCAAGCCCCTCGGGGCCGCCGCTCCCGCTGGCGCTCGGCCAGCGTGACCAGCTCGGCCATGATCCGATCCAGCTCGAAGTCCTTGGGGGTGTAGACCGCGGCCACCCCCTTCCCCAGGAGAGCTTCGGCGTCGTCGGGGGGGATGATCCCACCGACGATCACCGCCGCGTCGACTCCGGCGGCACGGAGGCGGTCAACCACATCGGGCACGAGGTCCATGTGGGAGCCCGACAGGATGGACAGGCCGATGACGTCGACGTCCTCGTCCCGGGCGGCGGCGGCGATCTGGGCCGGCGTGAGCCGGATGCCCTGGTAGATCACCTCGAAGCCGGCGTCTCGAGCCGCCACGGCGATCTGCTCGGCCCCGTTGGAGTGGCCATCGAGCCCGGGCTTGGCCACCAAGAGGCGCGGCGGGCTCCCGGTGGTCTCGGCCAGTGCCCGGGTGCGGGCGAGGACCGGTGCCAGCTCCACCGCCCGGTGGCCGGTCCCGCCGGACACGCCCGTGGGGGCCCGGTACTCGCCGAAGACCTGGCGCAGTGCGCCGGCCCACTCCCCGGTGGTCCCCCCGGCGTGGGCCAGGGCGATGGTGGGCTCCATGATGTTGGCCTCGGGACCCGGGTCGGTGGCCACCCGGCGCAGCTCGTCGAGGGCCTGGTCGACGGCGGCCTGGTCACGGTCGCGCCGCCAGGCAGCCACGTCGGCCCGGAGCTCGGACTCGACGGCCGGGTCGACTTTGAGGATGGTCGTCGCACCCCCGTCCAGGAGCGGAGACGGCGCGGTCTCGGTGAAGCAGTTCACACCGACAACCTGCTGCTCGCCGGATTCGATCCGCCGCAGCCGCTCCGACTGGCTCCGCACCAGGCGGGTCTTCAGCTCTTCGATCGCCTCGAAGGCGCCGCCAAGGGCAAGCACGTCGTCCAGCTCTGCGGTGGCTTCGGCCACCAGCTCGTCGGTCCGCTTGGCGATCACCGTCGAGCCCTCGAAGATGTCGCCGTACTCGAGCAAGTCGGACTCGAAGGCCAGGATCTGCTGGATCCTCAGTGACCACTGCTGGTCCCAGGGGCGGGGCAGGCCCAGGGCCTCGTTCCACGCCGGGAGCTGGATGGCCCGGGCCCGGGCGTCTTTCGAGAGGGTCACCCCCAGGGTCTCGAGGACGATGCGCGGGATGTTGTTCTCGGGCTGTTGCTCGGTGAGGCCGAGCGAGTTCACCTGGACCCCGTAGCGAAAGCGGCGGAGCTTCTCGTCCCCCACGCCGTAGCGCTCCCGGCAGATCCGGTCCCACATGATGGTGAAGGCCCGCATCTTGCACGTCTCCTCCACGAAGCGGACCCCGGAGTTCACGAAGAAGCTGATCCTCCCGACCACGATCGGAAGGTCGGACGGGTCGATCTTCTTCGAGTCCCGCACGGCGTCGAGGATGCCGATGGCCGTGGCCAGCGCGTAGGCGATCTCCTGGACAGGCGTGGCTCCGGCCTCTTGGAGGTGGTAGCTGCACACGTTCACCGGGTTCCAGTGCGGGAGGTGCCGCACGGTGTAGGCGATCGTGTCCACGGTGAGGCGAAGGCTCGGGCCGGGGGGGAAGATGAACGTGCCCCGGCTCAGGTACTCCTTGACGATGTCGTTCTGGGTCGTGCCGGTCAGGACTGACGGGTCCACCCCCTGGTCCTCTGCGTTGGCGATGTAGAGACCGAGAAGCCACGCGGCGGTGGCGTTGATGGTCATCGACGTGTTCATGTCGCCTACGGGAATGCCGTCCATGAGCTGGCGCATGTGGCCCAGGTGGACCACCGGGACGCCGACCTTGCCCACTTCGCCTGCTGCCTCGGGGGCGTCGGGGTCGTACCCGGTCTGGGTCGGCAGGTCGAACGCGACGGACAGACCGGTCTGGCCTTTGGCCAGGTTGGTCCGGTAGAGCTCGTTCGAGGCGCGGGCCGTGGAGTGGCCCGAGTAGGTCCGCATCATCCACGGTCGGTCCCTGGCACTCATCGGCATCCGGTCGCCTGTTCCCTGCCGAGCTCCGCCGGGTCGGGGGTCCCCGCCGGAGCGACCGCCGGGGCGGCCGTCGGACCCGTCATCGCCGGTAGTCGTAGAAGCCCTGCCCGGACTTGCGCCCCAACGTCTCGGCCGCCACCATCCGGCGCAGCAGGGGAACGGCGGCGTAGTTCGGGTCGCGGAACTCGGCGTAGAGGGCATCGAGGATGGCCAGCGACGTGTCCAGACCCACCAGGTCCAAGAGGGCGAACGGTCCCATGGGGAAGCCGCACCCCCCCTTCATGGCGGCGTCGATACCCTCTTTGGTGGCCACGCCCTGCTCCAGGAGCCGGACGGCGTTGTTCAGGTAGGGGAACAACAGGGCGTTCACGATGAACCCGGCCTGGTCCTTCACCTGCACCGGCTCTTTCCCGCAGGTCTCGGCGAAGGCCATCGCCTGGCTGATCGTCTCGTCGGACGCGGTGATCGGGCGCACGACCTCCACCAGCGACATCGCCGGAGCCGGGTTGAAGAAGTGGATCCCGCAGACCTTCTCGGGTCGACCGGTCTCCATCGCGAGCTCCACCACCGGAAGGGTGGACGTGTTCGTCGCGATGATGGCCGCCTCGTCGCATACCCGGTCGAGCTCGGTAAAGAGGTGCTTCTTCACCGCCAGGTCCTCGACCACCGACTCGATGACCAGGTCGACGTTGGAAAGATCCTGGAGGTCGGTGGTGACCGTCACCCGTGAGAGGATGTCGTCGCGCTCGGCCTCGGTCCGCTTGCCTTTTTCGATCTGGCGGTTGAGGGACTTCTCCAGACCGGCCACCATGCCGTCGGCCGTGGACCTGCTCCGGCTCCTGAGCACGACCTCGTGCCCCGAAGCGGCCGCCACTTCGGCGATGCCCGACCCCATGATGCCCGAACCCACGATCCCCACGCGCTTGATGGCCATACGGACATGTTAGAGCCTCTGGAGCAGGGCAGCTCAGCCGGTTACCGGTGGGTCACCACTGGTTCACCTCCCGGTTTTCGGCGGGAGGTCGCTGAGTCGTCGGTGGGTTCCCGGCGGGTCGTCGATGGGTCGTCGATGGGGCCGGGGGTGAACGACGTCGTGATCACCGGCCCCCAGGCCCCAGGCCCCAGGCAACGGGCCACGAGCACCGGGAGCTCGGGTGCCCCCTGGCCGTGGCCTTGCGGCGACGGGCCGACCCTGGCAGTGTCCGAGGACGTGAGTACCAGTCGAAGGACTCTTCGAGCGCCTGGAACGGGGCACAAGCTCCGCCCGACGTGGGACCATGCCCGCCGTTCGCACTACTTGCGTTCCGGCGGTCCGTGGCGGGTCGGGTCTCTCGACACCGTGCTCTCGGCGCCGGGGCCGACCCCGTCCCACCGTGTGGTCGACGGCGACTCGGCCCTCGGGGGTGCAGCGCTGGAGCAGGCGGTGGCATCCGTGGCCGGGGGGCTCCGATCGGCGGGGGTCCGCCGGGGCGACGGCGTGGCATGGCAGCTACCCAACGGCCTGCCGGCGGTCGTCTTGTACCGGGCGTGTTGGCGCCTCGGTGCGGTCGCGCTCCCGATCCACGCCGCAGCGCGGGAGAGCGAAGTCGAGCGATCACTGGAGCAGGCGCCGGCCCGGCTTACCTTTGCCGCACAGGGATCGGCCATGGCCGAGCGCGGCGGAGCGATCACCGTGCCAGGCGGCATGGCGGGCCTGGATGCCGTGTCGGAGGCCCTGCCGGCGGGACCGCCGGTCGGCCCGGGCAGCTCGGCTCGCCCGACTGACTTGGCGGTCGTGATGTTCACGTCCGGATCGACCGGGCGCCCGAAAGCGGTGCTGCACACCCAACGCGGGCTGGCCTGGAAGGCCGGGCTGATGGCACGGGTGCACGGGCTGTCGGCGTCCGATGCCGTGCTCATGCCGGCGCCCATGGCCCATGTGTCCGGCCTCTTGAACGGGGTCCTCCTGCCGGCGGTGGCCGGGATGCGGACGGTGTGCATGGCGCGATGGGATCCCGACCATGCGGTGAGCCTCGTCGAGTCGGAACGGATCACTTTCATGATCGGACCGCCCACCTTCTTCGTCACCATGATGGGAGCGGGCGGGTTCACCCGGGAGCGAGTCCGGAGTCTGCGCCTGGTGTCGAGCGGGGGGGCGGCGGTGACCCCGGCCTTCGTCGACACCGCCCGCAGGGAGCTGGGGTGCGTGGTGAAGCGCACCTACGGGTCCACGGAGGCCCCGACGGTGACCACCAGTGCCGCGGGCGACGATCCCGCTCGGGCTCGGGACACCGACGGGCGGGCAGTGGGTGAAGTCGAGCTGCGGATCAGCGATCCCGACACCGGCAAGCGAGTGGTCGGCGGACCGGCCGGATCAGTCGGATCAGCCGGCGAGCTGTGGGTTCGAGGTCCTGAGCTGTTCGTGGGTTACGCAGACCCGGCTGACAACGAGGCGCGTCGGGGCCGGGGCGGTTGGTTCCGCACCGGGGACCTGGCCGTCATCGAAGAGGGTGGATGGCTCCGGATCGTCGGACGACTCGGCGACGTGATCATCCGAGGTGGGGAAAACATCGCGGCCACCGAGGTCGAGGCGGTCCTCGAATCTCACCCGCTGGTCAGGCATGCGGCCGCGGTGGCTGTCCCCGATCCGGTCATGGGCGAGCGGGTTGCCGCAGTCCTCGTTGCCGGACCCTCGTTCGATCTCGACGCCTGTCGCAGGTACTTCGCGGAGGAGGGCCTTGCCCGCTTCAAGACCCCCGAGCACCTGGTGCTGGTGGACCACCTCCCGACCCTGGCCTCGGGCAAGATCAACCGCGCGGCCTGCCGCGAGCTGGCGGCACGCTCGGTGGCCGGAGCAAGCGGCAGCGGCGCGGGCTCCGGTGGCACAAGGGCCGGCGGGTCGCCGAGGGGGGTGAACGGATGAACCTGTCCTACACCGAGGAGGAGGAGGCGTTTGCCGGCGAGATCCGAGCATGGCTCGCAGACAATTTGGAGCCTGCTCCCGCGTTCGAGAGCATGGACGAGGAGGTCGAGTGGGGGCGCCGGTGGCAGGCACGCCTGGCCGACGCCCGCTGGGTGGGGATCGCGTGGCCGGCCGAATTCGGGGGGCGTGGGGCGTCGCCGGTCGAAGTGGCGATCTACAACACCGAGTATGCGCGTGCCGGCGCTCCCCAGCCGGTGAACCGCGTCGGGGTGAACCTGGCCGGTCCCACGCTCTTGGCGCACGGGACGGACGAGCAGAAGGCCCGCTGGATCGCCCGGATCCTCTCGGCCGAGGATCTCTGGTGCCAACTGTTCAGCGAGCCCGGCGCCGGATCCGATCTGGCGTCGGTGACGACCAGAGCCGAGCCGGACGGGGACGGCTGGGTGTTGAACGGGCAGAAGGTCTGGACGTCCTACGCGCAGTACGCCCGGTGGGGGCTGTGCCTGGCTCGCAGCGACCCCGATGCGCCCAAGCATGCCGGGCTCACGTTCTTCGCAGTCGACATGACGGCGCCCGGTGTCGACATCCGGCCGCTCGTGCAGATCACCGGCGACGCCGAGTTCAACGAGGTGTTCCTCGACGACGTCGCGGTCCCCGCCGACGCGGTGATCGGGGGGGTCGGCAAAGGTTGGTCGGTCGCCGGCACCACGCTGAGCCACGAGCGAGGGACGGCGTTCCCCTTCAAAGAGCAGGTCGTCCACGAGATCTACCTGCATGACCTCTACCAAGAAGCTCGAGCGTCGGGGATGCTCGACGACCCAGCAGTCGCCGACCGCTTGGCCCAGTGCGCTGTCCTGGCACAGGTGTTCCGGGTCCACAACTGGCGGACGATGTCCCGCATGGCACGAGGCGGGGAGCCCGGCGCCGAGTCGAGCATCGTCAAGCTGGCGTGGACCGCACTGACCCAGGAGCTGTCCGAAGCCGCGCTCGACGTGGTCGGTCCCGCATCAGTCCTCGGAGGCCGGTGGGGGCGTCAGTGGCTCTGGAGCAAGGCGGCGAGCATCGCCGGTGGCACGTCGGAGATACAGCGTACGATCATCGGCGACCGGCTCCTGGGGCTGCCGAGATGAACGTTCCACGACTGGGCGCGGCGGGCGCGTGGGGCGCGGCGAGCGCGAAGATGCCGGACGAGCAAGCAGAGGGGATGTGATGGGCGGGATCATCGGGTACGGGGTGTACGTCCCCTTCTATCGCCTCGAGCGGTCGGCCATCGCCGAGGCGCTCGGCGGTCGCGGGGGCAAGGGGCACAGGTCGGTCGCGTCCTACGACGAAGACACGACCACGATGGGCGTGGAGGCGGCGCGGACCGTCCTCGGCGCCGAGGGGGGAGCAGCCGGAGGTGCGGGTCTCCACCTCGACGGGCTCGCGTTCGCCACGGTGGTGCCGGCCTACACGGACAAGACCAACGCCACGGCGATCCACGCCGCGCTCGGTCTCGATGCCGCGGTCCCGGCCTCTGACCGGACGGGCTCGGTCCGTTCGGCAGTCCTGGCCCTCCATGACGCGCTCGACGCGTCGACACGCAGGACGCTGCTCACGGTGGCCTCCGACATCCGCACCGGACTGCCGGGCAGCTCCGACGAGGCCAACGGGGGCGACGCCGCGGTGGCGCTGCTCACGGGTCCAAGCAGCGCTGGGATGCCGGTGCTGGCCGAGCCCATCGCGATGTCGTCGGTGACCGGCGAGCTCCTCGACCGTTGGCGGGTCCCCGGAGCGCCTGCCTCGCGAACTTGGGAGGAGCGGTTCGGAGAGTTCGCCTACGGGCCGATGGTCGAGTCCGCTTTCGCCCGAGCCCTCGAGCAGGCCGAGCTCAAGCCAGGCGACGTCGACCACCTGGTGGTGACCGGGGCGCATCGCCGGGTTGCCGAGCGCTTTGCTCGATCGAGCGGGGTACGAGCGGAATCGATCGCCGACGGTCTCTCCGACACCGTGGGGTACTGCGGTGCTGCCCACATGGGCCTGGTGCTGGCCGACGTCTTGGACCGGGCGCGGCCGGGCGATCGAGTGGTGGCGGTGTCGATCGCCGACGGGGCCGACGTGGTCGTGCTCCGGGTGACGAGCGCCCTCCCGGCCTACCGCAGCGCGCAGGGACGAACGACGGTGCGGGAACGGGTCACCGCCGGACGGACCGGCCTCGGGTACGCGAACTTTCTCGCCTGGCGGGGACTCCTCGAACGCGATCCCCCGCGACGACCTGACCCAGCGCGCCCCGCCGCCCCACCTTCACTGCGCTCCGAGCCCTGGAAGTTCGCGCTCGTCGGCAGCCGCTGTACCGCCCCGGTTGGCGGTACCGAATGCGGAGCCCGCCACCTGCCTCCCCAGCTCGTCTGCATGACGTGCCGGGCTCGCGGCCACATGGTGCCGCACTCGTTCGCCGGGACGCCCGGGGTGGTCTCGAAGCTCACGATCGACCACTTGGCGTACTCCCCCAACCCTCCACTCGTCGCGGCGGTGGTGGACTTCGACGGAGGCGGCAGGTACCGGTTCGAGCTGACCGACGTGGACCCCGCGACGGTTGCGATGGGCGATCGAGTGGCCATGACCTTCCGACGCTTGTACACGACCACCGACGGCGTGCACGACTACTTCTGGAAGGCCCGGCCGGCGCAGTGAGCGTTCACGCTCCGAAGACCCGACGCGCAAGCGTGCCGCGGCAGCGCAGCAGAGAGGAAGGTGACTGATGGCATCGAAGGGAATCAGAGATCGTGTGGCGATCGTCGGCATGGGCTGCACCGCCTTCGGTGAGAACTGGGACCGGGGTGCCGACGACATGGTCGTCGACTCGGTTCACGCCGCGCTGGGCTCGGCCGGGATCGGGATCGACGACGTCGATGCGTTCTGGTTCGGCACCCTCCAGTCCGGCGAGAGCGGGTTGTCGCTGTCGCGCCCCCTCAAGATCGACTACCGACCGGTGACCAGGTTGGAAAACCTCTGTGCCACCGGGTCGGAGGCGTTCCGCAACGCCAGCTACGCCGTGGCCTCGGGCGCGTACGACGTGGCTGTGGCTGTCGGCGTGGAGAAGCTCAAGGACAGCGGGTACTCGGGACTGGTGCGCACCTTCCCCCCGGCCGACGGCACGGCAGCCGGGATCAGCTCGCCGGCAGTGTTCAGCTTCGTCGCCCCGGCGTACGCGGCGAAGTACGGCCTCACCGAGGAGGAGATGAAAGAGGTGATGAGCCGCATCGCCTGGAAGAACCACCACAACGGGGCCCGCAACCCGCTCGCCCAGTACCAGTCGGAGGTCTCGATGGAGACCATCGCGAAGTCGCCGAGGGTCGCAGGCATGCTGGGCGTCTATGACTGCTCGGGAGTGAGCGACGGATCGGCTGCGGCGGTCATCGTCCGAACCGAGGACGCCGAGCGGTACAGGCCGGATCCCCTCTACGTGAAAGCTCTCGCTCTGGCGGCCGGCCCGGGCACGGGACCGATCGACCAGTCGTACGACTACACGACGTTCACCGAAGTCGTGCGGTCGGCCGAGGACGCGTACCGCCAGGCTGGGATCACCGACCCCCGGCGCGAACTGGCGATGGCCGAGGTGCACGACTGCTTCACCCCGACCGAGCTGGTCCTCATGGAGGACCTGGGTTTTGCCGAACGGGGAAAGGCGTGGTCCGACGTGCTCGCCGGCGCCTTCGACCTCGACGGCGAGCTGGCGGTGAACCCCGACGGGGGTCTCAAGAGCTTCGGGCACCCGGTCGGCGCATCGGGCCTGAGAATGCTCTACGAGTGCTGGCTCCAGCTTCGCCACGAAGCTCCGGCGGAGCGGCAGGTGGCCGCGGTTGAAGCGGGTCGCAAGCTCGCCCTCACGCACAACCTCGGCGGTGGGCCGGGCGAGTGTGTGAGCTTCGTCGGCATCGTGGGCAGCGAGCCGGGGTGACGTCACCCAAGACGGTGCCCGCTCGCTTCAGCCCGGCGCTTCAGCCGCCCGCCGCTCGGCTGACGCCACAGCTTGAGCTTCCATCGAGGCCAGCATCTCGGCGGGCGACTGGCGGAAATATGCCCATGCTGCCCGAGCACTCTCGGGCGCCACGATCAGCGCGTCGTTCGCCGCCACGCCGTCGAGCACGTCGGCCGCCAGCCGGTCGGCCGGGTAGGGCTCGCCCAAGGCGTTGGTGAGCAGGGTCCGCGCGTTGACCGACCCGGGTTGGTCGAGGAGCGGGGTCTCGATCGGCCCGGGGCACACCGCGCTCACCCGCACCCCGTGCGCGGCGGCCTCCACCCGCAGGCTCACGCTCAGGCCCACCACGGCGTGCTTCGCAGCGGCGTAGGGGGTGAGCAGCGGCGACGGCACGAGCCCGGCCAGCGAGGCCGTGTTCACGATGTGGCCGAACCCCTGGCGCACCATGAGCGGGTAGGCGGCGGCCACGCCGTGGACCACGCCCATGAGGTCCACTTCGACGGTGCGACGCCACGTGTCGAGCCCGAGGTGCTCCACCGGACCGCCACTGCCGATGCCGGCGTTGTTGAAGACGAAGTCGAGGTGGCCGCGCTGGTCGCACGTGGACTCGACGAGGCGGCGAACGGCTTCGGCGTCGGCGACGTCGAGCACCGCCGGGACGGCACGCGTCCCCCCGGCGTCGAGGTCGGTGGCCGCGGACTCGATGCCCGCCGCGTCGATGTCGGCGACGACCACCTCGGCCCCCCGGTCGATCAGTTCGGCAGCAAGGGCCTTGCCGATCCCCGACGCGGCGCCCGTGACGATGGCAATTTTGTGGTGGAACGCCGACGCGGTGGCCATGGACTGAAGCCTACGGCCTCGGGCGGGCGGGACCCAGGTGCCGATGTGCCAGGCTCGTTGGGTGATCGTCGGCTCCTCGCTCCACGTCGAGATCGGGCACCGGGTGCTCCTGCGCGACGCGGCGTTCGTGGTCGGCCCCGGGGAGAAGGCCGGACTGGTGGGAAGAAACGGCACCGGCAAGTCGTCGTTCGTCTCCGTCCTGGTGGGGGAGCAGTCCACCGAGGTGCGGTCGACGGGGAACGTCCGGATCACCGGCACCGTCGGGTACCTGCCCCAGGCGCCGGTCCCCCGAGGCCTGGGCCTCGAAGCCACCGGCTTCTCGCACGTGCTCTCGGCCCGGGGGCTCGACGTCCTCGACGACGCCTTGGACCAGGCCCGCCGGCAGATGGCCAAGGACCCGAGCGAGGCCAACATCGCTATGTTCTCCGATCTCGAGGAGCAGTACCGGGAGAACGGCGGGTACGAGGCGGAGTCGGCGATGGGCCGCCTGGCCGCCGGTCTCGGGTTGGCCGAAGGGGTCTTATTGGAGGACATCGAGCGGCTCTCGGGAGGGCAGCGCCGACGGGTCGACCTGATCCGGGTCCTGTTCCAGTCTCCCGACGTCATGATCCTCGACGAGCCCACGAACCACCTCGACATGCCTGCCAAGCGATGGCTCATGGACGAGCTGGCGGCGTTTTCCGGCGCGTTGCTGGTGATCAGCCACGACCTCGAGTTGCTCGATCGCTCGATCACCAAGGTGTTCCACCTGGCCGGGGGGACCCTGACCGAGTACAAGGGCACGTACTCGAGCTACCGGGTCCAGCTCGCCGCGGACGTGGCCGGCAGTGAGCGGGCTGCGGCTCTCGAAGATCGGGAGATCCGGCGGCTGAGCACGTTGGCCGACTCCATGCGTGGCAGCACGAACCGGCGAGCCCGGGTGGCCAAGTCCATCGACAAAAGGGTCGAACGCCTGGAGTCCAACCGCACCACGGTGATCGCCCGCGAGCGTGCTCACACGTTCCGTCTGCCCCAGCCCCAACGTTCGGGAGCGGTCCCGCTGGAAGCGAGGTCCCTCGGCGTGCGCTACGGATCGCTCGAAGTGCTCCGGCAGGTGAGCTTCACCGCCGGACGGGGAGATCGCATCGTCGTCATCGGGCGCAACGGCGCCGGGAAGTCGAGCCTGCTCCGGGTCCTGGCAGGGGTGCAGCAGCCGTCCGAAGGCGAGGTCGCGCTCGGGCATAACGCGGTGATCGGCTACTTCGCCCAGGAGCACGAGCAGGTCGATCCGTCCTTGACGGCATTGGGGAACATCGACGACAGCGTGCTCGTGAGCGAGAGGGAGCGCCGGGCCCTGCTGGGGTCTTTTGGCTTGCCGAGCAAGGCTGCAGACCAGATGCCCGACACGCTCTCGGGAGGTGAGCGGGCCAAGTTGGCGTTGGCCATGCTGGCGGCCGGTCATGTCAACTTGCTGGTGCTCGACGAGCCGACCAACAACTTGGACCCGGCCTCCATCGACGCGGTGGGCAGGATGCTCAGCATCTGGCCCGGCACCATCGTGGCGGTGAGTCATGACCGCTCATTTGTGGGCGCGCTCGAGCCAACCCACGCGTTGGCCCTGCCCTCGGAGCGTTACGACTTCTGGCGGGAGGAGTACCTCGAAGAAGTCGCGATGCGCTGACGGGAAGTGACGGGGCGGGCCGGGAGCGTCGGCCGGGTGGCGGTGGGAGCGTCGGCCGGGTGACGGTGGGGGCCTGCGCGTCGGGGGCGCCGGCGGGCACGTGCAAGAGTGGTAGCTGTGGGAACGCTGGCACTCGTGGGGGGCATGGAATGGACCGGCGGGTGCACGTTCGACGCCGATCTCCTCGCGGCATCAGGGGGCAGCGACGTCGTGGTACTGCCGACCGCTGCCGCCTACCAGCGTCCTGAGAGGGTCGTGATGCAGGCCGCGGAATGGTTTGCCGCGCTGGGCGGCCAGGTGGAGGGCCTGATGGTGCTCGGGCGCCGCGACGCCCAGGACCCGGGCATGGCCGACGTCGTGCGCCGGGCCCGCTTCGTGTACCTGAGCGGAGGGTCGGCACTGCACCTGAAGTCGGTCCTGAAGGAGTCGGCGGTGTTCGACGCGCTCTGCCAGGCGTGGCACGCCGGTGCGGTGGTCGCTGGTTCGGGCGCCGGAGCGATGGTGCTCACCGACCCCATGGTCGATCCCCGTGGCGGTGCGCTCACGGTCGGGCTCGGCATGGTCCAGGGCATGGCCCTGGTGACGAGCTTTGGTGATGCGGGCGAGGATGCACACGGCGAGAAGCTCCACCGGTCCGTGGTCCTCGCACCGTACGACCTGCCGGTCGTGGGAGTACCCGACCGCACGGCACTCATCGGTCTACCGGACGGCACCTGGACCGTCGACGGCGAGGGCACGGTGACCGTGTACCTGGACGGTGCTGTGGCTCCCGCCGGGATTGGTGTTCTCCCCGGTCCGGCGGGTGTGCCTTCGAGGTGACCCCCGCCGGGCGGGGCGACCCTGCCGGGCGGGGCGACCCTGCCGACTTTGCCGAACCGCCTGACCCCGGCGACCCGCCTGACCCCGGCGACCCGCCTGACCCGCCTCACCGTCCGGATCCTGGGACGGCGGGAGCGTCAGCCCGGGCCGAGTACGAGCGCCGCCACCGGGCGCGCCAAGCCCAGATCGACAAGAGTTGGGGGCCTCTGGCCGGCTTTGTGAAGGTGGTGTCATCCGATCCCCAGTCGACCACCGCCTGGCGCGACGGAGCATTGGGCGAAGAGCGTGTGGCGGCCAATTTGGCCCGGCGCGTCGGCAACCGAGCGCTGTTCCTCTACGACCGCAGGGTGCCGGGCACGAGGGGGAACATCGACATCATCGCCGTCGCGCCGTCAGGAGTGTGGGTGATCGATGCCAAGAGCTCCTCGGGCCGGGTCGAGCACCGGGACGTTGGTGGACTGTTCAAAAGAGACCTCCGCGTCTATGTGGGAGGTCGCGACCACTCGTCATCTGTGTCGGGGATGGGCTGGCAGCTATCGGCGGTCAGGAAGTCCCTCAGGGAATGCGCACCTACGCTTCCGGGGGGCACCACTCCCGAGGTGCACGCCATCTTGTGTTTCACCGGAGCCTCATGGGGACTTCTGGGGAAGTCCTTCGTCCACGACGGGATCCTTGTCACCCGGTCGACGAAGTTGGCGCACTCGCTGTGCCGCCCTGGTCCACTTTCCCTCGAGCAGATCCGGGCCGTGCACGAGGCACTCTCGAGACTCCTTCCATCCAAGGGCACGGGGTGACGCTGGACCGTGGGAGGGCCACGACGCACAGCTCTGGCCGAGCGTCGCAGTACTGGCCGACCCGGCTGAAATGGCCCGTTCGGCAAGGCGAGGTTCAGTCGGCCTCGGCGATCGTCACTGAGTGGATAACCACGCGTTCGGTGGGCTTGCCCGAACGACTACCCAAAGCATCGATGGCCGCCACGACGTCCCCGCCCGACACGACACTCCCAAACAGGGAGTACTGCGGTGGCAACGCGGCGCCGTCGGGCCCGCTGATGACGAAGAACTGGCTCCCGTTGGTGTCCGGTCCGGCATTGGCCATCGCCAGCGAGCCAATCTGGTAGCGGCCCGCCTTTGGCAACTCGTCGGCAAACCGATACCCGGGTCCGCCACGTCCGGTCCCTTCGGGATCACCGCCCTGAAGCACGAATCCCGGAATAATCCGGTGGAACACCACATCGTCGTAGTAATGGTAGCGGGCCAGGAAGACGAAGTTGTTCACGGTACGAGGTGCAGCGAGCGCATCGAGTGCGATCACCATCGTTCCCTTCGAGGTCGTCATGGTGGCGGTGTAGCGCTTCGCCGTGTCGATGATCATCGGCGGCTCCGCGTCGAATTTCTGTCGCTTTGGGCTCGACCCGTCGGCCGCGGGAACCTCAACTTGTCCGGATGAGCTCACGATGTCTCCTCTGCTATTTACGATGCTGCCACTGTGACCGAGAGCATGCGCTGGATCACGTGGGGGGGCGTGCCGTTATCGGACGAGTTGCCCTCGGCATTGATCTTTTCGACGACTGTCATGCCTGAGATGACTTTGCCGAACAGCGAGTAGCCACCCCTCGAGAGATCCTGGTCGAGCGTGGACGCGCCGCCTGTGGCCACGATGAAGAATTGACTGCCGTTGGTGTTCGGTCCCGAATTGGCCATGGCCACGTCACCAGTGGCATAGGCCTTGGGGATGTTCTCGTTGGCGAACTGGTAGCCGGGTCCCCCGGTGCCCGTCCCGGTGGGGTCGCCGGTCTGGTCCATGAACCCGGGAATGACTCGGTGAAAGATGACGCAATGGAAGTAGTTCTGCTTGGCCAAGAACACGAAGCTGTTCACCGTCACCGGCGCCTGCTTGGCGAACAGTGTGATGACGAACGTCCCGACCGTCGTCTTGATCGTCGCCTTGTACTTCTTGGACGTATTGATCGTCATCGCAGGCGGGGAGCTCCACTGGAGCGTGTTCACGCGGGTGGCGGGTGTCGCCGGGCAACCGGCGGCGACAGCAGTGGCGTTCGCCTTCGCCTGCTCTGAGGCATAGGTGGCGGCGTTCGGTGTCGCCGAAGTCGTCGTGGTGCTTGCGGGCACGGAGGTGGTGGTCGAAGTGGTCGGGCTCGACGTGCTGGTGGTAGGCCGGACCGTCGTCGAGGTGGAGCTCTTGTCGCTGGTCTTCTGGGAAGGCGACGTCCCCCTGGAGAAATAGAGGAAGGAGCCGACCACGACGGCCGCAACTACCACCACGATCACCGAATTGCGCAGAAGGGCCCGCCGGCGCGCCGCCTTGGCCTGGGCATGACGCTTGGCCTCCCGGGCCGCCCTCTGTCTGGCTCGCTTCTCGCTCGGCACGGCCGCATACCCTACAACGGGACCGGGGTTCGCACGACGACGCCCAGCACCGGCCCCCAGCCCAGCACCGGCCCCCAGCCCAGCACCGGCCCCCAGCCCAGCACCGGCCCCCAGCCCAGCACCGGCCCCCAGCCCAGCACCGGCCCCAGCTCATCTAACCTGTACCCGTGCCACCCTCCCCCTTGTTGCGTCCGGGTCGCTGACCCGCGCGCTCCGCATCAGTGGCACTCCTGGTCCAGAAATTCGGTGGCACTTCGGTCGGCGACGCTGACCGCATTCGGGCCGTGGCCGACCATGTGGCTCGTACCACCCGTGGAGGGGACCAGGTGGTGGTGGTGGTGAGTGCAATGGGCAGGTCCACCGACGACCTCATTCGTCTGGCCGGCGAAGTCAGCCGATCCCAGCCGCCGCGTGAGTGGGACATGCTCGTGAGCTCGGGCGAGCGGATCTCGATGGCACTGCTCTGCATGGCCCTTGCCGATCTCGGTGTCCGAGCGTCATCGTTCACCGGGAGCCAAGCGGGGATCATCACCGACACCGACCACACCCGGGCGAAGATCGTCGAAGTACGGGCCGATCGCCTGCGCCAGGCACTTGACGAGGGTGTCGTTCCGGTCGTGGCCGGTTTCCAGGGGGTGTCCGTGGACCGGGACGTCACCACCCTGGGTCGGGGAGGCTCGGACACCACCGCGGTGGCTCTGGCCGCAGTCCTGCATGCCGACGCGTGTGAGATCTATACCGACGTCACCGGCGTGTTCAGCGCCGATCCGCGGGTGGTCCCCGGGGCACATCGCCTGGCACGAATCGACTTCGAAGAGATGCTGGAGATCGCGGCCACGGGCGGCCGAGTGCTCCAGCTCCGGTCGGTGGAGTTCGCCCGGAACCATCACGTTCCCCTGCATGTTCGAAGCAGTTTCACCTGGGAGCCGGGCACCTGGGTCGTTGAGGAGGATGCCACCATGGAGCAAGCTGTCGTCACTGCGGTCACTCACGACACGAGCGAATCGAAAGTGACCGTGGCCGGAGTGCCGGACCGTCCGGGGATCGCAGCCCGGTTGTTCCGTGCGTTGGCCGACCGGTCGGTGAACGTGGACATGATCGTCCAGAACACGTCACTCCACGGAACGACGGATATTTCCTTCACCGTTCCTGGGGACGACCTCGAGACCGCGGTCGAGGTTGCCAGTTCCCTGCGAGACGAGCTTGGAGCCACCGACGTCAGCTCTGACGACGACGTGGCCAGGGTCTCGCTCATCGGGGCCGGGATGAAGTCACACCCAGGAGTGACGGCGAGCATGTTCGAGACCCTGTCGAACGAGGGGATCAACATCGACATGATCTCCACCTCGACCATCCGAATTTCGTGCATCGTGCGCAAATCCGAGGTGGAACAGGCGGTCCGCACGCTTCACTCCGCCTTCGACCTGGGATAGGCCGGGCATTGCGTCGGTAGGCTGGTCGCTATGCGAGTCGGGGTTTTTGGTGCCACGGGCCAAGTCGGGGCTGTCATGCGCACGCTCCTGGCCGAGCGGCAATTTCCCCTGGACGACGTTCGCTTCTTCGCATCGGCCCGATCTGCCGGCACCCGGCTGTCGTGGTCCGGCGGAGAAGTGGTGGTAGAAGATGCCGGTACCGCCGATCTCTCCGGCATTGACATCGCCCTTTGCTCCACTGGAGCGACGGCATCGCGTGAGCTGGCTCCGCGCCTCTCTCGGGCTGGAGCAATTGTCATAGACAATACGTCGGCCTGGCGGATGGACCCCGAAGTTCCCCTGGTCGTGGCCGAGGTCAACGCCGAGGCCTTGAATTCGATCCCGAAGGGCATCGTGGCCAATCCGAACTGCACCACGATGGTGGCGATGCCGGTACTCAAGCCGCTCCATGACGCGGCCGGTCTCGAGAGCCTGGTCGTCTCCACGTACCAGGCGGTTTCGGGTGCTGGCCTGCGAGGGGTCAATGAGCTGTCCGAGCAGCTGGTCAAGAGTGCCGACCAGGCGAGGGAACTGACTTTCGACGGTGAAGCCGTGGACTTCTCCGATCCGACGGTGTTCCCGGCGGTCGTGGCCCACAACGTCATCCCGCTGGCCGGCTCCTTGGTTGACGATGGATCACTCGAGACCGACGAGGAACAGAAATTCCGCAACGAGAGCCGCAAGATCCTGGCCATCCCGAATCTGGAGGTCACCTGTACCTGCGTGCGGGTGCCGGTGTTCACCGGCCACTCGATGTCCATCGTGGCTCGCTTCGAGAACAGGATCACGCCGGATCAAGCGACGGCCCTTCTGGCCGTAGCGCCCGGTGTGGTTTTGGATGACCTCCCGACGCCCCTCGATGCCGCAGGAAAAGATCCCTCGTACGTTGGCCGGATTCGCACGAGCGGTCAGGGGCTGGCACTGTTCGTCGTCGGGGACAACCTGCGCAAGGGCGCGGCGCTGAACGCCGTTCAGATCGCCGAGGCGTTACTCGATCTTCGTTTCTGACTCACAGCGCCCGCCGAACCGCGAGTCCCCGCTGCCCGCCAAGTTGCGCCCCAACTCACGCCGCGATGGCCAAGCCCGCCGAACCGCTCGCGCCCGCCGAACCGCGAGTCCCCGCTGCCCGCCAAGTTGCGCCCCAACTCACGCCGCGATGGCCAAGCCCGCCGATCCGCGCTCGAACTCCGCCAATCGCACCTACCCGGAGGAGCTGGTCGAACCGGGATCACGTGCTTTCACCGGTCCACCGGGCCGTCTCCGAGTCGGCCTGGTCCGAGGGCGCGTCGGGCTGGCCCGGGGACTCTCCGGGGGTACCCATTTCCAGTGCCCCGGTCCTCCGGCCAGACGCCAGCCTGTGTAGGTCTTCATTGCGTGATGCCGCCCGCACAACCGAGCAAGGTTGTCGAGGCAAGTCGGACCGTCCATGGAATAGTCACGCTGCCAGTGATCGATCTCGAGGTGGCGTGCCACCCCACATCCCGGTACGACGCACGTCGGGTCTCGTTCTGAGAGGGCCACTCGAAGTGGAGTCGGGATCGTCCGCTTCGTCCCGGTGACGCACCGCACGTCCACCCCGTCGGTGACCAGGATGTTGAAGAAGGCATCTCCCAAGATCTGGCGCGCTGTGGCCACCGGGACGGCACCGATGCCCGGGATCTCGCAGATCTCGGAACCCTCGACCCAACCTCGACGCAAAGCCCCGGCATCGACCCGCACCACGACGTGGGCATTTGGCCCACTCTTCCCGAGTCCGGGGCCTCGATCACATGACGGGCCTCCCGAGGAACCTTGCCCACCTCCCGACGGCGCCCCACGGCTCTTTCCAGGTGTGCGATGGCGGCTCGGATCGTGGCCACCCACGAGCTCCACCAGTGCGTCGGCCCGGCAGTGCTCGTGTGATGCGGGGTTGTCGGACCCCATGGACTCGGTGAAAAGAACCTCAGTCATCTGATCGAGACGAGAGACCAGGCGAGCTCCGGCCTGCTTGGTGAGCAGGGCCTCGATTCGCAGTCCTCCGTCTCGTGGGGAGAAGGTCCGACAGTAGCGATTGGTGTGAACACGAGCCTCTTCTCGTTCCAGGTCCTCCTCGCTACGGGCTTTCCGGATAACCCGCGCGGCCATAGCTGCGACGGTTGCGAACGACTCGGAATCGGCCGCGTGGAGGAGGTCTTCGGTGGCCGATGGGTCCAAGGCTGCAGCCTCGCCGATCACCTTGGCCTGCGCCCCCGAGAGATCGCCGTTGCAAAATGCCCGCTGGACCTCGGGTACCTGGCACGCCAGCTCGGCGGTGGCCAACATGCCGAGAGCGTGCCCCCTGGACTCGCCACTCACGTCAGCCAACCAACCTGCCGCATCGCGATGACCGCTGGCTCCATAGGCTCCGCTCTCCGCTACCTTTCGGGCGTAGAGGGCCTTCCCAGCAGCGGCGGAGCGCTCGACCTGGGCAAACAGCTCCGCCATGATGGCGGCGTCGGGACCCGAGACGAGATCGGGTGGCGCGCTGGCCAGTGCCGACGAGAGGTTGGAGATTGATCGCCGCACCAACTCGGAGGCTCGGATCTGCGATGTTGGACGGGTCGCAGTCCGAACTTCGACGCCCGAAGTACTCCGCATCTCGCCGCATCCCGGGCTCCTCGTGGACATGCCTCCACGATCCCACAGGGGTGTATCACTCGACCCCCGAGCTCCCAGCCGACCCACACCCGCCCGCCCGACACCGCCCCCGACCCGCCCCACGCCCGACCCACATCCGTCCGAGCCCCCCCGACCCGCATCCACCCGCCCGAGCGCTCAGTCCGCCCCCGATGTCCCAGGCTCGGGTCCACCGGCCACCAGCGCGGCCATCCGGCGGGCAAGGTTGACCGCGTGGTCCCCAAAGCGCTCATAAAAACGCGCCACCATCGCCAACTCGATGGCCACGGGCAGCGGCATCGTCCCGGCCACGAGCTCCGCGGTCAGCGTGACGTGCAAGTCGTCCAGCTCGTCGTCCAGATCGTCGATGTACCTCGCGCCCCCAGCCGATCGCTCCGACACCACGTCGGCCGTGCTCGCCCAGATCGTGGTCGCGACTTCGCCCATGCGCTCGACCAGTCCCCGGCTGCGGGCAGACATCTCGGAGCCGAGCCCCCGGGCCGCTCGGCGGGCGATGTGCTCGGCCAGGTCGCCGTTGCGGTCGAGGTCGGGGAGCATCCTGAGGATGGCGACCAGCTCACGGCGCTCGTCGGCGGTCGTGTCGCCTGCGACGAGCCGGTCCTGGGCCAGATGCCCGATCTGGGCGATCAGCGCGTCGACCACCTCGTCCTGCTCGACCATGCGTTTGGCCGCCTCCCGGTCGCCGGCCAGCAGGGCGTGGGTCGCCCCGGCGATCCCTTCGCCCACCAGCGCGAAGACCTGCACGAACAAGCGATCGATGTCCGAGAGCGTGCGCGGCGGTGTGCCCGTCACGCTGTCGAGGCCCGTCGGGGTGCCGGGAAGGACCGAGTCGGCTCCCCCGGGCTCGGTCGCGGCGGCAACCGGGGGTGCGGCTTCCCCCGGATCGCCTCTCTCGCCGAGGTTCCGGCGGTGACCGCTGCTTGCGGCTCGGAAGGGCACCTCATCACCGTACCGGGTCGGTCGCCTGCGAACACCCGGCCGGTACGCTGGACTGAGCTCCGCGCCGGCTCATGAGCGCGGCGCCAGGGAGGAGACGAGGATGTCCGGACACCGAGCACGCTTGGGCCCTGGTGCGGTGGCGGTCGTCACCGGCGCGGCCGGTGGCCTGGGCCAGGCGCTCAGCCGGGCGCTCGAAGGCCATGGAGTCAAGGTGGTCCGGACCGATGTCCGAGGCGCTCCCGGTGTGGACCGCGTGCTGGACGTCACCGACCCCGCAGCACTGCGCGAGCTTGCTGCCGAGCTCGTGCCCCAGGTGTGGGTCAACAACGCCGGGATCCTGGGTGCCGCAGACGCGCTCGGCCAGTCTGACGAGGAGATCCGTCGCGTGGTCGAGGTGAACCTCTTGGGCGTCGTCCATGGATCGAGGGCGGCAGCCGGGGTGATGGTGGATCGCGGGGGCGGGGTGATACTGAACATCGGCTCGCTCGCCGCATGGAACCCGACGCCGGGTCTCGCGATCTACTCCGCGACCAAGCACGCCGTGCGGGCCTACAGCGGTGCGCTGGCTGCGGAGCTCGCGGGTACGGGGGTCAGGGTCCAGTGCCTGTGCCCCGACGGCATTTGGACTCCGATGCTGCAGTCAGCGGTGGGCCTCGACAGCGCGGCGATGCCCTTCTCCGGTCGGCGCCTGCTGGAGCCGGGCGAGGTGGCCGACGAGGCCATGCGCCTGCTCGCCGGTCGCCGGCTCGTCCGCTCTCTTCCACCAGGGCGAGCGGTGCTGGCCAAGCTGTCCGGGCTGTGGCCGGCGCTCGGCGTGGCCTCCCGCAATGCGACCGAGCGCCAGGGACGCCGCCACCAAGCGCGTTACCGGGAGCGCCTCGATGCCGAGGAGCGCGCTGGTCGATGACGGTCGGGCTGGTCCTGGGGCTCGCCGTCGGGGCGCTCATCGGATTGGTGGTGGGGCTCGCCCTGGGAGCGCGGCGCCCCGGTGGGCTCGCCGAGGAGGACCGGGCGGCCGAGGCGAGACTGGCAGCGACGTTCGCCGAACTGTCGGGCCGGGCTCTCCAGCAGAACGCCGAGCAGTTTCTCACCGTGGCCCAGCAGCGCTTCCAGCAGGTCCAAGAGTCGGCCCAGGGCGACCTCGCCCACCGCCAGGAGAGCATCGCGCGCCTTCTCGAACCGCTGCGCGAGCTCCTCGAGCGGTACGAGGGCGAGCTCCGACAGCTCGAGCTCGACCGGCGTGGTGCGTACGAGGGCCTGACGGTCACCGTGGGTGCGTTGCGCGACTCCCAGCAGCAGCTCGAACGGGAGACGCGGAACTTGGTGACGGCGCTCCGCTCGCCCCAGACTCGCGGTCGCTGGGGCGAAGTGCAGCTCCGACGGGTGGTGGAGCTTGCCGGGATGGTCGCCCACTGCGATTTCGAGGAGCAGGTCTCGGCGGCGGCGGCGAACGGGTCGGTCCTGCGCCCGGACATGGTGGTCCGCCTGCCAGGGGGCGGTCGGATGGTGGTGGACTCCAAGGTCCCGCTCGAGGCGTACCTGCGTGCCATCGACGCCGAGGACGATGCCGGCCGCGAAGCCGAAATGAAAGAGCATGCCCACCAGTTGCGCAGGCACGTGGACCAGATGGCCAAGAAGGAGTACTGGCGCTCGGTCGACGGTTCGGCGGAGCAGATGGTGGTGTTCGTCCCCGATGCGCTCCTGGCCGCGGCGTTCGAGCACGACCCGGGGCTCCAGGAGCACGCCATGGCCAACGGGGTCCTCCTGGCCACGCCGACGACGCTCATCGCGCTGCTGCGGACCGTGGCCTACGGATGGCGGCAGGACACGTTCGCCACCGAGGCCCGCGAGGTCCAGCGCCTCGGCCGCGAGCTCTACGAGCGGCTGGGGACCATGGGGTCGCACTTGGCCAAGGTCCAGCGCAGCTTGCACGCAACGGTCGAGGCGTTCAACCAGGCGGTCGGCTCCTTCGAGTCGCGCGTGCTGGTCACGGCGCGCAAGTTTCCCGAGATGGGGGCGGCGCCGGGTGCCGGGGAGCTGCCCCTGCTCGAGCCGGTCGAGGAGCGGCCGCGCGCCCCCCAGTCCCAGGTGACCGACGGGCCCGCGGACGCTGCGGAGCCGCCGGCTTGGCGAGGCGGGTGATCCGGGCCTACGGGCAGGTAGTGGTCTGCACCCCGGGCTCGCCGACCGGCACGTAGGGGTCGGGGTTCGGATCGCCGGCGAAGCGGTCCGACAGCCAGTGGATCATGTCGGGCATGTAGTAGGGGATCACCCCGGCGTGGCTCTTGCCCGGATAGATCCACCGCTCCACGTCCTGGCCGATCTTGCAGAAGTGTGTGGTGAGGATCTGGGTCGAGATGGGTGGGATCTGGTGGTCTGTGCCGCCCTGGGGTATGAGCAGCGGCACCGGCGACGGAGTGGTGAAGCTCTCGGGGTCGTTCTCCTCCACGAGGGTCCTCCACTTGGGGACGTCGAAGGGGTTGGCTTTGCCGAGCTCGGCCCACGAGTAGTGGACGAGGGTCAGGTATGTGTGGCAGCCCTTGGTGAGGAGGGGGATCAGCTTGAGCGCCTTGGAGGTCAGCACTTCTGTGAGCGGGGCGGCTGCGTTCCCGTACCCGGCATTGAAGCCGACCTCGGCCATGAAGAGGTAGAAGCGGTAGGGGCTTGTCTTCAAGAACGTGTAGATCACCGAGAACTGCGACGGCGGTGCACCGGCCACCACCCCGACCAGGTGGAGCTCGGGAGCGTAGGACTGGGCGATGTGCAGGGCGAACAGCGCCGTCTGCCCGCCTTCGGAGTGGCCCCACACGGCGTAGGTGGAGCTGGCGTGCGCCACCTTCATGTTGCGGGCCGCTCGCACGATGTCGATGGTGTTGCGGGCGGCGAGCACGCCGACCAGGTAGGGCAGCATTCCAGGCGTGCCCTCGCCCTGGTAGTCGCTGGCAGTGACCTCCCAGCCCTGCTCCAGCAAGTCGTTCTGGAGCGGTACGGCTGTCGCCGGCTTGAGCGAAGGCGCGCACTGTGGCGCCATGCCGTTGGTGCCGTGGCCCCACGTGACGACCCGGTAGCCGCCTGGGGGTGGCGGGGTCTTGGGCACCATGACCAGCCCGGTCACGGCGATGGGCTTGCCCGTCGTGGACTCCGAGACGTACATGACCCGGTAGACCGTGCCGTCGATGCTCGGTGTGGCAACTCGCTGGTACTTGATGACGGTGCCGGGCTTGTTCGAGGGGAGGTGGCTGGGTACGGCGTAGAAGCTCGGCAACCCGGCCGCCGGGGTACCGGCCAGCGTGCCGGAGGTCGACGAAGCACTCGTGGAGCTGCACGCCGTCGCCACCATTGCCAGGACCACGAGGGCAGTTCCTATCCCGATTGCACGGCGCAGGGCCACGTTGGTGAACCTCGATGCGGACATCGAACCCCCTTCCCGATCGGATCGTCAGGACCCTATCTCGCACCGGCGCCGGGAAGCGGGACGAGGCACCAATCGGGGTGGTCCGACACCAGCTTGGTCAAGCGGTACTCGCTCTCGAACAGGGCCAGGAGGGTCCCGTCCCGGCGAGCCATGACGCGCACGCCGAGGGATCCGACCAGCTGCTCGGCGGTGGCACGGTCGGTCCGACGCGCCGCGACGATGGGAGCAGGACGGAGGTCCACCGGAGCCCCGAGCTCGTTGGCCATGCGGTAGGCCACCACGTCGAACTGGAGGGCCCCCACCACAGCCAGCATCGGGACCGGATCGCCTCCGGGGTCGGTGAGGACCTGGACCACTCCCTCGTGCTCGAGCTGGGCCAATCCGCGGTGGAACTGCTTGTGGCGTGACGCGTCGCGGCTCCGAGCCGTGGCGAACAGCTCGGGCGCGAACGAGACGATGGGCGGGAACGTGACGGAACCGTCCAGCGAGAGCGTCTCCCCCACCGACAGGTCGCCTGCGTTCACCAACCCCACGATGTCGCCGGGGTAGGCCGCGTCCGCCGTCGTGCGCTCGGATCCAAACAGGGTCATGGCGTACTTCGTCGATACCGGGCGCCCACCCGATCCAGGGAGCAGGGTCATCCCCCGCTCGAAGCGTCCAGAGCACACCCGGACGAAGGCCACCCGGTCCCGGTGGGCGGGGTCCATGTTGGACTGCACCTTGAACACGAACCCTGCGAAGTCCGAGTCGATCGGTCTGGGCACGCCCTCGGTGTCGTCACGAGGGAAGGGCGCCGGAGCCAGGTCGACCACGGCGTCGAGGAGGTGGCGGACGCCGAAGTTGGTAAGCGCCGATCCCACGAACAGCGGGCTGGACTCCCCGGCCAGGAACGACTTCATGTCCAGATCGGCGCCAACTTCACCGAGCAGCGCCGACTCTTCCTCGGCCCGTGCCCATGCATCGCCCTCCGCCCGCGCCGCAGCCTCGGGGTCGAGCACTTCGTCCGTGGAGGTACGGGTGCCGCGGGCGGTGCGCTCCGAGCGGATATAGGTCCCGTTCCGCCGGTCGAGGACCCCCCGGAAGTCACCGGGGATGCCGACCGGCCACGTCACCGGCGTCGGCCGCAGGCCGATCTCGTCTTCGATCTGGTCCAGCAGCTCGAGTGGGTCGCGTCCGGGCCGGTCGCACTTGTTCAAGAACGTGAGGATAGGAAGGTGTTGGGCCCGGCAGACCTCGAAGAGCTTGCGGGTCTGGGGCTCGATGCCCTTGGCCACGTCGAGCACCATGATCGCGGCATCGGCGGCAGTGAGGACCCTGTAGGTGTCCTCGGAGAAGTCGCGGTGCCCGGGAGTGTCCAGCAGGTTGAGGACGTGGGCACGGTACGGGAACTGGAGGGCGGTGGAGGTGATGGATATCCCCCGTTCGCGTTCGATGGCCATCCAGTCCGAGCGTGCCGAGCGGCGTCCCTGGCGGGACTTCACCGCCCCGGCTTCGGTGACGGCACCGCCGAAGAGGAGGAACTTCTCGGTGAGGGTGGTCTTGCCGGCGTCGGGATGGCTGATGATGGCGAAGGTCCGCCGCCTGAGGGCCTCGTCCTCCGCGCCGACGTCCGTGTCGCCGACGAGGCCTGCCAGGCTCCCGCCTTGCCCTCCTGGGTCCTGGACATGGAGAGGAGGCGGCACCCGCCCACCATAGAGGTCGATCGGGCGCCCACAGACCTCGATGTCCCCGACAGAGCTGGTGAACCGGGCCCGAGAGGGCGAACGCCGGTGCACCGGCACCCGCCACTTGGCACCGGACAACGGCGAGGACGGCCCTACGGCTTGGCCACCGGCACCATCACCGAGATGAGAGGCAGCTCACTCGAGATGTCCGGGTACGCCGCCGGGACTGTGACTCCGTAGACGGTGGATCCTCGGCTCCACCGGGCGAGGACGTGGTATGTGCTCGCTATCTCGTGGATCACCAGCACCCCGGGAGCCTTCGGCAGCGAGAGCGGTCCTGCGAACTCCGAGCGGACCAGCCACTCCGCCTGTGTGACCTCGAACGAGTTGACGTCACCGAACATCTCCACCGTCCATTGCCCGAACGTCCAGGTGAAGGCGCAGTCCTGCACGTTGCCCCCCGTCTCCTCCTGGACGGCAGTGACGTTGTGTGTCGGTCGGCGGACAAGCTTCCGACCCGCCGGGCATCCAGCCGGCGTGCTGACGGCCGCCCTCGTGACGGCCCGCGCCGCACCGGCCGATGCCTCCTGCTGGCCGCTGAAGCTCCCGAATTCATGGGCACTCCCGGCACACGACCCCTCACCGATCCCCGGTGTGCCGAACCGGAGCTGGGTCGGGCATTCGTAGAGCGAGACTGAGTAGTGGGTGCGCGACGCCGTCGCCTTCGCCGACAGGGACGGTGGGAGGATGGAGGGGGCTTCGAACGGGACGGCAGTCTTGGCTTGGATCGCCCGTGCGGCTGTACCGATCGGGGAGGGGAGGGTAGCGGGGTCGAGTTGGCCCGCTGAGGGTGCTGGTGGTGATGCCTGGACGACCGGAGCCACCTTGGACCAGCTCAGCCCGGCGTTGGCGGTGCGCCAGAAGGCGGTCTGCGTCAAGACGAGGCCGTCGGAGGGATTGAAGAAGACGACGCTCGGTTCCCCGCCACCGGAACCGTCTGCCACCGGTTCCGTCGACCACTGGCTGCCCCCGTCGGTGGTCCCGACCAGGTTCCCTCCGGTACCGATGACGTAGATGTCGGATGCAGTGACCGCGTCGACGCTGCTCAGGTACCCGCCGGCCAGGGCACAGTTGTGTGTACCTTGCAGCGGGTTGCATGTCGTCACCTCCGACCAGCTCGCACCGCCGTCCGTCGAGGTCAGAACCGCCTTCTCCTCCTCCTGCCCGGCAATTTGGGTATAGCGCCCGCAGACGGCGACGAGGGTGCCTGTCGGGGCTGCCGAGAGCATCGCCTGCTGATCGTCAGTCCCGCACGGGATCGTGCGCTGGACCCAGGTGTGCCCCCCGTCGGTCGTGACGGAGAGCGGAACTGTCCCCGGGACCGTTCTGAACGGATACTGTCCGGATGTCGGCGGGGAGCCGACCACGTAAGCGGATGTCGAACCGGTGCGCACCATCGATCCCGACCGCCGTCCGCTGGCATTCCCGCCCCGCCCTGTCATCGAGGACGTGGCCGAGGGAGGGAGGGCCGCACTCTGGGTCCACGTCCGACCGCCGTCTGTGGACTCGTAGACCTGGAGGGGGCAGGGTGCACTGCTGGCAGGGTTCGCGAGCTGGGCGCAGCCGGCCTCGAGCATCCATATCGAGGTGCCGAGGGCCTCGACGGAGAGCACCGGCCCGGGCTGGGGATCGGGTGCCCAGCTCGCCCCACCGTCGTGGGTCTCGAAGAGACTGGGCCCGTAGAGGAAGCCGTCGCCGTGGTCGTCGAAGGACAGACGTGCCATTGTTGTGCTCTCGAAGCGGTTACAGGGCCCCACCGGGACCGGCGCGGGGAAGGCGGCTCCGCCGTCAGCGGTCTCGGCCACCGCCATCTCGCAGAATCCTCCGAGCGTCTCCTCGAAGAGGCCGTAACCCGCTGTCGGGTTGAAGTATGCGACCGACACCAGGCGGGGAGGTGGCGTGGCTGGTGCCGGCGAAGAGGCGCGAGTCGTGGTCCCACTGGAGCGGGCACGAGGGTGTGCCGGCACCGGGGCCTTCGGCCGAGGCGTCCGGGTGCCGTTCCCCGAGGACTCGTAGCCGACCCACGACGCTGAAAGCGCCACCACCATGACGGTGATGGCGACCGCCCAACGTCGATGTCGACGCCGACGCGCCTCTCTGATGAGGACCTCTGGGGAGTCGGGTACGTCGGTCTTCGGGGGCCGCTCGGCCGGAGGATGGAGCACGATCATTGGGGAAGGCCCTCGATCATGGCGATCAGGTCGGCCTTGCGGTAACCGGAGCGCCGGGCCGTCTCCACCAGCTCACGAACCTGAAGCACGAGCGCGCTCTTCTCCTTGGTACCGGCCACGGTGATCCCGCGTCCTCTCCGGAATTCGAGGAGCCCTTCGTCCCGTAGGACGTGGAGGGCGCGCAGGACGGTGTTCTTGTTCACACCCATGACCGCGGCGAGATCCTTGGCGAGTGGGAGGCGCTCGCCGGGTTTGGCCTCACCCTCGGCGATGCTGCGCCTGATCTCGGCAGCCACCTGTTCGTGGAGGAGCAACGGGTCCGATCGATCCACAGACTCAATGGACATAGTACTAGTTATACTAGTACCAGTCGTGCCATGACGCAAGTGCGAGCGCAATCGCAACCGCGACCGCAACCGCGACCGCAACGGCAAAGTGAGCCGCCCGAGCCGAGGCGCATGCGCTACCGGGGAGATGAGGCCGGCCCCGGCGGGCCAGGGGGCGGAGATGGCGCTCCCGCCCCCCAGGCGACAGGCGACCGGCGACCGGCGACCGGTTATCGCTGGCCGGCGAGGCGCAGCCGGTAGACGATGAACCACGGCACGCCCATCACCGGCGCCAGTTCGGCCGGGAATCGGTGGAGAGCGTCGGGCGAGGGCTGGGCTTCGACCACTCGTTCCACGACGAAGCCGGCGTCGGCGAACGCCCCGATCGTGGCGCCCAGCGACCGCCGCCAGAAGTGCTGGGTGACCTGGACCCCGGCCTTTGTCCAGGAGTCGGCGACGAGCTCGGTGTCGAAGTAGCCACCGCGCTGTCCCGGCAGTGGCGGCGCAAAGGGGTGGTCCAGCGAGAGCACCACCCACCCACCTGGTCGGAGTGCGTCGGCGAACGAGCGCAGCGGGATCGACCAGTCTCTCAGGTAGTGGAGGACGAGAGAGCAGGTGATCCCGTCGACCGAGCCACGATCGATAATCAGCGGCTCGGCGAGGTCGGCGACGAAGAACCGCCCGCGCCCGCCGCAACGGCGCCGGGCCTCCTCGACCATGGCCGGGCTCAGGTCCACTCCGACCACGTCGGCTCCTTGGTCGAGCAGCCACTCGGCCTGACTTCCGGCACCGCACCCGGCGTCGAGCACCGTGGCACCCGAGAGCTCGGGCGGCACCAGCGCACGGAGGGCCGGGCGTTCCAGGTGCCCGTTCCACGGACCGTCGTCGGTGGTTGCGGACCACACGGGGGCCAGCCGGTCGTAAGCCTCCCGGGTCAGGCGGACCTGGGTGGCCGGGTCTGTCGGCCGGTCGTCGGTCACGTGGGGATACTGCCAGGATTCCGGCGACCGGTCCGCTCCCAAGCTGTCTCCCTCGCCCACCCGGATCGGTGCCGGCGGTTCCGGGTGGGAGATCGTCCGGTCGAGCTCGGTCGATCCTGGCGATGATCGTCTCGGAGTGTTGCGTGCACTGCATGGGACCCGAGGGACGCAGGGCCGCGAGAAGAAGCGTCGTGGGTGGAGATGGCGCCAGCATTCCCGAACCGGTCGATTGCGGTGGGCCGCCCGGGGCTCGAACCCGGCACCTTGGGATTAAAAGTCCCCTGCTCTACCCGATGAGCTAGCGGCCCGACGAGGGAGAACGTACTCGACTAGGGTGCCCGTGGTAGCAACGCTGGAAAGTGTCCCGGTGAAAGGAAAGCCAATGGATGAGTTGGATTCCTCCCAGGATGCAGTGAACAAAGGTGCCGTGGTCCGGCAGATAGCGTGTCCCCGGGAGGTGCACCTGTGAACAGACCAGCCGCAGTCCCCGTCGCTTCGCTACGCGCCGCGCTCGGCGGCATCCTGTGTGCCGTCGCAGCAATGGCCATCGCCGCCATCCCCCAAGGCGCCGCGGGTGCCGCGGGCCCAGCGAGGGTGTCTGAGACGTTCACATTCACCGGAGCCCAGCAGAGCTTCACGGTCCCTGCGGGAGTGTCTGAGGTGACAGTCGTGGCGACCGGTGCTCCGGGCGGGAGCGGGCTCAGAGGAACCACTGGAGGTGCAGGAGGCGTCGGTGGGCTTGGTGCCCAAGTCGCCGCCCAAGTTCCGGTCACCCCGGGCGAGGTCCTCTACGTCGAGGTCGGAGGCCCCGGGAAACAGGCGTCGGGCACAGGGCCAGGTGCTGGCGGGTTCAACGGCGGGGGGAATGGAGCTCTCGGCGGTGGCGGCGGCGGGGGTGCCTCGGACGTGCGGACGTGCTCGGACACTGCGTCGAAATGTCCGACAGGGGCGACCAGCTCACTGGCGTCACGCCTGGTGGTGGCCGGCGGCGGCGGTGGTGGTGGTGGTGGTTTCACAAGTGCCGTCGGTGGAGCCGGCGGGTCGGCCGCCAACGCCGGAGCCGCCGGAAGCGGTACAGGTCACGGTGATGGAGGTGGACCGGGCACCGCGACGTCAGGCGGTGCTGGCGGTGCTGGCGGTGTTGGTGTTGCTGTTGCTGTCAACGGCACACCAGGCAGTCTCGGTTCGGGCGGCGGCGGCGGCGGCGGATCAGACGGCGGCGGCGGCGGTGGCGGTGGGTACTACGGCGGCGGCGGTGGCGGTGGTGGCACAGGCGCTGGCGGTGGCGGTGGTGGCGGCGGTTCGAGCTACGGACCACCGGTCGCGATCGTCACCGCAGCCACTGTCTCGACTCCTTCGGTGGTCCTTACCTACAGTTCGCCGCTGGCCCCCAAGGCGACCACCGGGCCTGCCGAGGCCGTCACCTCGAGCGCAGCCACGCTGAATGGGATCGTGAACCCGATGGGCCAGGCCACCACCTCCCACTTCTCCTACGGCACCACGCCTGTGCTCGGGAGCACATCACAGAGCACGACAGCAGGGTCGGGCACATCTTCTGAGCTTGTGGCGACCACCTTGAAGGGGCTGTCACCGGCCACGACGTACTACTTCGAGCTGGTGGCGACCAACGCCTCGGGCACCACCACCGGTGCCCAGGGCACCTTCACGACGACACCAGCCCCACCCCCGCCCTCTCCGGGGTGCTCGTCGGCCGGGGTGGGCTCGGCCTCGTTCCCCGGTGGCTACTGGCTGGCTGCCGCAAATGGGGCGGTCTTTTCGTGCGGGAACGCCCCCTTCTACGGATCGCTCACCACCTCGGGGGTCACTCCTGCCAAGCCGATCGTCGGGATCGCTGCCACCCCGACAGACCACGGCTACTGGCTGGTCTCCTCCGACGGGGGGATCTTCAGCTTCGGCAATGCGCAGTTCTACGGCTCGATGGGGGGCCAGGCGCTCAACGCACCTGTCGTGGGCATGGCGG
>JAJYWG010000363.1 GCA_021791615.1 Actinomycetes bacterium
ACGAGGCCGCCCTCTACGCCGAGGACGGCCTGCAGCGCATCGGATCCGATGCCGGGCTGTGCTTCGCCTTCCTCCGCCACACCGGCCTCAAGCTATGACCAAGGTGTCACTGTATTATGCGAACCTCTTTAGGAAGAGCGAGGCGACCGATGGATGGCTCCGAGGCGGAGTGCTTCAATCTGGCGAAGATGGTCAGGAGGCTCGCTGAAGAGACATCGCGCGAGGAAGTTCTGCGTCTCCTGAACCAAGCGGCAGATTTGGTTCTGGCGGCAGCGAGTTGGCCACCACAGCTTCCAACCACTGGAGAGCTCTGAATCCGCGACCCGCAGGACTAGACCTTCAGTTAGCGACGCAGGCGACCTACGAGCCGTCGTTGCGAGTTCGGAGTCACAGCGCAGACTTCCATGGTTTCTCTGGTGTTCTTGCCCACTCCCAGAGCCCGAGCTTGCCCTTCGCCGGTACGGGATGCTTGAAGGCACGGGGATTGGCGAGTACCCAGTGCCATAGACCAGGTTCGGCCCAAGGGCTCGAGCTGTCATCTCTGCAGTCGAGGACTGTCACCGTGCCGAGGATGCGGCCTTTGGGCAGGTTCTCTGGGGAAAGCCCGAGCCGACGAAGGAGCTTTGCGTGCCGTGCAAGGGCGTCGCTGTCGACTGCCAGCCCGGCGTGAATGGCCAACTTCCCGCGGTGGTTCGTAGGCCAGCCTCGGTTCTCGATGTTCTTGTGCCCCGCGATGATCAGGGACGTCCACGGCTGCCTGACGGTGAGAGCCTTCATGTTCCACCTCCGCGCTGGTACTCCCAGATGGACCAGTCGAGGCGGTGCGGGGGAACTCCGAGTTGTCCCGCGACCGTCGTCAGTCCCGAGATCGCGTCTTGCTCCCTCACGACTCGACTGAGTGCCGCCTGACAGAACCTCAGGACGTGGACATCAGGCTTGACGGTCGGTACCCCAAGCCGCATCACAAGCCAATGGTAGAGGACAAATCCGAGACCCTTCACCCTTCCCTCGAATGTCTTGAACGTGGTCGCCGCCGCCCAGTTGCGCAGCCCGTCGAGGTCTTCGATGCCGTTGTCCGCGAAAAACGCCACCAGTCCGCGGAGCTGCTCTGCGCGCGTCCAGAGTCTGTAACCCGACAGGTACTGAGCGAGGGCGATGTTGCCTACGTTGTCATTGGGAAAACGGGCGAACAGGCTTACGACGTTGTCGAGGGTTCGCACTTCGTTCCAGCGGTGGTTGGTGAAGTAGTTGACGCAGTTCTCGACGGCGGTGGTGCGTTGCTGGAAGTCAACGACCGTCTCCAGCAGAGTAAGGACGAGGTCGGTCTGCGATGTACTCACGCGACGTGAGAAATACAGCACGGCACGCCACTTCCAAGACTTGCAGATCAAGCAGAGCCGGCAGCGGGATGTCCGCTTCATGCACTGGCTGAGGCGCGCGGAGACCGCGTGGACGAGCGACTTGGACTGGCTCTCCGATGTGTCGAGCTCCGGGAAACCGCATCCGGCAAACACGACCGTCCGGGTCGCGACCAACGGCTAGAGCCACGCTGAGTTCCACGACGTGGTCTTCGGGGGCCAGCTCGCTGAGCATGCCACGAGAACGGTCCGCCGCAGGAACGTGAAATGTCTCGGCCATGGGTAATCTTGGTTTGATGACGCGGGGGGAAGTCGTCATGGCGTGGGGAGAACCGTGCCGTGGCGCGCGTGAAGCGATTGTGAACACGATCACGAAGCAGCAACTCTTATTACGTGACGCCTGTTGGCACACCTTGTGACACTGCATGCGCCATCTAAGCAGCAGCCTGTTCTCGCTCGGCATGGCGCACGATCAGCGATTCGACGGGGATGCCGCGCTGCGCTGAAACCAGTCTCTGCGTTCACCGCGTCCCAGCGCTTGCTCGTCGCCGTGCTGGTGACGTCCTCGTCACTCGGCGTCCGCACAGGGCACACACGCCGTGTGCGGTGGCGGGTCCGCGTCGCTTGTCGGCACGGTTCCGCGCGTGCGTACCGTCGGGGAGCCAGCTCGGCACTTGATGCTTGCAATCGGTGCCCCGAATGTGTGACGGGCGTTGCGTGACCGCGCCGGGCCGTCGCGTCTGTCGAACTGGGCAATCAAGGCAGTGCCGGCTTTCAACGCCGCACAGGACCCCTGACCTCTTCCACCTCGTCCAACGGTGCCGGGGTGCCGATCTCGCTGTCAGTGGCACGCTCGCGTACAGTCGCGCTTCTGCGACGGTCCATCGTTCCGCGTCTGCCTTCGTTCGGCCGTCCAACCAGAGCCGCACAGCATCTGCGTCGTCGGGGAAGGTTGCCGTCGCGACTGCGAAGACACTGGCGGCGTACGGTGCGTTGCCCTTCTTGGTCATTGGAAAATGTTTCCGTTCTCATACGTTTGCTAGGAAAAAAGGAACCCTCCGGCACTGCCTTGGGCAGTCCCTTCGGGTGCTGTCCCGGCCTGGCGCGCTGCATCCCTTGTTTGCCCGCTCGCTGGTGGTGAAGGTGGGGGCGGAGTTCTCCCCCCAGGGCCGGAAGACGGCTGGGGGAAGAACGGCGCGTTCGCTGGCGGAGCCAGGCGTACGGCATCGTCCTCGGTGCGCATGCACCCGGGACCGGGATGTGAGCAACGGGGGGGAAACTGCGCCGCACCGGGTCCGCCTTCACGCGGCACCCGCTGCCCTCGGTAGGGGGTCGTGACCGGAAAAATCGGTCACGACCACTTCATGCGCCCGTCGAGGGGCTCCCCCGTCGCGATCACGGTCTCGACGTTCCGTTTGGCGCGTTTCGTGCGCTCGACGGTCCCGCGCTCGGGACGTGCTTCGGTTTTCGCAGCCAACGAATGACCGAGGGCGGCGATCGCGAAACGGCTGAGAGCGTCGAGGTCATTGTGCCGCTCCATGGGCGCGCCTTACCGGCGATTGACGCCGTCCCCGTCGGTGACCGGACTCAGCAGAAAGCGCGCGCAGCCAGTTGTCAAGCTCGTCGCGGAGCCAGATCGCTCGGCCGCCGACATATCGCGGCGCAGGGCCACGCTCGCGGAGGAGCGTCGTGCCGATGCCGCAGTACCGCGCGGCCACCTCGACGGTGAAGGCTCCCGAATGCGACGCGTGACTCTCCGGAGGGAAGTCGCTGCCGGTGTCGACCTCCAGCAGATCGGCAAGCGCGTTCAGTGCCCTGGCCTGGGCGCGCAGCGCGTCAACGACGGGGGCGACGTGCTGGCGAAAGGCGGCCATGCATAAATCGTGCGCCCATCGCCAGGTGGACCTCCGGCGACCCCGCAAGCGAGTCGGATCCGTCACTTGCGGGGTCGCCGTGAGAGTGCGCGTTGTTTCCCCTAAGCACCTCAGCGGATAGGCGCAGTGTCAAGCATGTCGGCTTGGTCGGACTGGCCCGTGACCAGGACCTACGGCTCGGAAGTCCTGTCAAGCATTTTTCCAGGCCATCGCCTATCCGCGCGGCCTCTAAGTAAACGTTGCCAGATATCATCAAAACCATGCCCCGTGGACAGGTCACGAGTGCGAGCGACGGCCGCCTCCGGCCCAAGGTCTCGGTGACATGTGCGATCGGTGGCGACAGCGGTTGCGAAGGGACGTTCATGGTGACGCCCTCCCGGCAGGGCGTGCTCCGCCGCTGCCCGGCGTGCGTTGACGCCGGCCGCTACCGGTGCGCCCGCTGCGACGAGGTCTTTACCGAAGTTCGTACCGGACGGGGGTCCAAGCCGCTGTGCGAGACATGCCGTAAGGGCGAGGTCGGCCCACGCGGCGGTCGGCCAGCACGCCCGGTCCTTCGTCCCCGCAGGGAGCGCATCCGGTACGTCTGTCGGGGCGTGGTGATCGGTCGTGGCCATCCGCAGCACGCGGAGCACTGCGCGGGGTCCTGCACACTGACGGCTGCCCAGCTGAAATACCGGGTGGCGAAAGCGCAGGCGCCTGGTGCGCGCTGGGGTAGCTCTCTCGACTCCCAGACGCGGACGTACATCTGTCGGGCATGTTCCGGCTTACGGCGCGTTGTCGACATGGCACGCGCTGCGTGTAGAAATTGCACACTGCCTGACGACGTGCTCGACGAGCTGGACCACATGGGCTTCATCCATCGTCCACCCACGACGCTCGCCGACGCCAAGCGTGTCAACCGCTTGGTAGCGCCATACCTCGGCGGCACACTCAAGCCGCCGGAAGCCATCAACGCCGCGAAGCGTCTCGAAAGGCGCAGGGGGAAAGCCAAGCAACGAGCGGACCGTGCGGCCAGGGGCGTTCGCTCACCGGAGACTGACAAGCTCCGCGAGGAACGTCGAGGTGACCGCATAGCCGCCGGCAAGTGGCGGAGGGGCGTCGGCATCCGAGTCTCATCGTGCCTCTGGCCCAAGTGTGGACTCCTCGTGTTCTCGCACACGTCCCTAACCAGGGAGCCCGAGCTGCACCAGGCGTGCATGACTGCGGCTATGCGGTCCCCGGAGGGGAGGAAGTGGCTTGGAGAGCGCAAGGAGGAGCGGGACGCAGGGGTGCCCAGTCGTCTTGTCAATCGGCACCACGGGATGCACCTCCCGATCGCCGGGCGGCCGGACGCGGACAGGCTAACTGAGCGGTCCGATGTCCTCACCAAGCAGCTCACCTGGGCGGTGCGTCACCTCCTCGGGGACGAGCCTCAGCAGGCGCTTGGCCGTGAGTACGGGGTGACCCGCCAAGCGGTCGCACAAGGCATCGACCGAGTCCTCGGACTGTTGCCGACCGATGCCCTAGTGCCCGCGTACTACCGGCCGCTCGTGAACCGACTACGCCGAGCCGACCAGCGTCGCCAAGGCGGTTGACGTGCTCGGCGTGCCAGACGCCGAGCGCCCTGCATCCCGCGGCTATCCCGCGGGCATCCCGCGGTCGGGGCCTGTCGTGATTCGTCGGAACTTGCGTGCTGTGCTGATGACCAGGGATTTCGTGTCAGGACGTACCGCCGAATATCGGGTGGGCAGCCTTCACACGGCTGAGGTCGGAGGTTCGAGTCCTCTAGCGCCCACAAGTAAAAGTCCAGTTCAGCGGGCAGTTCTTCGCCGCGGAGCACGAGGACCCGAGGCGGTCTGGGCGCGATCTGGGCGGGCGATGGGCGTCGACGTGGCAACGTGGCCACCGCCGAACTTCAACAGTGGACGGGGCATCGTCGTACAACGTCGTACTTGACGCGAAGACAGGGCGCGTCCTTGGAGTCGCGACGACAAAGACCATGCCTGGGGCGCCTTCCGTTCCAGCCGGGACGCACTTAAATTTAGGTAGTCAGACAGGATGACCCGCGCGCCTTCGATAGTGCCTCGGCGGATTGTGCAACCATTTCGATTACCGACCCCGAGCACGACCGCGCCCGTGACGTTCGTGCGATCGCACTAAAACTAAAGGGTGCGGCTCCCCTGGAGTGACTATGCGGCCAGCGGTATGACCCCCTGGGCATGGCGCGACTCGTGGACGCGCTGGCGTTCATGGTCGAGGTGGAAGCGCCAGTAGTCGTCGAAGTCGCCGTTCGCCCGGACCGCGCGTAGCTTGAGGACCGCTTCAGCTCCCTCGACGCTCCAGCGTGCGCCGGTCACGTCCATCCGGTCCCGGACGACGTGTCGCGCCGCGCCTTCGATCACGCCGACTGAGCCTGGACCAGCTGCTCGTCCGACTCGTCGACAAGACCCCCGATAACGACCAAGGAGCAGCCACATGACGACCACGACCAAGCGAGAAGCCGAGATCACCATCGGCGACACGATGCCGACGATCATGATCGTCCGAAAGTTCGACGCACCCGCCACGGCGGTTTTCCGGGCACATGCCGCACCCGAGCTCTTTGTGCGATGGGTGTTGGCGGTCACGCTGTCTGCACATGGCCCGGCAGCGATCGGTGACCATCGGTCGGCAACGCTGCGTGAGGACGCCCAATGGTCGGAGTGATGAGGATGCAGTCCGGTCGTCTGCGTCGGGGGGCT
>JAJYWG010000504.1 GCA_021791615.1 Actinomycetes bacterium
CGGCAACCGGCCTTGTCGGAACCACCGATAGGCGGTCTGGGGATGGATGTTCTGGGCCTCGGCCCACTCAGCCAAGTTCATCACCGCTCAGTATGGATCGGAGGTGTGACAACTGTTCGCAACCCCTCGTCGGAGAGACGCCGAGCGGTGGTGAGGAACCCGGTGTGGGCAACCATCCGATGGTCGGGACGGACCGAGCGCGCTTCGACGTGCCAGGTGCGTCGCAGCACCTCGACCGTCTCGGCCATACCGAAGGTCGCCGGGTCCAAGGCGTGTCGGAGCTCGGCCGTCTGGTTGATCGTGGGCAGGTAACTGAGCAGGATTCCCCCCGGAGCGAGGGCCGCTGCCGCGTGGGGCAGCACCCGCCAGGGCTCGGGGAGGTCGAGGAGGATGCGGTCGAGCCCGTGCTCGCCGATACCCTCGTACACGTCGCGGACTTCGACCCGGTAGTCGGCGGCAGGACCCAGGTAGGCATGGACATTGGTCCGGGCGCGCTCTGCGAAATCGGTCCGCAGCTCGTAACCCAGGACTGAGGCTCCAGCTCGCACCAACGTCATCGACAGCGCGCCCGATCCCACCCCCGCTTCGAGCACGCGCTGACCCGGCCCGATGTCGGCAGCGATGAGGATGGCGCCGAGGTCCTTGGGGTAGATCACCTGCGCACCCCGGGGCATTTCGAGCACGACGTCCGCCAAGGTGGGCCTCAGCACGAGGAAGTTGCGACCGGTCGATCCGCGCACGGTCACACCTTGCTCGCGGCCGATGACGTCGTCGTGGCGCAGGATGCCGGCGTGGGTGTGGAACGAACCTCCCTCGGCGAGGGTCACCAGGTAGCGCCGGTCCTTTGCGTCGACGACGAGGACGCGTTGTCCGGGTTGAAAGACCCCGTTGCTCACCCGCGCGTACCGGAACCACCGGTCGAGGCGCTCGGGTCCACGACGCTGAGGGAGTAGTGATCGCCGGGCTTGATCGTCAGGGTCCGGACTTCCGGCGCCCGCCGGTGCAGGCGGTGGATGGCGAAGAGGGCGATCGCCAAGAGCCACCAGGCCCAGTGCTCCCCCGAACGGGCTCGCCTGAGCGCCGAGCGGGCCAGCCGCCACAAGAGGTAGTCCACGCCGCGCTCAGATCCTCCGGAGCTCGAGGATGGTCGAGTGCCGGCGCCCCCGCCGCCGTCCGATCAGGTAGGCGAGCGCCACCGTGCCCACGAGGGCCGCTCCGGCCAGTGAGAGGACGACAGGAGCTGCCGAGCGTGCCGTCGTCTCCCCGTCGCCCAGCACGCGGGCGAACGCCGCTTCGAGGTCGTCTCGGGTGATACGGCTGCCATTGGTCGTCGCGCTCATCGGTCCTCCCTCGTCTCGACACCAGCCGGCCGACGCCGGGCAGCCGGTCCCTTCCCCACCCGCCAGGCGGCCGCGGCGATTCCCACCATGCCGGCCACGGCGACGATCGCGTAGGGAGCCCAGCTCAAGTGGCCGGCGAACGTGCTCCCGGTCTCGCCCTGGAGTAGGCGCAACAATCCGACCGCCAGCAGGACGAGACCGATGCCCAGGCTGAGAGAGCCGACGATGCCGTAGGTGACGAAACGACCGAGCCCTTTCAAAGGTCCGATCGTCTCCTGCTTGAAGTAGGCCGTGACCAGGTGGATTGCGTCAGTCCCACTCTCGCCGACCCGACTCCCGGTCCTGCCGGTGCCCTCCTTGCCTCGGGAGGCTCTCATCGACGGTTCACTCCTCTCGTGGTGGCCGGCCGCCCGGCGGCCGTTCGCCGCCGACCACCGTACACGGCAGCACGCGGTCCCGGCATGCTCGGATCGCCGAGCGCATTGCCGGTGGGAGCAGATCGTCGGCCGCCGCTCCGACGTGTGCCGAAAGTCGGGCGGCTCACCCTGCTGGGTTCGAGAGCACAGCGCTCGACGGCCAGCTCAGTGGCGGTCCCGGATCAGGTAGGTGCTCGAGGCCCTGGCGACCAAGGTGCCCGAGGGATCGGTCACGCTCGCCTCGACGAACGCGGCCCGCTTTCCGCCGGCAATCACCTCGGCCCGGCAGGTGAGCGTGGTCCCGATCTCGACGGGCGCGAGGAAGCTCACTTTCATCTCGGCGTTCACGACGCTGACCTTGCGGCCCCCGGCGTGGGTCACCGCCGCCGCCCCCATCGCCGAGTCGCAGAACGCCCCGAGGAAGCCGCCTTGGAGGATGCCGGCCGGGTTGGCGAAGCGCTCGTCGGCCAGCATCTGCCAGACGGTGAGCCCCGGCTGCGACTTGTCGGTGCACACCATGCCGAGGGTGAGGTCGGAATTCGGGGGGACTTGGATCGCTCGACCCGGCACGAGCCGAGGTTATCTTCGAACAGCACGAGCAACCTCTCCATTGCCGAGACCCGCCGGCGGGGCGCTCGGTCGGCGCCCGCCAGTGCGCTCGGTCGGCGTTCGGCGGGGCGCTCGGTCGGTGCCCGGCAGTGCGCGCGGTCGGCGTTCGGCGGAGAGAGCGGTCGGTGCCCGGCGGGGCCCGCGCTGGGCGCCAACGCCGCCGCCAGCAGCCGGCCGGGATGTGGATAGGGTGAGGACGTGCCCGCTGCGCCCCCCTCCCCCACCGCCCCTGCACCATCCAGCGGGGCCGACGCTCTGGAGCAGCTTGCGATCAACGTCGTGCGCGGGTTGGCGATGGACGCGCCCCGAGAAGCCGACTCGGGCCACACCGGAACGGCGATGGCCCTGGCACCCTTGGCGTACGTCCTGTTCACCCGCGTCATGCGGCATGACCCCACCGACCCCGGATGGCCGGACCGGGATCGCTTCGTGCTGTCGAACGGGCACGCGTCCATCCTCTTGTACTCGCTGCTCCACCTCACCGGCTACGACCTGTCGCTCGACGACCTGAAGGCGTTCCGCCAGTGGGGCAGTCTCACGCCTGGCCACCCAGAGCGCCTGCACACCCCGGGTGTCGAGGTCACGACCGGCCCGCTCGGGCAAGGAGTGGCCAACGCCGTGGGGATGGCGGTCGCCGAGCGGATCGTCCGCTCGCAGTTCGGCCCCGAGCTCTGCGACCACTTCACGTTCGTGCTTGCCGGCGACGGGTGCTTCGAGGAAGGCATCTCGCACGAAGCGGCTTCTCTGGCAGGCCACCTCGGGCTGGGCCGGTTGGTCTGCGTGTACGACAACAACCACATCACCATCGACGGACCGACCGAGCTGGCGTACACCGACGACGTTCCCGAGCGTTTCTCCGCCTACGGGTGGGACGTGGACGACATCGGTGACGTGGCCAATGACACGACCGCGCTCGAAGCGGCCGTGCGCCGGGCGATGGCGGTGACCGAGCGCCCGTCCCTCGTCGTACTGCGGAGCCATATCGGCTGGCCAGCGCCGCACCTCACCGACACGAGCAAAGCGCACGGCGACCCCTTCCCGCCCGACGAGATCCGGGCGACCAAAGAGATCCTCGGCCTCCCGCCCGACGAGACCTTCTGGGTGCCTGACGACGTGCTCGACCACTTCCGCCGCTGCGTCTCGCGAGGCGAGGGGCACCGGACCGAGTGGGAGCAGCGCTTCGCCGCGGCGAGCATGGACCGAGAGGCGTGGGCGGCGGCGTGGGCCGGCCGCGGGCTGCCGGGCTGGGATGCGACACTTCCCTCGTTCACGGCGGGTGACAAGATCGCGACCCGCCAGGCCATCCGCACCTGCATCAGCGCGACGGCGGCCAAGGTGCCCGGCCTGGTGGCCGGTGCCGCCGACCTCACCGGCAACACCGGTATGCAGCTCGAAAACGCCCAGAACCAGTCGGTCGAGCATCCTGGCGGTCGGCAGGTCTACTACGGCATCCGCGAGCATGCGATGGGGGCGATGATGAACGGCATGGCCTGCCACGGAGGCGTGCTGCCGGTCGGCGGGACCTTTTTCGTGTTCAGCGACTACATGCGAGGGGCCGTACGGTTGGCCGCGCTCTCGAAGGCGCATGTCGTGTACTCGTGGACCCACGATTCATTGGGGCTGGGGCAAGACGGTCCCACCCACCAGCCGATCGAGCACCTGGCCTCCCTGCGGGCGATGCCCGGGCTGGCCGTGGTGCGTCCGGCCGACGCCAACGAGTGTGCCCAGGCGTGGCGCGCCGCGGTCGAGAGCGACGGACCGACGGCGTTGGTGCTCACCCGCCAGGAGGTCCCCGTCTTGGAAGGTACGGCCGAGCTCGCTGCCGAGGGCGTGGTCCGGGGCGGCTACGTCCTCGTGGACAGCCCGAACGGCCTTCCTGACGTCGTGCTGGTGGCCACCGGGAGCGAGGTGCACCTGTGTGTCGCTGCGGTCCCGGAGCTGGCGGACCACGGGGTGTCGGCTCGGGTGGTGTCGCTGCCGTGCTGGGAGCGGTTCGCCGACCAGGACCAGGAGCACCGGGACCGGGTGCTCCCCCCCGGCATCCCCCGCCTGGCGGTCGAGGCCGGGTCGTCTTTCGGATGGGACCGCTATGCCGACGAGTTCGTCTGCATCGACCGCTTCGGAGCTTCGGCACCAGGAGATGTGGCGCTTGCCAAGCTCGGGTTCACGACCGAGCATGTCGTGGAGCGAGCGCTCGGGCTCGTGGCCGGCGGGCGAGATCGAAAGTGACCTGGCGAGCGGGGCGCAGGGTCGGCGAGCGGGGCGCAGAGTCGGCGAGCGGGGCGCAGAGTTGGCGACCGGGGCGCAGGGTCGGCGAGCGGGCTTGGGGTCGTGAACAGGGATCGTGAGCAGGGCTCGGTGACGCGGTGGGAGGAGCAGGGAGGAGCAACGTGACGAGACTGCACGAGCTGTACGACCAGTGTGGGCAGAGCCCGTGGCTGGACAACCTGCGGCGGGACTGGATCACCGACGGGCGGTTGGAGTCGATGATCGGTGACGGTGTGCGAGGCATCACCTCGAACCCGACGATCTTCGCCAAGGCCATCGAGGGCGAGGACGACTACGACGAGCAGTTCCGCTCGCTCGTGCCGTCGATGACGGTCGAAGAGGCGTACTGGGAGCTGGTGGTGACGGACATCCGCAACGCCCTCGCGCTCCTGGCCCCCCTCCATGTGTCGAGCGGGGGAAGTGACGGGTTCGTCTCGCTCGAAGTCGCGCCGTCCCTGGCCCACGACACGACGGGGACCGTCACGGCTGCGCGAAGTCTCCACGAGCGGATCGGCGCACCCAATCTCCTCGTGAAGGTCCCCGGCACCGAAGAGGGGGTACCTGCGGTCCGCCAGCTGATCGGCGAAGGCCGGAGCATCAACGTGACCCTCATCTTCGGCATCGATCGCTACGACGCGGTCATGGAGGCGTACATCTCGGGCCTGGAGGACTACGCCGCCGCGGGTGCCGACGACCTTTCCGGAGTCCACAGCGTGGCATCGTTCTTCGTGAGCCGGGTCGACACCGAGATCGACCGCCGTCTCGAGGACCTCGCGCAGGGCGACGAGGGGATCCTCGCCCTCCGAGGGAAGGCGGCGGTGGCGCAGACCAAGATCGCCTACCAGCACTTCCTGTCGACCTTCTCGGGCCCTCGGTGGGAGCGCCTGGCATCGAAGGGCGCCCGTGTTCAGCGGCCGCTGTGGGCCTCGACGTCGACGAAGAACCCGAGCTACCCCGATCTTCTCTACGTGACTTCACTCATCGGTCCCGACACGGTGAACACGATGCCGGACCAGACGCTCGACGCGTTCGTCGACCACGGAGAGGTACGCCGGACCATCGACGCCGATCTCGACGAGGCGTCAGCGGTGCTGGCCCGCCTGGCGGATGCGGGTGTCGAGCTTGGCGGCGTTGCCGACCGGCTCGAGCAGGAGGGGGTGAGCTCGTTCGCTGCCTCGTTCGACGACCTGCTTGCGGCACTGTCCAAGAAGGCGGCAGGTCTCTCCTGAGGGTGGTAGGGGACGGAAGCGGGTACGGGTAGGGGCGGAAGCGGGCACGGGTAGGGGCGGAAGCGGGCACGGGTAGGGGCGGGCAGCGAGGTATGCAGCGACAAGCGAGAGGAGCACGATGAAGATCGGAATGATCGGGTTGGGCAAGATGGGCGCCAACATGACCGAGCGCCTGATCGGTGGTGGGCACCAGGTCGTCGCGTACGACCTCTCCGAAGATGCTCGCCGAGCCGCCGAAGCCCACGGTGCACAAGCCGCAGGTTCCCTGGCTGACCTCGCGAGCAAGCTGACGCCTCCGCGCGCAGCATGGGTCATGGTTCCAGCCGGGGACGCGACCGACTCGACCATCGCCGAGCTCGCTCAGCATTTCGAGGCAGGCGACGTGATCGTCGACGGCGGCAATTCCAACTACAAAGAGGCGGGACCGACGGCGGCACGCCTGGCCGAGCGAGGGATTGGCTTTGTCGACGCCGGCACCTCGGGAGGTGTGTGGGGCCTCAAGGAGGGCTACTGCTTGATGGTCGGGGGGAGCGACGAGGCGGTGGCCGTCGTCGAGCCGGCCTTCCTCACCTTGGCACCACCCAATGGCTACTCGCACGTCGGACCGGTGGGCGCCGGACATTTCGTCAAGATGGTGCACAACGGCATCGAGTACGGGCTGATGCAGGCCTATGCCGAGGGGTTCGAGATCATGGCTGCGGCCGAGGAGTTCTCCCTCGACCTCCACGAGATCGCGTCGATCTGGCGGTACGGATCGGTCGTGCGGAGTTGGCTGCTCGAGCTTCTCGAGAGGGCGATGCGACCGGGAGCGGGTCTCGACCAGATCTCCCCCATCGTGGTGGACTCCGGCGAGGGGCGCTGGACCGTGGCCGAGGCCATCGACCGGGCGGTCCCGGCGCCGGCCATCTCGGCCGCCCTGTACGCCAGGTTTGCATCGCGCGATCGGGACTCGCTGGCCGACAAGCTGCTGGCGGCGATGAGGAACCAGTTCGGCGGGCACGCAGTCACGCTCGAGACAGGCAAGCCGGGGATGGAGACCCTCACGCCCGAAGGAACCGGAGGATCCGGAGGACCCGGAGGGTCGGAAGGGGATGGGGCGTGACGCCGAGCGGCGGCACATCGGGAGGCGTGGCAGGCGGCGTGAAGCCGATTGACGGCGCTTCGGGGGGTGGCGCTTCGAGAGGCAGCGCTTCGGGACGAGGATCGTCGGGAGGCGATGGCACGCCGCCGCTGGCCTTGGTGATCTTTGGCGCGTCCGGTGACCTGGCATCGCGCAAGATCCTTCCGGCGCTCGCCAACCTGGCCGACCGGGGACGCTTGAGCGATCAGTTCACGGTGATCGGGGTCGCGAGGACGCCGTGGAGCGACGACGACTTCCGCCGGACCGCGTTGGCGGCCGCCCCGAGTGCCGGCCCGCAATGGAAGGCACTGGTGGATCGGTTCCGCTACGTGAGCGGGGAGTATGCCGCCACTGAGACCTTCGACGCGCTGCGCGACCGCCTCCAGGAGGCCGACGCCCAATTCGGGACGTCGGGGAACCGGCTCTTCTACCTGGCGACGATCCCCGAAGTCTTCCAGATGGTGGCCCAGGCGCTGGCCCGGGAGAAGTGCAACGTGCCTGGTGAGGGAGGGCAATTCGCTCGCCTGGTGGTGGAGAAGCCATACGGCAGGGACTTGCAGAGCGCGATGGAGCTGGACGCCCATGTCCACCAGGCCTTCCAAGAAGACCAGATCTTCCGGATCGATCACTACATGGGCAAGGAGACGGTGCAGAACGTCCTCGCGCTGCGCTTCGCCAACGCGGTGTTCGAGCCCATCTGGAACCGACGCTACATCGAGCAGGTGCAGATCACCGTCGCCGAGAGCATCGGGGTGGAGCATCGCGGCGGGTTCTACGAGACGGCCGGCGCGCTGAGGGACATCGTGCAAAACCACGTCATGCAGGTGCTGGCGCTCACGCTGATGGAACCTCCGACCGGGATGGATGCCCAGCACATCCGAGACGAGAAGATCAAGCTCCTTCGGGCGGTGGACATCCCCACGCCCGACGAGGCGGTCGACAAGTCAGTGCGCGGGCAGTACGTCGACGGCGTCGTCGACCAGGTGCCGGTCGTGGGCTACCGCGAAGAGGACGGCGTCGCACCGGACAGCACGACCGAGACCTACGTGGCATTGCGGTTGAGAATCGAGAACTGGCGCTGGGCAGGCGTGCCTGTGTACGTCCGCACCGGTAAGCGCCTCCCGGCACGGGTCACCGAGGTGGCCCTGCAGTTCCACAGTGTGCCCTTCCTCGCGTTCGACGGAGAGCTCGCTCGCCAGCTCCGGCCGAACACTCTGGTCCTGCGGATCCAGCCGAACGAAGGCATCAGCCTCAATTTCGGTGCCAAAGTTCCCGGTGATGCGTTCCGAGTGCAATCGGTTTCGATGGACTTCCAGTACGACAAGGCGTTCTCCAACACCGGTGAAGCCGACGGCTACCCGCGCCTGCTCCACGACGCGATGAACGGCGATGCCACGTTGTTCATCAGGACCGATGAGGTCGAGCAGGCATGGAGGATCGTCGACCCGTACCTCACGGCGTGGTCCCAGCCGGGTGGCGGGCTCCACTACTACCGGGCCGGGACGTGGGGACCCCACATCGCCGATCTCCTGCTGGAGCGCTCGGGGAACGTCTGGCGGGTGCCGGAGATGGGCTCTTGACGGACGGCCCCGACCTGCGCGCCGTGGCCGACGTGCCGGGAGCCTTCAGTGAAGTGATCCAGGACGCCTACCGCCGCCGTACGGGCTCCCGCTTCACCATGGTCCTCTCGGGCGGTCCGACGGCACGCGCATGCTATGAGCGCCTGGCAAGCCTCGCCGTCGGATCTATCGACTGGTCCCTCGTCGACATCTACATGGGAGACGAGCGGCTGGTGGCGCCCGACGATCCCGATGCCAACCAGCGGCTCGTACGAGAGGCGCTCATCGAGCGGGTCGGCGGCGTGGCATCGTTCCATCCGATGCCGACCGACGGCGATCCGATCTCGTGCTGCGCCCGGTACGCTCGCGAGGTGTCAGCAGTGCTCGAGGGGTCCGGCTTTGACGTGATCCACCTCGGCATGGGTCCCGATGGGCACACGGCGTCGCTGTTCCCAGGGACACCGTGCCTCGATGCCGGACCCGACGAGCTCGTCGTGGCAACGACCGATCCCAGCGCTCGGAACCCCCACCCGCGCCTGAGCCTGACGCTACCGGTGATCAATCGCGCGCGAATGGCGGTGTTCACCGTGGCCGGGGCAACCAAGCGCGACGCCGTCGCCCGGTTGCGCTCCGGCGCCGACCTGCCCGCGGCGCGAGTCCATGCTGCCGACGTGCGCTGGCTCGTGGATGCCGAAGCCCTGGGTCTTGCCGGAGCGGTTTCATGAGCGCATGGGACGGGCGTGTGCCAGTGTCGGAGCTCGTGTCGCTGCCGGTGTCGGAGCTGGCATCGGAGGCGCGAAGGGTGCGGACGCAGTGGCATCGGAACCAGATCACCTACTCGCCAAAGGTGTTCATCCCACTCACGATGCTGTGCCGGGATCGTTGTGGTTACTGCACGTTCGCGAAGGCTCCGGCCCGCCTGAGCGCGCCCTACCTTGACCTCGACGAGGTCCTGGCGATCGCTCGAGCGGGTGCTGCCGCCGGCTGCAAAGAAGCACTTTTCACGCTTGGCGAGCGGCCAGAGCTCCGCTATCGGGCAGCGCAGAGCTGGCTGGACCAGCACGGCTACCACTCGACGGTCGAGTACTTGGCCTCGGCTTGCAAGGCAGTCCTCGAAGAAACCGGCTTGCTACCGCATGCCAACGGCGGTGCCCTCTACGAGGACGAGCTCGCCATGCTCCGGGAAGTGACGGCCAGCCAGGGAATGATGATCGAAGCGTTGAACGACGGGCTGCGGGCCCACCGGCACGCTCCCGACAAGGCACCAGCTCGCCGTCTAGGATCCCTCGACGCGGCGGGCCGCCTGTCCATCCCGTTCACGACGGGCATCCTGGTCGGGTTCGGTGAGACCAGGACCGACCGGGTCGAGGCACTCGTCGCCATTGCCAGGTCGCATGAACGCCACCGCCACGTCCAGGAGGTCATCGTCCAGCCGTTCCTTCCCAAGCCCGGTACGGCGATGCGTGACCATCCTGCGTGCCCGCCCGAGGAGCTGGTCTGGACCATTGCAGCCGCCAGATGCCTCCTCCCCGGTGACGTGCACCTCCAGGCACCCCCCAACCTAGTGGACGACCTCGCAGAGCTTCTCGACGCCGGGATCGACGACTGGGGCGGTGTCTCGCCGGTGACGGTGGACCACGTGAACCCCGAGCGTCCGTGGCCCGAGGTCGAGAGGCTGCACGCGCTCTGCGAGGGGTCCGGGTACGTGCTGGCTCCGCGCCTCACCGTGTACCCGAGTTTTGCGCGCCAGCCCGAGCGCTGGTTGGATCCGGCACTGCACTTTTTCGTGATGGACGTGTCCGACGCCGAAGGCATGGCTCGAGAGGACCGCTGGTGCTCGGGTTCGGACGTTGCCCCTCCTCCCCTCGTCCCGCTCCCGGCGGGTGAGGGAAGACCCCGCGAGAACGCCGCTCCGGTCGCGTCGGCTCGTTCGGCGGTGCAAGAGGTTCTTGCCGGCGTGTCGCTCGGCCAGGAGATCGGCGAGGACGAGATCGTCAGCCTCTTCTCGGCGCGTGGTGCGGATTTTCTCGCCGTGGTGGAGCTGGCGAACGAGCTCCGAGAGCGTGCGGTGGGCGACGCCGTGACCTACGTGGTGAACCGGAACATCAACTATACGAACGTCTGCACGTTTAAGTGCCGCTTCTGCGCGTTCTCGAAGGGTCCGCGGTCCCTCAACCTGCGGGGCGATCCGTACCTCTTGGACTTGTCCGAGATCACCCGGCGGGTCGCCGAGGCAGAGGCAGAGGGAGCGACCGAGGTGTGCCTGCAAGGGGGCATCCACCCGAATTTCGACGGCGAGTACTACCTCGACGTGCTCGGCGCCGTGCGAGCTGCATCCGAGCGCATCCACATTCACGCGTTCACCGCCCTTGAGGTCAGCGAGGGGGCGCGGCGTTCGGGTGTGAGCCTGGCCGACTATCTGGGCCGCCTCAAGGAGGCCGGGCTGAGGACTCTTCCCGGCACGGCGGCTGAGATCCTGGACGACGAAGTGCGCGCCGTCCTGTGCCCGGACAAGATCGACACCGACGAGTGGCTGGATGTCCACAGGACGGCTCACCGCGTAGGCCTTCGTTCGAACGTGACGATCATGTTTGGAGCCGTCGAGCGACCGGTGAGCTGGGCCCGTCACATTCTGCGCACGCGCCAGCTCCAGCGCGAGACGGGCGGCTTCACCGAGCTCGTCCCTCTCCCCTTCGTCCACATGGCGTCGCCGATCTACCTGCAACGAAGGTCCCGCCGGGGTCCCACCTTTCGAGAGACGGTGCTCATGCATGCCGTCGGGAGGATCGCCTACTCGGGCATGATCGACAACATCCAGGTGAGCTGGGTCAAAACGGGTCTCGCGGGTGCACGGCAATGTCTGGCAGCGGGGGCAAACGATGTCGGCGGCACCCTCATGGACGAGAACATCTCCCGAGCGGCGGGCGCGAGCCACGGGCAGCGCCTCGGCGTCTCCGAGCTTCACGAGCTCGTCGATCCGCTTGCTCGTCCCCTGGTACAGCGCACGACGCTCTACGGACGAGTATCCGACAGCGTGCCGGCACCTGTCTGATGCAAGATGACGAACGCCTGAGCGGGGTCGAATCTCCCGATTCCGTCGTGATCGACGCTGCGCTCGGAGCCCTTGTGGGTGGCCGCTCCCGCTCGACCGCGCAGACCGACCTTTTGCGATCGATGCTCTCGGTTGTCTGGGCGATGGCCCGCGAAGGGGTGGACGTCGGAGACTTGAAGATCGCGGACGCTGCCCTCGGGGAAATGGCCGAAGCGTTCCGGGTGTTCCGACCGTACCGGTCTGTGCGGAAGGTGACGATGTTCGGCTCGGCCAGGACCCAGCGTGAAGACCCGGTGTACGTGTTGGCGCGCGATCTGGCGTCGCATCTTGCCGAGGAAGGGTGGATGATCGTCACGGGCGCCGGCCCGGGCATCATGGAGGCTGGGACCGAAGGCGCCGGGCGCGAACGCAGCTTCGGCGTCAACATCCGGCTCCCTCACGAGGAAGGGGCGAACCCGTTCATCGCACAGGACCCCAAGCTCGTGGAGATGCGGTACTTCTTCACTCGCAAGCTGATGCTGATGAAAGAATCACACGCGTATGCCGTCTTGCCCGGAGGGTTCGGCACGCAGGACGAGTGCTACGAGCTGTTGACCCTGCTGCAGACCGGAAAGGCCGAGCCGGCACCGGTGGTGCTCGTCGAGACCCAGGGAGGGACCTATTGGGAGGGGTGGCGGCGGTTCGTGACCGAGGAGGCAATACGACCCGGATGGGTCTCCCCCGAGGACACCGCGCTGTTCCGGGTCGCGAACAGCGTGGACGAAGCCGCCGGGGAGATCGCCGGCTTCTATCGCAACTACCACTCCAGCCGCTGGGTGGGCGATCTCCTGGTGATCCGGCTCCAGGTGGCACCCTCGCGCCGTGAGCTCTCCGACCTCAATCGGCGCTTCGCCGACATCGTCTCGTCGGGCTCCATCCGCTCGGCGGCGCCGTTTCCACCCGAGCGGTCAAGTGGGGATCACTTGGAGCTGGCACGGGTCGCGTTCCGTTTCGACAAATTCCACTACGGGAGGCTCCGGCTGCTCATCGATGCGCTGAACGAGTGCACCGGCTGAAGGGCCCGTGGGGCCTGGGAGGCGTGCTCCCGCCGACGGTTATTCGCGGGAGGACGCGGTGACCGTGACGACCTCGAGCTCACCACCGGCATGCATCGCTCGAAGGAGCTTTTTGTCGAACTTGCCCACCGAGGTCTTGGGGATCTCGTCCATGAACGCCCAGCGCTCGGGGATCCACCAGCGGGCGACGCGCCCTTCGAGGAACTCGACCAGCTCGTCGGCCGTCGGGGTGGTACCCGGTACCGGCACCGCGCAGACGAGCGGCCGCTCCTGCCAACGAGCATCGGGCACGGCGACCACTGCTGCTTCGAACACCTGGGGGTGTGCCATCACCTCGTTCTCGAGAGCCACCGAAGAGATCCACTCCCCTCCCGACTTGATGACGTCTTTCGTCCGGTCCGAGATCTCCATGTACCCACGCTCGTCCAGAGACCCGACGTCGCCGGTGCGGAGCCAGCCATCGTGGAAACGGGCTGGGTCAGGATCCCGGTAGTACGAGGCCGTCACCCACGGACCCCTGATCTCGAACTCCCCCACCGCGGAGCCGTCGTTCGGCAGGATCTCACCGTCTTCGCCGACGACCCGCACTTCCACGCCGGCCACGACCCGCCCGGCCTTCACCCGGTAGTCGATCTCGTCTTCGGGGGGACAGCCAGCTGGGGGGAGCGCGACCGCGGCCAGTGGGCTCGTCTCGGTCATTCCCCACCCCTGCGTGAGGGGAACTCCCGTTCGCGCCTCGAACGCTTCGATGAGGCTGCGCGGAACGGCGGATCCCCCAGCCGTCACCTGGCGCAGGGAGCTGAGGTCGGCATTGGTCTCCGCGGCGGCACGCAAGACGTCGTTCCAGATCGTGGGCACACCACAGGCCATCGTGGGGCGATGGTCGGCGATGATGCGGACGAGGTGATCTCCAGAAAGGAGCATCTGGGGCATCAGGAGATCGGTCCCCACCATGTACGCTGCGTAAGGAGTTCCCCACGCGTTGGCGTGGAACATGGGAACGATCACGAGCAGTCGATCGGCTTCAGTCATGCCGATCGAGGCAGCCGACGTCACCGCCATGGAGTGCAGGTAGGTCGAGCGGTGGCTGTAGACCACTCCCTTGGGATCGCCGGTAGTGCCGCTCGTGTAGCACATTGCGGCGGCGTCGCGCTCGTCGAGGTCGGGCCATGTGTAGCCCGGCTCCTCGGCGGCAAGGAGCTCCTCGTAGGAGAGCGTGTCGCCGAGAGCTGCCGTGTCACCCGCGCCGGCCACGATGAGCGTCTTCACGGATGTGAGCTGGTCGATGACCCGGCTCAGGACCGGAGCAAGAGTCGCGTCGACGATGATGGCTTTGTCCTCGGCGTGGTTGATGACATAGGCGAGCTGCTCGGGGAAAAGCCGGATGTTGAGAGTATGAAGCACCGCGCCCATCGACGGGATCCCCAGGTATGCCTCGAGGTGGACTTGGTGGTTCCAGCAGAAGGTGCCCACCCGGTCCCCGTGTCCGATCCCGAGCCGCGAGAGTGCTCGCGCAAGCTTCTCAGCCCTTTCCCCCACCTCGGTGAAGGTCGACTCTTCGGCACCTGAAGGACCGACAGTGACCACTTTGCTCTGGCCGTAGACGTGCTGGCCATGGCGGAGGATGCCACTGATCAGCAGTGGACCGTCCTGCATCGTGCTTCGCATCTGCCCTCCTCCTCTCGGCGGCGTCCCCTCCTCGTGCTCGCGTTGGCGATGTTCGTCCGAGAAGGGCCACAGCGGCCTCTCAGCCTGCGATCTCAGCGTAGTCAATGGGTCGCCGTTCCTGGCGAGCCGCTCCTGCCGACGGATTTCTCGGCCGTCTGGAGCCTTGCGGTCGAGCAGCCGGCTCGAGTGGCACCCGTTCGTTCCTTCAGCACGGCCTTCGCAGTCGCCAAGCGGGTGTCGCGGTCGCCAAACAGGCGTCGCCGCGTGTGCCGGTGTGTTGGCTCGAGCCCAAGGCTGCTCTCGAGCGACTGTTCCGTGTGGGCGCGGACACGTCGGAGTGCCCGACGACAACACCGCCCGAGGCGGCGGAAACGGTTCGAGAGGGGAAGACGTGAGGATCCTTGTGCTGCTCGGCGCGCTCTTGTTCACGTTCGCGGTCCTGCTCGGTGGGTGTGCCGCGTTGCTGGGCGATGCGCTGTCGGGATCCCTCCTGGGATCCCCGGATGCGGGGGGCGGGTCCGGTCCTGCGCCCCTCGGCGGCGGAATCCCCTCGAGTGCTTCGGCGGTACCCGCCTCCTGGGCGAGGGTGGATCGCGCTGCCGCGAGGAGCTGTCCAGGTCTTTCGTGGACGGTTCTCGCCGCAATCGGCAGGGTGGAGACCGATTTCGGCGCCGACACACGGATGTCGACGGCAGGCGCGATCGGACCGATGCAATTCCTCCCCGGGACGTTCGCCGAGTACGACGTCCCGGTACCGCCTGGCGGTGCCGACCCTCCCAGCCCGTACGACCTGGTGGACGCCGTCTATGCCGCGACCCGTCTCTTATGCGCGAATGGCGCGGCCAGCGGAGCCGACGTGCCCGGAGCGCTCTTCTCCTACAACCACAGCACTGCCTACGTGTCCGAGGTCCTGGCCTACGCCACCGCCTACGCCGCGGCCACCCCAGCCACCACTACCCCAGCCACCACCTACGCCACCACCACCCCAACCATCTCGGTCCCAGCCACCAGCCCAGCCAGCGCCGCTGCCTCAGCCACCACCCCAGCCAGCGCCGCTGCCGCCGGCTCCGTCAAGTCGTGGTGCCGCGAAAGACCCGTGCGCAAGGTCGAACGCTTCTCCGAGCTGGAAGTTCGCCCATAGTCATATAGACATACAAATGTATGTACACTAGAGGGAGTGACCCCCCTGGACTTCGTGGTCTCGTTGGCTCTCACCTCCATCGCCGGAGGAGTGATCGGCTCGTTGGTAGGGCTCGGCGGCGGCGTCGTGATCGTGCCGGTGCTCACGCTCATCTACGGCGTGACAATTCGCCTCGCGATCGGGGCCAGCATCGTGTCGGTCATCGCGACGTCGAGTGGCGCGGCATCGGCTTACGTCCGGGAAAAGATGACGAACCTGCGTGCAGGGATGTTCCTCGAGATCGCCACGACGACGGGGGCGGTCAGTGGCGCCTACCTCACGACGGTGCTCCCCGGACGGGCGCTGTTCCTGCTCTTCGGCATCGTGCTCGCTTACTCGGCCGTTGCCACCTACCGCAAGCGCCACTCGACGGAGCCGTTGACCGTCTCGCACGACCGAATCGCCAACTACTTCAATCTCCACGGGTCGTATTACGACTCAGCCGAAGGGAAGGAGATATCGTACAAAGTCGTCCATAGCCAGCTCGGGCTCGGGCTCATGTACATCGCGGGCATGGTCAGCGCGCTGCTCGGTATCGGGTCAGGTGCGCTCAAGGTTCCCGCAATGGACAGTGCCATGCACCTCCCGATGAAGGTGTCCACGGCCACCAGCAACTTTATGATCGGTGTCACGGCGGCGGCCAGCGCCGGGGTCTACTTTATCCGGGGACAGATCGACCCGGTGATCGCCGCGCCGGTCGCGGCGGGTGTGCTGCTCGGAGCGGTGTTCGGAGCGAAAGTCCTTCCTCGCATCACGAGCAAGTCCGTTCGCGTGGCGTTCGTGATCGTGCTCGTCATCGTCTCCCTGGAAATGCTCCAGCGAGGGGTGTTCCCGGCAGGGTTTCATAGCGCAGTGATGGGGAACCGATGAGCGCTCACACCCCGCCTGACGTTCGACCCGGATCAGAGCCCGACCCAGGGACAAGTAGAGGCCTGGGTACCTCAGGTTCGAGGGGACATCGGATGACCCCAGCAGAAGCGGAAGCGATGGAGGAGAAGATCCGCAAGGTGGAGATCGCCATCAGTCTCGTCTTGCGCATCGGGGTGACTCTCAGCGTGCTCGTGATCGCAGTCGGCTTGGGCATCATGTTCGCCCATCACGGCGATTACACGTCGATAACGGGCAAGTTCTCGTACAAGAAGCTTACGACCTCGAGTACGCCGTTCCCTCACTCCGTGCATGGGCTGGTCAGGTCGATCGAGCATGGTGACGGGAGAGGCATCGTGGTCTTGGGGATCTTTCTCCTCATCCTCACGCCGGTGCTCAGGGTCGCTGTTGGGGTTTTGTCGTTCATCTACGAGCGGGACCTGCCAATGACGCTGGTCACTCTCTTCGTCCTGGCTGTCCTTATCGGATCGTTCTTCTTGGCGGGGGCGTGACAAATGCCTGAGCTGGATCATGCCAGTCCCCTCCCCCTCTGGGCCCAGATCCACGCAGATCTCCACCGTCGGCTTCAAGCAGGTGAGTTCTCCCTCGAGATGCCCCTCCCCAGTGAAGACGAGCTGGTCGACCAGTACAAGGTCAGCCGAGGCACGGTACGCCAGGCGCTGGCACGGCTCAGCGACGAGGGATTGGTCGAGCGCCGGCGTGGCCGGGGCACCTACCCGGTGGAGCCCGACCGGCTTGATCGCCTACCGAGAGTGGGGAGCTTGGCGATCATGCTGACGTCACTCGGGGTCGTGGAGTCAAGTGTCGTGCGGTGCCGGGAGATCCGGCCTGCAGGAGATTCAGCAGCACACTTGGGTATCGATGTTGATGATGCAGTCGTCTACGTTGAGCGGCTTCGGCTGGGTGACGGAGAGCCGCTGGCGCTGGACCGATCTTGGCTGCCCGAGTCGATCGCCTCGGAGCTGATGACAGTCGACTTGACGACCGGATCGCTCTATGCCGCGCTGGCGCAGCGCTGCGGAGTTGTCGTCACGGGTGGCCGTGAGCACGTGCGTCCTGCCGCGGCGACCCCAGCAGAGCGCCACCTCTTGCGTCTTCCCCGCGACGAAGCGTTGTTCGTCATGGAGCGGTCAGCGAGCGACGGAGCATCGGTCGTCGAGCACCGAGTCACGCTGTTTCGCGGCGACCGTTACGAACTGTTCTCAGCGTGGGGGGCGCAGACAACGTTGCCTTGGGGTGCGTGACCGCTCCTCATCACCAAAGCGGGACGTGGGCCTCCTCATCACTCGGCGGAGCTCGGACATTGCGTGAAGACCGCATGCCGTGTCCACCCGTCGGGTCCGTCGAACCGGAAAACGTGCATCGCGATGGTAGGGCGCATCGTTGCGGAAACAGAGATGCCGCAACGGACGCTCAACGATCTGCCGGCAGATGCACCCGAGGCTCGGTACACCTCATTCGGTAACTGTGAGGCCGCGAAGAGCTCGGTAGCGCTTGACGAGAGAGATGGTCGACTGGTCCAACGTGGACGACGAACCGCTGCCTGGCGCTTTTCCGAGCATCGGCGCCAGCGACTTGACCATGGTCTTGCCCAACTCCACTCCCCACTGGTCGAAGGAGTCGATACCCCAGATCACTCCTTGGGTGAAGACGACATGTTCGTAGAAGGCCACCAACTGGCCGAGCACCGACGGGGTCAGTCGTTCGGCCAAGATCGTCGACGACGGCCGATTGCCAGGCATCACCTTGTGAGGCACGAGATCCCGCGGCGTGCCGTCGCCGGCGACCTCTTCGGCAGTCCGGCCGAACGCGAGAGCTGCGCTCTGCGCGAGGCAATTCGCCATGAGGAGGTCCTGCTGATCCCCGGCCTCGTGGGTCGAGTCGGCAAACGCGATGAAATCGGCTGGGACGAGACGAGTGCCTTGATGAAGGAGCTGATAAAACGCGTGCTGGCCATTGGTCCCGGGCTCTCCCCAGTAGACCTCTCCGGTATCGCATCCCACATCCGAACCATCACGATGGACCGATTTGCCGTTGGACTCCATGGTGAGCTGTTGGAGGTACGCGGGAAGCCTGGCAAGGCGCTGGCTGTACGGCAGGACGGCGTGGGATTGCGCTCCAAGGAAATTCGAGCACCATACGTTGAGGACCCCCTGAATGACCGGCAGGTTCTCGTCGAGAGGAGCGGTTCGGAAGTGCTCGTCCATAGCGTGGAAGCCACCGAGCATCTCAAGGAAAGCTCGGGAGCCGATCGCGGTCATCAAGGAGAAACCGATGGCGGAGTCATAGGAGTAGCGTCCCCCAACCCAGTCCCAGAATTCGAGCATGTTGGACGGGTCGATCCCGAATGCACGCACGGCATCGCGATTCGTCGACACCGCGACAAAGTGCCTGGAGACCGCTTCGTCTCCTGAGCCGAGGCCATCGAGAAGCCACTGACGAGCGACGCGAGCGTTGGTCAACGTCTCGAGGGTCGTGAAGGTCTTGGAGCTCACTACGAACAGGGTCTCCGCGGGATTCAGGTCGCGTACCTGGTTCCAAAGATCCACCGGGTCGATGTTTGAGACAAACCGGCACTCGATCCGTTCGGTGCCGTAGTCTCGCAACGCCTGGTAGGCCATGGCAGGACCGAGATCGGACCCTCCGATGCCGATGTTGACGATGTTGTGAATTGGCCGGCCGGTCGCGCCTCGCCACTTCCCTTCGCGGATCTCTTCGGAAAGCTTGGCCATCTGGTCGAGCACCCGATGGACGTCACTCACCACGTCCTGGCCGTCGACGACGAGGTGAGCACTCTCGGGCATGCGAAGCGCGACGTGCAGCACTGCTCGGTCCTCCGTGGTATTGATGTGACGGCCGGCAAACATCTCGTCTCGCCGCTCGGCGACACCGGCTCGGCGAGCCAACGCCAGCAACGAGTAAAAGACGTCGGCATCGATCCGATGCTTCGAGAAGTCGAAAAAGAGCCCGTTCGTCTCGGCACTGAAGCGAGCAGCACGGCCAGGATCTTTGGCGAACAGATCACGAAGATGGACTGTCCCGAGCCGCTTTCGATGCTCGCCAAGGGCTATCCACTCGTCGCTGCGAGTAATCTCCAGGGAAGTCGTACCACGGCTGGCGTTCAATGCCTACCTCCTCGTCGCTTGTTCAGCGTAGGGCGAGCTGTCCGGGGACAAGTGGAGATGGCAGGGCTGACTCCCCCATGAGATGCCGGTCGATTGCGGAAGCCGCGGAGCGCCCTTCGGCGATTGCCCAGACGATCAGGCTCTGGCCACGTGCCATGTCACCGCACGCGAACACCCCCGGAACGTTCGTCTGCCAGTCCTGGTCCACGGCGACACCACCTCGAGAGTCCAATGACAAGTCCAGTTCGGCGATGACACCGTGCTTCTCTGGTCCAGAGAACCCCAATGCCAGGAGCACGAGCTCACATGGCATCGAGAACTCGCTCCCGAGGACAGGCGTGAACACCGGCCTGCCGTCCTGCGTGGTCATCTCGACCTGGTGGCCGTTCAAAGCCCGAACTGCGCCGTGCCCGTCGTCTTCGAACCCAGTGGTGGTCACCGAGTACAGGCGCGCCCCGCCTTCTTCATGCGCTGCAGACGTCCGCAGGATGATCGGCCAGAGGGGCCACGGATGCTCGGGGGAGCGAGACCCTGGAGGCTCGGGCATGATCTCGAGCTGGTGCACCGACGCGGCCTTCTGGCGGTGAGCAGTCCCGAGGCAGTCGGCACCGGTGTCGCCGCCGCCGATGATGACCACCCGCTTGCCTGCAGCGGTGATCGGTGACGTGGAGAGCACACCCTCCTGCACCAAGTTGGAAGGCTTCAGGTACTCGAGCGCGAAGGACACCCCTCGGAGTGTCCTGCCTGGTACGTCGAGATCACGAGGAAGCGTTGCGCCGGCAGCGAGAAGAACCGAGTCGAATTCGTCTACTAAGCGTGCTGCGGACACGGCCGAGACATCGGGGGCACATGCCGTGCCGATCCCCCGTGCTTCGCCCGGCTCCATCGCGTCTCCAACCTCGGGCTCACGAGAGGCGCGCTCGGGGAGAAGCCCGATGGTCTGGGAACAGCGAAATTCCACGCCTTCGGCCCGAAGTTGGGCGAGGCGGCGATCCAGCACCCGCTTTTCCATCTTGAATTCGGGAATCCCGTATCGGAGCAGGCCACCGGGGCGCTCCGCCCGCTCGAAGACGACGACCGTGTGCCCGGCACGGGTCAATTGCTGTGCCGCAGCAAGACCAGCGGGGCCGGACCCGACGATCGCGACACGCTTACCGGTACGCTCCCGCGGCATCACGGGGCGGATCCATCCTTCAGACCATGCTCGCTCGACGATTTCGTACTCGATGCGCTCGATGGTCACCGGGTCGGAATTGATGCCCAGGACGCATGCTGCCTCGCATGGTGCGGGGCACAGGCGTCCAGTGAATTCAGGGAAGTTGTTCGTCGCATGCAAGCGTTCGATCGCGGCCGACCAGTCATCGCGGTACGTCAGGTCGTTCCACTCAGGAATGAGATTGCCGAGTGGACACCCGTCATGGCAGAAGGGGATGCCACAGTCCATGCAGCGCGCACCTTGGTTGCGGGCTGTATCGGTGGCAAACTGCTCGTAGACCTCGTGCCAGTCGCGAATGCGTACCGAGACCGGGCGGCGACGCGGAAGATGGCGGTCGTACTCGAGAAACCCCGTCGGCTTACCCATGGGATGCCTCCATGATGGACTCGTCCACCGACCGCCCTTCTGCCTTCGCTCGTTCCGTTGCCTCCAGCACGCGTCGGTAGTCGCGTGGCATGACTTTCACGAAGTCCAAGACGGCGAGATCCCAATTCGTGAGCAGCTTGTTCGCGACCGCCGAACCCGTCTCGTCTCCATGGCGGCGGACGATGTCGGCCAGCCAAGCACGATCGTCTGTCTCGAGCGGTTCGGCATCGACCATCTCGGTGTTCATCGACCCGATGAACACCCGTTCGGGGTCGTAGACGTAGGCGATCCCACCCGACATGCCAGCACCGAAATTGCGCCCGGTCGGCCCCAAGACCACCACCCGGCCGCCCGTCATGTACTCGCAGGCGTGGTCGCCGACGCCTTCGACGACGGCGATCGCTCCAGAATTCCGGACACAGAACCGCTCGCCCACCTGTCCGCGGATGAACACCTCGCCCGACGTCGCTCCGTACAGGATCACGTTGCCGGAGATGATCTGGTCCTCGGCGGCGAACGGAGATGAGTCAGGTGGTCGGAGCACCAGCCGTCCACCACAAAGACCTTTGCCGAAATAGTCATTGGCGTCTCCGTAGAGCCGCAACGTCACCCCGCGCGGCACGAACGCCCCGAAGCTCTGCCCGGCGGATCCAGTGAACGTCAATGTGATCGTGCCGTCGGGCAATCCGGCAGCGCCATGGACACGACTGATCTCCGATCCGAGCAGCGTGCCGACCGTGCGGTCGACGTTGTTGATGGGCAACTCGAGGGCAACTGGAGTGGCGTGATCGATGGCCGGGCGGCAGCGTGTAAGGAATTGCTGGTCGAGGGCCTTGTCGAGCCCGTGATCTTGAGGGCGGGTGCAGTGCCGCGACTGCCGGTAGGGGTTGTCGGGCACTGCGAGGACTGCCGAGAAATCAAGCCCTCGGGCCTTCCAGTGGTCAACGGCCGGCGAGGTGTCGAGCAAGTCGACACGTCCGACTGCCTCTTCGAGCGTCCGTAGGCCAAGCGCAGCCATGTACTCGCGCACCTCTTCGGCGATGTACTCGAAGAAGGTGGTGACGAACTCCGGTCGACCATTGAACCGGGCGCGTAGGACGGGATTCTGGGTGGCGATCCCCACTGGGCACGTGTCGAGATGGCATACCCGCATCATGATGCAACCGGAGACGACGAGCGGAGCAGTCGCGAACCCAAACTCCTCAGCTCCGAGCAACGCCGCGACGATCACGTCCCTGCCCGTCTTCATCTGACCGTCCACCTGCACGACGATCCGATCCCTCAATCCGTTTGCCAGGAGGGTCTGCTGGGTCTCGGCCAGGCCCATCTCCCAGGGAATTCCGGCATGCTTGAGAGAGGTCAGTGGTGCCGCCCCCGTCCCCCCGTCATGTCCGGAGATGAGGACGACGTCAGAGTGCGCCTTGGCCACGCCGGCGGCAACCGTTCCCACTCCGACCTCGGCCACCAGCTTCACGTGCACCCGAGCCTTGGGGTTCGCCGACTTGAGGTCGTGGATCAGCTGAGCGATGTCCTCGATCGAGTAGATGTCGTGGTGTGGTGGAGGCGATATCAGGCCGACCCCCGGCGTGGAGTAGCGGGTTCGGGCGATCCATGGGTACACCTTGTGGCCCGGAAGCTGACCTCCCTCGCCGGGTTTGGCTCCCTGAGAGATCTTGATCTGGATGTCGTCGGCGTTGACCAAGAACTCCCCGGTGACGCCGAATCGACCCGAGGCGACCTGCTTGATGGCGCTGCGCCGGGAGTCCCCGTTGGCATCGGGAATGAAACGCTCCGGGTCCTCGCCGCCCTCGCCAGTGTTCGATCGTGCGCCGATCCGGTTCATGGCGATGGCCAGGTTCTCGTGCGCCTCGACGGAAATGGAGCCGTAGGACATTGCGCCGGTCGAAAAGCGCTTCACGATCTCCGACGCCGGCTCGACTTCGTCGATCGGGATGGCGCCACCGGCAGCGGGAGCGAGCCGGAACAGCCCTCGCAGCGTTGCGAGCTTGGTCGACTGGTCGTCCACCGCGGAGGTGTACTCCTTGAATATCTTGTACTGCTTCGAGCGCGTCGCATGCTGGAGCTTGAACACGGTGCGAGGGTTGAACAGATGGTGCTCTCCCTCTCGCCGCCACTGGTACTCCCCACCGACCTCCAGTTCTCGGTGTGCCCATTGAGTGGGACGTTCGAGGTGTGCAAGGCGGTGGCGGCTCGCCACCTCTGCAGCGATCACGTCGAGGCCAACTCCTCCGATCCTGCTAGCCGTGCCGGTGAAGTACTCGTCCACGACCTCTTGCGACAGTCCCACTGCTTCGAACACCTGGGCACCCGTGTAGGAGGCAACGGTGGAGATCCCCATCTTCGACATCACCTTCAACACACCCTTGCATGCAGCCTTCACGTAGTTGTGATGCGCCTGGCGGGGGGAGACACCGTCCAGCTGTCCATGGGCGATCATGTCGTCAATGGAATCGAGAGCCATGTAGGGGTTGACAGCTGCCGCGCCGTACCCGATCAGCAGTGCCATGTGGTGCACCTCGCGAGCGTCACCGGTCTCGACGACGAGGCCCACCTTGGTCCTGCTCTTTTCCCGGACAAGGTGGTGGTGTGCCGCCGCAGTGAGCAGCAGTGAGGGGATCGGGGCGAGCTCCGTCGTGGAGTTGCGGTCGGACAGAATGATGATGTTGGCACCGTCGGCAACTGCAGCGGAGATGCGCGCCCGGACCGATTCGATCGCTGCCGCCAGAGCACGACCCCCTTCGGGCGTGGGTTGCCCGGCGCCTCCTGCGGTGGCAATGGGAAAAAGCCCGTCGATGGTGTGGGCCTTGAACCCCGGAGTCTCGCCGTTCTCATTGACGTACATGAGCTTGGCCAGATCGTCACGCTCGACGATCGGCATCGGGAGAACGATCTGGCGGCACGATCCTTGCGTCGCCCGCAGAAGGTTTGCTTCGGGACCGACGGTGGCGGCGAGCGACGTCACCAGCTCCTCTCGGATGGCATCGAGGGGAGGATTGGTGACTTGGGCAAAGAGCTGGGTGAAGTAGTCGTAGAGCAGGCGAGGACGATCGGAGAGTGCCGCGATCGCGGCGTCAGAGCCCATCGAGCCGATCGGTTCTGCACCGCTGCGCGCCATCGGAGCGAGAATGACCCGGAGCTCTTCAGTCGTGTACCCGAACAGCCGCTGGTGAGTGACCACACTGGCATGCTGGGGGGTGAGCATCGGACGAGGCGGGAGCTCGTCGAGGTGCACCTGATCCTGGGCGAGCCACGTCTCGTAGGGGTGTTCTGCGGCGAGATCTGCCTTGATCTCGTCGTCGTCGACGATCCGTCCCTTCGAGGTGTCCACGAGGAACATCCGACCTGGCTGGAGGCGACCCTTGCGGATGATCGCAGACGGGTCGAGGTCCAGCACACCGACCTCACTGGCGAGGACGACGAGGCCGTCGGAGGTCACCCAATAACGGGCTGGCCGAAGGCCATTGCGGTCGAGCACCGCTCCGGCAACGGTCCCGTCGGTGAATGCCACTGCCGCCGGTCCGTCCCAGGGCTCCATCAGCGACGCGTGATACCGATAGAAGGCTCGACGGGCAGGGTCCATCGTCGCGTGGTTCTCCCACGCCTCGGGGATCATCATCAAGACGGAGTGTGGAAGGCTCCGTCCACCCAGATGAAGGAGCTCGAGCACCTCGTCAAACGAGGCTGAGTCGCTGGCACCCGGCGTGCAGATCGGATATACCCTCGAAAGATCTCCGGGGATGAGATCGGTGTCGAGCAGAGCCTCTCTGGCCCTCATCCAATTGCGGTTGCCCGCGAGCGTGTTGATCTCGCCGTTGTGGGCCACAAAGCGATAAGGATGAGCAAGAGACCAGCTGGGGAAGGTGTTGGTCGAAAATCGTGAATGCACGAGCGCGATCGCGCTCTCCATTCTCTCGTCGGAGAGGTCGCAGTAGAACTCGGCGAGCTGGTGCGAAGTCAGCATTCCCTTGTACACGAGGGTCCTGGAGGACAGCGAAGGGAAGTAGACGCCGTCGAGTGCGTGCTCCACGCGCTTGCGGACGACGTATGCCTCGCGGTCGAGATCGATGCCGGTGAGCGGTGGACGCTCCGGATCCGCAGCGAGGAAGGCTTGCTCGATGCGGGGTTGGGCGCTGAGTGCGGTAGCCCCGAGAGAGGAGGGATCGACCGGGACGCTCCTCCATCCGAGAAGGCACAGGCCTTCCTCCAGGGCGATTGCCTGTATTTGAGATCGGGCCTTGGCTGCGTCGTCAGCGTCCTTGGGAAGGAATGCAACCCCCGTCGCATAGCTGCCCTCTTCGGGCAGCGCGATGTCCGCAGCCGCCGCAACGTCGACGAGAAATCGGTGGGGAACCTGGATGAGGATGCCCGAACCGTCTCCAGTGGCCACCTCCGCACCGGATGCCCCGCGGTGGGCGAGGCGCTCCAGTACGGAGATCGCCTGTGACACGATCGTGTGGCTTCTCCGCCCGTGAAGATCGGCCACCATGCCGATCCCGCACGCGTCATGCTCGTACGCCGGTGTGTACATGCCACCGCGCTCGGGAAGCGTGCTATGGGCGCCGGTGCCGACATGGACACCGGAAGCCAAATTCTCCATCAGTCGTCCTTCCGGGTTGGTGATTGCCGAGATCCGATGCCGGCATTCCCGCCATTCCTCAACGAGGTGCTGCCACCCGGGACGACGCTGGCCCTGGAGCAGAACACTCAGTCTATCGCAGGCTCGTGGCAGACCTTCGCGGGCGGGAGCACGGACACAGTTTCGTAATATGTCCTCGATGGCCCGCAACGTGCTCTTCATCGGAGGTGGCGTGATCGGGCTGGCCGCGGCGTGGCGGGTGGCCGGCACCGGAGCGCGAGTTCAAGTGGTCGATCCGGCACCAGGACGCGGCGCCTCCTGAATCGCGGACCGTCTCACTGGCCACCGTGGAGGCAGTGGCTCGCTCATTATCAGGCTTGCGCTCGTTGTGGCAGAACGCGCGCGGCGCCCACTCGCCGTCGGGCATCGGCGAGCCCGCGCAGACGGAGATGGCCAGCACGTTGGCGGACCTTCATCTTGGCGAAGGCAGGTTCGACGATCAACTTCAGACGATCGCGGTGGGGCCAATCCACTCAATCACTCCCAGACAGGTCCTCGGTCGTTTGGTCGATCATCGTGGAGAGCTTCCCGCCGTCGATCGCAGCCTGGGTAACGTCGGCGGCGAGGGCCACCTGGGCCTCCTCGTCGAGGAGCGCCTGAAGCACCACGATCGAAAGGAGGTGCTGGTCGCGGCCGACTTTCAGGATTCAGTTCCCGCCGGTCACCCTGGCGAGCTTCTGACCCATCCTCCAAGCCGAAGATCCTTCTGAGGTGACGTTAGGGACTGCCCGGAGGAATTGATCTGAGGCAATACGATTCTCGCCGCGTCGACCAAGAAGGACGCGGTCCGTGACGGCGCACCGAGCAACCGGGTCCGTTCGGCCCTAAAAAGGGAACGGCCGGACCTCTGCGACTGCGGGAACGGGACCGGCGGTGCCCCGGGATCGGGGACCGACGATCAGCTCGCAGTTCCCGACGAGGCCGGCCTGCTCCCGGGAGTGCCCGGAGGGGAACCAGGGGTGACGGGTGCGTGGCTGTTGGCGTGGGCAGAGCGCTGGCCGCCAGAGCGCGCTGTCACACTGCCCGATGGCGGGCCTCCCGAGGTGGGTGCGTGCGACGCGCCCGTGGTGGTGGTGGTCGGCACCGTCGAGGGCGGCGTGACCTTTGCGCAGTACTGCGCCACGGTCTCACCCTTGGCCGTGGCCGCTGCCGAAAGGTTCCGGAACGCTACCGAATGCCTAGCCGCCTGAGAAACGCCGGCGGTAGCGTAGGCGGTGCACAGCCCGTAGAGGGCGGGACCGGTAGCTGAAGGCCCAGCCGCCTGCGTAGGCGGGGTGCTGGGCTTCGCCCTGACCGCCCCCCTCCCCTGTGGTCCGGTAGTGCGTGACGAGGTGGTCGCGACGTTGCCTGCGGCGTGGGCATCGGGGTTGGGCACCGAGATGCCGACGGTGGATAATCCGTGGGACACGCTGGACTGCAGCGAGGTCGGCAACGTGCCGGTAGCAGCAGCAGCACCGCCTCCGAGGATGACGGCAGCGGCGGCAGCGGCCGCCATCTTGGCCGTGAGCAACTTGGTCAGCATGGTTCGTCTCCTTTCGTGTACGGAACCGGAGACACCCGCGCTCCCTCTGACGGTCGCCGCCAACGTGGCGACGACGTGGTCCTGCCCAGCCAGCTCGCCCGCCGTGGCTGGCGACCTGGCCGCGTGGAGCAGGCGGGCAACGTCTTGGAAGCCGGGAGGGGCGTCATCGGCGCCGACTTTCCCGTCCAAGAACTCGTCCACCCCATGCTTGCCCAAGGGGAGCTCGCGCATCTCACCCTCTACATGGTCTGGGAGGGTCATCGCGTTACCGCCTCTTGTTGCCAGGTCTTGGCGAGTCGTCGCAGGGCCCGGTGCTGGGCCACGCGCACCGAACCGGGGGACTTGCCCAGGATCGTCGCCACCTGCTCGACACTCAGCCCGCCTACGACCCGCAAGAGGACGACCTCGGCCTGGTCGGCGGGTAGCGCACGCGTCAGCGCCTCCACGGCCTCCTGGGCCGACAGGGTGTCGAGGACCGTGTCGGCGGGGTCCGGGGGAGCGTGACCGCTTGCCGCTTCAGCCCGCACGAGGTGGAGACGGCGGCCTCGGGTCCTGTAGTGGTTGGCAACCTGGTTGCGAGCCGCGCCGAACAGCCACGCCCGAAGGTCCTGGGCATCCCCCTCGAAGTTGGCAAGCACCTTGGAAACGGCCAGCCAGCACTCGGCGGCGAGATCCTCGGCTACATCGGGTGCGTGGTGGCGGAGGTAGCGCATCAAGGGCGGTTGAAGAGTCCGGAACAGGACGGCAATCGCCCACTCGTCGCCGCGCCGGGCGTCGGCCAGCGCTGCTGTCAGGTCCATCGGGTCCACGAGGGACGGTATCGGAAATAGGTGGGCGGACCTGCAGCCGCACGGCGGTCATGCGGCTGCCAGATTGCGTGGACCGCAACGTTGGTCCAGAGGGACCTCACGGCTCACGAGCATCCAACACGTGCCGCATGCCCCCCTCCTTTCGGTGGCCCGGCCGACCGGAGACCCCGTGGCTCTGCGTGGCACTGCGCCCCGGCCTGTTTGCCACTTTGGCGGAGTGTGACGACGCTACTTTCCTCCTCGATGCGCATGCAAGGATGGACATGGAAGCACAAACGACTGCTTACGGCGGCACAAAAGCGGCCCGTGCGCCAGCGAGGGACACCTCCGCCGGATCCACGCTACTGCCGCCGGTCAAGCCCCGGGTCAATTCGTAATATGTCCTCGATGGCCCGCAACGTGCTCTTCATCGGAGGTGGCGTGATCGGGCTGGCCGCGGCGTGGCGGGTGGCCGGCACCGGAGCGCGAGTTCAAGTGGTCGATCCGGCACCGGGACGCGGCGCCTCCTGGGTTGCCGCTGGGATGCTCGCTCCCGTCGGTGAGGCCGAGCACGGTGAGCCGCAGCTCGCTCGGCTTCGGGTCGCCGCCGCCGCCGAGTGGCCCGACTTCGCCACTGACCTGGCGCACGCGAGCGGGATGGAAGTCGGGTTTTCGGCGACTGGGAGCGTGCTGGTTGCCGTTGACCCATCTGACCGCCTGGTCGTCGAGGATCTTCTCGAGCTCCATCGCGATCTGGGATTTCCGGTGGACCGCCTCTCCCCCAGCGGGTGTCGAGCCCTCGTCCCGGCTCTCTCCCCGCTCATACGAGGCGGGGCTTCACTTGCGGCTGACCACAGCGTGGACAATCGACAGCTTGTCGCCGCCCTTCTGGCGGCGTGTGAGCGAGCAGGCGTCACGTTTGTACCAGAGCAGGCAACGCGCGTGGTCATCGGTGGCCAGGGGTCGGTCCGTGGCGTCGAGCTCGCCGAAGGCGGACAGCTCGTAGCCGAGGTTGTCGTACTGACCGCTGGTGCGGCGAGCGGCCGGATCGAGGGTCTTCCACCCGGAGCGATGCCGATTGTGCGCCCGGTCGCAGGGCAGATCCTCCGGCTGCGAGCGACTCGCGAGGCGCTGTCTGTGGGCCGAACGGTGAGAGGCATCGTGCACGGCCGGCACTGCTACCTCGTGCCCAGGCGTGACGGCTCGTTGGTCGTCGGCGCGACCTCCGAAGAGCGGGGCTTCGACACCACGGTGCGCGCGGGGGCAGTGCATGCCCTCCTCGATGACGCGAGGACCCTCGTCCCCGGAGTGGACGAGTACGAGTTGGCGGAATGCCAAGCAGGGCTTCGACCCGGTACCCCTGACAATGCTCCGTACGTCGGGTGGACGGATGTCCCAGGCCTGGCCGTCGCGACCGGGCACTATCGCAATGGCATCTTGCTCTGCCCCCTGACGGCCCTGGCGATACGGAACCTCGTGCTCGGGGTCCCCATTCCTGGGCCGTTGGCGCCTTTCGGTCCCCAGAGGTCCTCGAATCGGAGATCTGATCGAAGTCGGATGGAATCGCTGACGCACCGACCGACGTCATGAACGTGGTACATGCAGTCGTGAACGGCGTGCCGCGTGAGCTTCCGCGTGGAACGACGATCGACGATATCGTCGCCGAGCTCTGTCCGAGCAGGAGCGGCATTGCCGTTGCCCTGGACGACGACGTGGTTCCGCGTTCGCGCTGGGCGACGACCTCCGTCGAAACAGGTCAGCGCGTCGAAGTGGTGACCGCTACCGCCGGCGGCTGAGATCGACGGCAGCCGTAGCTCAAGCACAGAACCTGCAGAGCACATCGGTGCCTACGACATCTCGAGCCCACCAGGATCGCCGAGGTTCAACCAGACGCCTGGCCTCCCTCGGATTCCCCGGGGGGCGCGTCGGGTTGTTTGGGAGCATCGCCGTGCTCGGATGTCCTCAGGTACGCCGTCCAGCCGAGACCATCCCACCACCGCAGACCGGGGCTGCCTGCAGGATCCGGGTACCAGTCGGCTGGAGGGAGATCGCGCAAAGCGATCTCAGTGGTCTCAACGCGGTTATCCCAGGTGGGCACCGCCGGGGGCATGATTGCGACAGGAAAACGCCGTCGGAGGACCGCCAGGTAGACAATCGACGAGACGAGCGAGATCGGCCAGAAAATGAGCCAACCCACTCCGAGCGTGAGCACCCACAGCACCTTCCGAGCCGTCGAGAACTGCCACGACGGCCGACGCAGGACGTCGACGATCGCCCAGATAATGGGGATCAGTGCGAGGAGAGCAAGGATCGCGACCAATGCGACGACCGAGGTGGAAAGCCCGTCGGTCGTCGCCGTCACCTGGCCATCCTCGGCAGACGCTTGTACTCGAGCAGGGTGTCGTGCGAGCCGTGCCCCGACTGGCCCCCACGGCAGGGCACCGGACCCGGTGCAGCACACCGAGAGCCCAGTGACTGGACTGCTGGAGCTGCACGGGGCTGTACCAGGATCTGCACGGCAGGAAAAGCGTACTGCCTGCTCCTGCACCCGGGCGGCCAGGCACGGTATCCGCCTGTGCCGAAGCTCCGGTTTCGCGACAACCCGCGAGAGGTCAAGCGCAAGACGTCGTGCTTCATCGTCAAACGTCCCGAGCCCAGGCCATGGGACCTGACTGCCGAAGGAAACGGTACCGGGGTTAGTCGCCGAGAGCGAGCAGGCCTCCGGCGTAGACCGGATCGTCTCGGCGAAGCGGCAGTTGAACCACGTGCCCCCGGACTGCGGACGCGTAGGACGCAAGCACCAACTCCAACGCTTCCCTCCCCTGCTCACCGGAGATCCGGAACCCCGATCGCGGATCTCGAACGCGTTGTTCGATGGCATCGTAGAGCGCCGGGGTGAACAGCTGGAAATCGCGATCTGGCAAGTGGAACTCTTCGATGATCTTCTCGCCTGCCACCACTTGCACCGATTTGGGCTGTGCGCCGAAATAGCCGTCGGTGGTGTGGAAGTCCATGCAGATCCGACGTTCTCTGCCGAAGATCTCAAAATGCGCAGGACCTCCTCCCCATCCACTTCCCACCGATGCCACCCCGTTGGGGAATCCCAGATGGACATACGCATACGTCTCAACCCTGTCCAAATCGATCGGTGGATCGGTCACAGCACTCACCCACGATGGTGAGGTGCCGAAATAATGTTCAGTCAGGTAGAGAGCGTGAAGACCAGAGTCGATCAGTGCCCCACCACCACTGAGCGTCGGGGTTCGGCGCCATTCTGGGTGCCATCCCTCTGAACCCGACCACGGTCGACTGCCCAGACCGTTGATCACCAGTCCTTCGACGTCACCGATCGCCCCTTGATCGATCAGCCGGCGTGCAAGTTGATGCTCTTCCACGTAGATGTGGTTGTGGAAAACGGAGAGCACAACCCCCGCAGCCGCTGCAGCTTCGAGCATTGCGTCGGCATCGGCCAAAGTGAGTGCAAACGGCTTTTCACACGCGATATGCCGCCCCGCCGCGGCGATGGCTTCGACATGCTCACGGTGCAGGCTCGGAGGAGTCAGCACACAGATCAGCTCGACCTCGTCGAGCGTGAGGAGGTCCTTGAGGTCCCCAAGGCATCGATCGGGCGCCAAGTTGAACTGGGCACCTACCTGAGAAGCCAGGGCGAGATCTGGATCCGCCACTGCCACGACGTTCCACGAATCAACCCCAGGAATTGCCCGGCCGTGCCCCCAGGCGGCGATCCATCCACAGCCCAACAAAGCGACGTTCACTTCACCCTGCCTTTTCGAAGCTCCCGCACAGCGGCAAGTGAGGCTTGCATGCTTGCGAAACGATCCCCACCGGACTTCCGAGGTGGCTCTACCGACCACCATCCGCGATAGCCAGCACGAACGAGGAGTGAGGCCGCTGATGAAAGGTCGAGCACGCCCTCTTCCGGCCCGCTGAAGTCTGTGCCTATGCGAAAGATGATCTCCCAGTTCTTTCGGTCTGGAAGATAGTCCCCGAGCACCTCACTTCCCATTCGATGTAAGCCGCGCAGATGGAGGTGGTCAATGGAACTGGTGAAACGCTCGATGCCGCTCGCAACCTCAGGGGTAAACAGACCGAAGTGCCCGGTGTCGAAGCAAAGTCGCGTCCCAGGGTTCTCCGACAACAGCTTCGCGATCTCGTCCGGCGTCTCGACCAGAGTGGCGGCGTGTGGCGCGTGGCACCACACCCCCAGCCCAAGCTCAGATGCTCTTCGTCCAAGGGCATCTGCCTGATCGCTCATGCTCGGCCAGTCCCCGTAGCCTCGGATCGGAGGAACCCAAACAACAGCGCTAGCCCCTAGAGCAGCGCTGGCTTCCAGCATGGCGTCGAGAACGTCATCAGGTGAGCGAAGGATCCCCAGCCCTATTGCAACCACCGACAGACCAAGGTCCTCGGCAAACCTCCGGACCGAGAGCGGACCACCCAGTTGCTCGAGATCGACTAAACCTCAATCCACCGCGCAATCCCGACTGACCGCATACCGATGGCCGGGCGGTTGCGCAGGACTCGTGTTCGCTGCTGAAACGTCGGCGCGGTCCGAGCATGGGCGTCGCCGATCAGAGACTCTTGTGG
>JAJYWG010000101.1 GCA_021791615.1 Actinomycetes bacterium
CTCCTGCGCATCTGACCTCTGACCCTGATATTGCAGCCCGGTAGGTCAGTGGCCCGGATCCAAGCTTGGAAGCGGCCTGTGTGCTCCACCGAGCGCGAAGGGTGCCGAGTGAGCGGGCGATGAAACGGTCCAGAGGCTCGATGGCACGGTTTGTTGGCATTCGGAATGGCCCTCGGGCATGGCTCCGCCAGTCGTCGTCGGTGGATCGGTGAGCGAGCGGGGCTTAGGCGAAGCGAGGCAGTTCCCGCAGGCGTGCCAGCGCGGCGATGAACGCCTCGGCGTGGCGGTAGGCGGCGGGCAGCCGGAGGAGGAGCCTGCGCCCCCGGCGCACCACCTTGGCGGCCACGTTGAGAAAGCTCGTGCGCAGGCGCTTGCCCCTGCAGGTGGCAAAGGACTCGGGAAGCGCCAGCACCCGCAGCCAGCGGGCGACGTTGTGCGACAGCGCCGAGGCGAGCCACCAGAGCCAGTTGCCGAAGAAGTTCTGCACCGGAGCGTGGTTCATGGCGAAGTCGGACTTCAGTTGACGGATCGCTTCCTCGGCGGCTCCGCCACGCAGGCGGTGGTGATGGTCGATCTGTGCTGCTTCGATGCTGGCTGGCGCGTTCGTGATGCAGGCGAAGAACCGCCAGCCGCCGAGGTCGTCGAAGCTCAGCTGCTCGCCGGCCGCCTTTCGCTGACGGCGCACGACGAGGCGCAGGTCACGACCCGAGAAGGCGTAGGTGGTCTCGGCGACCTCGGAGCCGGAGAGCTCGCCGTCCACGTCCTGTGCCGGTGTCCAGGATGTCTCGGGGGCCATCGCGAGTGCACAGATGGCCTCACGCACCGGAGCGTTCTGCTCGGCGGTGATGGTGAAGATCGCCTTGTGGGCCACGCAGGTCTCCACCACCTTGTTCGAGAACCCGGCCGAGTCGATGCGGATCCATAGCTCATAGAGCGGCCGTGCCTCGGCCGGGATGGAAGCGACGCACTCGTCGATGAAGGAGGCGAGCTTGCGCCTCGGGCTCGCGTTGCCGCCCCGGGCACGGATGGCGAGCACGTCACCCGTCTCTCCCACGACGCCGACGAGCGGGGACATCTGCACCTCGCCCTTGTAGGAGAAGCGCGAGCCCTCCTTCAACTTGCCGTAGGTGTCGATGTAGGTGGCATCGGGATCGATCGTGAGCCGTCCCGGAGAAGGAGCTGCCCCCATCGCCCAGGCGCGCCGCAACAGGTCTCGGTTCACCGCCTGGGCCCGCATGACACGACCGAGGTCCGCACCGGCGAGGAAGCGGAAGAGCGTCGTGTGGGAGGGCAGCGCGTGGCTGCCCCGCAGGCGCCCCGTCGCCTCGTCCTCGAGCAGCGACACGTCGGAGAGGAAGTCGCCGCCGGCGAGCTGCAGCTCGACGATGGGGCGGTAGCACTCGCCGCCCGAGTAGCCGCCGGGACCGATCGGACGGAGGTTGCGCCGGTCGGCCACCTCCACAAGGCCGAGGCGATCGAGCAGCTCGCCGACAAGCGCGATCCCGGCCACACCGGTCACGTTGTCCTCGCTCGCCTCCACGGCGACCGGGGCAACCCGGCGCAGCGGCCGGGCGACGATAGGGTCCTCGATCTCGAACAGCGGCGCGGTAGTCTTCACCGGACAGGTGCTCCTCTCCTGGGTTGTCGATGCGCTTTCGTCAGCTGCATTCTCCCAGGTTGAGGAGCATTTGTCGCGTCATTCGCAGGCGCGTGCCGCTACTTCGCTGCAATATCAGGGTCAGATCTGCGGGGTACGTTGACGGGAGCCGATCCGAGTGTGGCATCCCACATCGACTGGTGTCAATGTCTGCAGGGATGAACCGTGGCGTCGGAGGGGCCGAGATGGACGCGCATCTCGGGGCCGGCTGCGGCGCGTAGCGGCCTCTCGCCTGTCGGCCCGTCTACCTGGGGGACGCAAGCCGGCCATTCCCACCTGCCGGGACGAGGTCGGCTCAGGCGTCGAGGCACTGGCCGTTGGTGGGAGCGGGTCTTGGGCCGCGACAGCGTGTGTGGCGCGATGGTCTCCTGCGGATCCGCCTGGTCCCGGGAGACGGTGGCCAAGTCGATGTTGCAGATGAGCCCGCCTCGCCCGCCGCCCCCCGTATCCGCGGCTCGAAAGGTTGCCTGCGGGTCGCTACCGCCTTGCTACCCCGTGACCGTGGTCCGAGGAGTTTCGCGGTACAAGACCGTGGTGTCGGAACCTGACCTCTGGATCGAGCCGCCTGCTCGACGCCACGGGGTCAGCGACGACGGCAGACGACGACATTCGACATGCCCTCGCACACCCCGGCTGCGTGGGAGACGACCCTCATGCATTGCACGACGAGGCTTCCATGGTCTTGGTCCTCGGCCCGGACCGCGCTGGCAATCGACCACGAAGCGCCCACCCCTCACGATCGCCGGCAGTCCGATCACCGACGAACTGGTCGAGAAGGCAGCCGGGAAAGCCGAGGCCGGCTTCGACGCAGAGCGACTTGTCCGCAGACCTGCCGGCCGTCCCCTCCTGGGTTCGGCACCGGCCGGGAACATCTCGGTCCGGTTCCCGCCCGAGCTGCGCCAGCAGCTTCAAGCGCACGCCCGGGCCGAGCACCTGGCGGAGGCGGAGGTCATTCGCCGTGCCGTGCACGACCACTTGGAGCCTGCTCAGGCCGGTTGAGCCGTTCCTTGCGAAGGTCACCGGTCCACTCTCCGGCATGTGCCCGGGACCCTCGGCAGCATGCCGCGCCGGACTGGCGTCGCTGTGGCTCCTGTGGGCCCGGACGATCACCAGTCCCCAAGTGGGCGTCCGCTCGCGATATCCGCCGACCGATCTCGCCTCCTCTCCGCGGCATGCAGGACCGTTCCCCAGGTCGGCCTGGTCGAGGGCCGTTGGCAGAACGACCCGCGCCTCATCGTGAGGCACCGAGTTGGCGGCCATCGAGTTGGCGGCCATCGGCTGCAGGTCCGTCCCGGCGCCTGGTCCGACCCGTCCGGCACGCTGTGGATCCTCGCTTCGACGGAAGCTGCCAGACCAGGGGCACCTACGGCTGCCGGAGTGCGCGCATCCCCGCCGAAGACCTGGAGACCGCCCTCGTCAGCGAGCTCGATCGGAGCAGTCGACCACGCTGAGCCGTTCGCCGCGACGGAGGCGATGGAGGTGATGGAGGTGATGGAGGTGATGGAGGTGATGGAGGTGATGGAGGTGATAGCGTCGGCGCTATCATAAGGCAATGACCGTCGTCGACGTTTCGTTTCCCGCACGACCGTTGCCGGAGGGCTCCTCACGAGCGCACCGGTACGCGCTGGGCTCAGCCAACGGGAGCTGGCGGCGAGAGCAGGCGTAGCACAGTCGACGATTGCTCGGATCGAGTTGGGCCATGCCGATCCTGCGTTCTCGACCCTCGAGCGGCTGCTCGCCGCGGCCGGCCTCGAGATGCGTGTCCATCTGGAGCCGGTGGACGACCACGATGCCGTGCTCGGCGCCTTCGAACGGCTCCGGTCCACCGAGGAGCGGGAGCGGGTCGCCGCCGCTCACCGGCGGAACGTCGAGCGCCTCGCCGAAGGTGGGCGCCGGGCTGGGCTCCGCGGCTGATCCGCTGTGTCGTGACCGACGAGGCACCGGCGCTCGACATCGACTTCACGCCGTCGTCGAGCCCAGAGAACCTCCGGCGGATCGCCGACGCGCCGCGCGAGATCGGCGCGCGACTCCGGGTGGCCGGCACACTGGACGGCGTGCCGTTCGATCCCGTGTCACAGCTCATCGCACAGATGGTGATGTTGAACCTCACCCGCCGGTACGGTGACTTCGACCTCGCCTTCCATCGGAGCGGCACCGGCGGCTTCGAGGCCTTGACGAAGCGCGCGACCACGGTCCTCATCGGCGACACCGAGGCCCGAGTTGCCAGCCTCGCTGATGTCATCCGCTCGAAGCGAGCAGCTGCACGGCCGAAGGACCTCAGGGTGCTGCCGAGCCTCGAAGGCTATGCACGGGCGAGAGGCTCCGACCTCGGAGACTCTGCGCAGTAGGTAACGAAAACGAGGGTCACCGCTGTCAACGGACAACACCTGTGAGACAGCTCTTCGGATCAGCCCTGCTCCTCCGCGTCGAAGCAGAAGAGGCCGCCCCTTTCGGGGCCCCGCCCACTCCAAGGTGGGGCCTATCGCGAACACAGCGTGCCCGACCTTGCGAACACGCCATCGTGGTGTTGCGTTTCTCGTATTCGAACTCCCGCCTACTGTAGCGCCAGCTCCGTAATCTCATCGACGCACGATGAGTGCTGACTGGCCCGGCACCCGTAGCCGATCAGCCGGCCATCCGATCGTCGAGGTCCACGAAGCTCACGACGAGCTCGACCCCGAGCGCTTCGGCGACCTTGTCGAGGGTCGGCAGGCTGGGGGACACGTTGCCGGCCTCGAGGCGCGCGACGGCGGACTGGGTCGTGCCGAGACGCTCGGCGAACTCGCGCTGGCTCAGCCCCCGCTTCTCCCGGAGCTCGTGGATCTCCGTCGCGAGCCTGATCGTCCGTCCAGCGCGCTCGTAGCCGCGGTGGCGAGCTGGCGAGTCGGCCCGCTCCCTTTTCACCTCGTCCCAGGTCTTGCGCGTCATTCGTCGTCCTCCACGGTATGCCCCTCGGCGATGCAGGTCTGCATTGCGCTCCATGCCCGTTGGACTTCCCGACGCTCTCGCTGGCGCGTCTTCAGGAACACGGTGAGCAGCACGATCCTGTGGCCAGTTGCGATGTAGTACGTGATCCTCGTCTGCTGGCGACCGAGGTGGATGCGCAACTCCCGGAGCTTCCCGCGGAGCTGTCGAGTGAAGGGCTCGTCGAGATGCACGCCTTCGTCGGCGAGCAAGTCGATGTACCGCTCCGCTTGGCCGAACAGCTCATCAGGGAGCGTCAGGAGCCATGCCTCGACCTCCTGTTCCAGCTCGATCGTACCCCAAGCCATAGCGGTGATGCTATGCCTGCGATGTGAAATCTCGTCTGGGCAGGAGAGCCAGCTCGATCGCGATCTGGACTCTGCATGGGCGCCCGGTTCGATTCCCGTCGACTCTGGCCAGGGCGCAGTGCCCCGACCAGCGCAGACGTTGAGCAAGAATCAGGTGGACCTTGGAGGACAGCATACGAACCGGGTGCTCCTCCTCGCATCCGATGCCCGCACCCTCGGCCGGAAGCGGTGAGCCGACGCGACGGCCGTCCGCGACCCTTGGCGGTAGCATGAGGAGGATGGACGTGAAGGAGATCGTCTTCGTCGTGGAGGAGGCGCCGGAGGGTGGCTATATCGCTCGCGCCCTCGGCGAGACGATCGTCACCGAGGCCGACGACCTCGGCGCGCTCCGGGAGATGGTGCGCGACGCGGTCATCTGTCATTTCGACGAGGACGAGCGTCCACGGCTCGTCCGCCTACACCTTGTTCGCGATGAGCTGCTCGCCGTGTGAGGCTGCCTCGTGACCTGACCGGACGCGAGCTGTCGACGCTGCTGCGGCGGCACTTCGGCTACGAGATCGTCCGCCAGTCCGGAAGCCATCTTCGATTGTTCACCCTCGTGAACGGCGAGCACCGCGTCACCGTGCCTGCTGGCGGCCCATTACGGGTCGGTACTCTGGCAGCCATACTCGGCGACATCGCCACGCACCACGGGATCGCGCGCGCCGAGCTCGAGGAGCGCCTCTTCGCATAGCCGAGGCGGTTTAGCTCGGAACCCGCATCGGCCGCCCATGGTGGGTCGTGCACCGCCCCGGCCACGCCCGCATTTGTCCTAGTGGCGGGTCCAGTCAAGTCCTCGCGGTCGAGGGCTTGACACCGCCCGGCGCCCCGCACCGGGGCGGTTCGTGTTGGCCGAATTTGTGGAGGTGGCGGGAATCGAACCCGCGTCCTTCAGCTTCTCGATGGGCCTTCTCCGAGCGCAGCCGGCGGTCGAGTCTCGGGTCCCGCCTCGCCACCGGCATCGGCACGGGACCCCAG
>JAJYWG010000512.1 GCA_021791615.1 Actinomycetes bacterium
CCTGAAGGGTCCAACAATTCGATCCGACGCACTCAGGACCGGTAACGCTCGCGGCGTGTGGCACTGACCGAGCGCGCTGCCGCGTAACGCGGCGGCTGTGGCTTCCTCGATGCCGATCCATTGCATGCGGCGCAACGGTTGGCGCGATGGATCGGAAGGTGTCCGGGTGGAGGGGCCTGCTTGGTCAGGCGGCGATCTCGTTCTCGTGGATAAGGCCGCCGAGGACGTCGCGTCGCCGGAAGACCCCGGTGCGGTTGGCAGCCGGATGGGGCTTAGGCGTGTCAAGGTCGAGGCCGCGATGGGGGCGAGCCCGGGTGTAGTGAGCGACGTACTCGGAGAGGACCGCCTCCAGGTGGCGTCGGCCGAAGGTCAACAGGTGGTCGAGGCACTCAGACAGGACGGTGCGCACCCAGCGCTTCGCGTACGCGTTCGCCCGTGGGGCGCGGGCCGGGGTCTTGACGGCCTTGATGCCGACGGAGGCGAACACCGTGTCGAACGACGAGGTGAACTTTCCATCGCGGTCACAGACAAGGAAGCGGAAGCGACGACCGGCATCTTCGAGACCAGTCGCGAAGTTGCGGGCGACCTGGGTGACCCAGGGATTGTCCGGGTTGGTGGTGACGCCGAGGAGGTGGACGACTCTTCGCTCGACCTCGATCACGAACAGGACGTAGTAGCGACGCAGAAGCACGCTGTCGCCCGTGAAGAAGTCCGTCGCCAGCACGGCCTTGGCCTGGGTGCGGAGGAACCCTACCAAGGTCGCGCCGTCCCGGCGTGGCGCTGGCGGGACCCCGTGGCGCCCGAGGACGTTGGCGACGCTGGCCTTCGAGACCGTAACGCCGAGCTTCTTCAGTTCTCCGACGATGCGCACGTACCCCCAGCGCGGGTTCTCCCGCGCCAGGCGCACGATGAGCTCGATGGTCTCCTCTGGGAGCTGCGGTCGCCCCGGACTGCTGTGTGGGTAGGACCAGTGCCGCCGGACGAGGGCCCGATGCCATCGCAGGATCGTCTCGGGCCGGACGAGGAACGACGCCCAGCGCTCTTGCGGCACGAGTTTCGCCACAGTGGCGATGAACGCCCGGTCCGACCAGGAGAACCGGGGCCTGGCGACCTGCCGGCGAAGGACCGCCAGCTGATGACGGAGCACCAGGATCTCCGCTTCTTTGGCGACGGCCTCCATGCGGTGGAGCGACAGCGCCTCGACGAGGCGGCAGAATAGACGGTAGAGGAAGCTGAACGCCATGGGCGTGCAGGCTCGCCGTTCGGGTCCTGCCTGGTCAAGGCGCCGATCGCGTTCTTGGACCCTTCAGGGTCTACAAATCTGATGCCGCCGCCAGCGAAGACGGCGTCGACTGGGCCACCGAGCGCCGTGGACCTCTTCTTCAGTTACGGCCACCGGCATCGGGCGCCGCTTGGGAACCGTCCGGGTCGTCGCTATGGGCTCTGGCGTCTGATGACAGTTTCCCTAGCGCTGCAGGTCTTTTCACCTGATGCGCCTCGCAAGGGTCGCTGGAATCGAAAGAGTGCTACAATGTAGAACATGAGCACGGTCGGCATTAGAGCCCTCAAGCAGAACGCCTCGCAGGTGGTGGCCAGAGCCGCCGCCGGCGAAGTGGTGACTATCACCGATCGAGGAAGACCAGTCGCCCAGCTGATTCCGGTTCCGGAAGGACGGGTCGCCGGGCTTATCGCTTCCGGTCGGGCTCGGCTGGCGAAGGGTTCCCTTGGCGCCCTTGGCGCGCCCTCTGATGCGGGCGTGGAACAGCCAGTGCTCTCCGAAGCCGTTGCGACGATGCGGGCCGAAGAACGCTACTGATGGCCTTTTACCTAGACACGTCCGCGGCCGCCAAGCTAGTCGTCGCTGAAGCGGAATCAGAAGCGATGGCGTCGTGGGCGACCACCCACGAAACGCGGGTGGTCGCCAGCGACTTGTTGCGCACCGAGCTTCTTCGGGCAACCCGACGTGCCGCTCCCAACCAGATGCAGCGCGCTCGGACCGTGCTCGACGCCATCACCTTGATCAACCTCACCTCCGTCACGTTCGAACGGGCGGCCACGCTTGACCCCGACGAGTTGCGCAGTCTGGACGCTTTGCATCTCGCCGCAGCTCTGGAACTGGGCGACGAGCTCGACGGTATCGTGACCTACGACGACCGTATGGCGGCGGCCGCTTGCCTATACGGCATCGCGGTGATCGCGCCAACATGACCTGCTCCACCCCTGACGGCGGTCCGTGCTCCCCGCAGTAACTCGGGCCCGATTATCGGTAGGACGACCCCAGTTGGTCACGAGAATGAGCAGGCGGCCGCCATGGCGCCGCTTGTCGGATGATACGGGTCCAGCCAACGCTGGCACTGCTGGGGAGCAGTGTTTGGTCGACGCTAGGGAGGTCCTCGTCAACGACTGAACTAGTCTTCGGAACCTACAGCGCTCCCGGGAACCCGGCTCTCGCTCCTCGATCCGACGGCGCAGTTTAGTGAACTAGCGCGACGATAACGATGATCAGGATGACCAAAATCGCAATACCAATCAATGAGCGGAGCACGGGCCCTCCTTTCCTCTTGATGTACAGGAAGCCGCGTACCTTGCGTAGCATCACCGAAACGGTCAGCGCGTGAAAGCGTCTTTCACCTTTTCGCCAGCCTGCTTGACATTGGCTTGAGCCTGCTGTGCCTTGCCATGTGCTCGCAGGCTCTTGTCACCAGTGGCTTCGCCGGTCTTCGCCTTCACCTTGCCCGTGACTTCCTGGGCTTTGTTCTTGGCCTTGTCCTGGGTGCTCATGGTAGGTCTCCTTCGGTGCGGTTTAGGGAATCGGTTTCGAGCGTCGAGCCCGAAGGCGAGTTGCTGGCGCTGTCTCTGTGCCAACGTAGGAGCTGATGGCGGTACCGCTCGCGGTGAGGTCAGCGGCTGAGGGATTGCCGTCTGCTCAATACCAGTGACTGCGGCCGGCGAGTTGGTGGCCAGAATGGCCGGCGATGGCGAAAACGACACCGACGACCACGAGGACGAGACCGAGCACCCAGAAGATTGAGAGCCCGGCGATGGCGCCGATGATCAGCAACAAGATCCCGAGAAGAATCATCTCGTTTTCCTTTCCAATTTCGAGGTCGTTGAAGTACTACGGTCCCGCGACGTCACGGACATCGAGGCTTAGTGCACCTGTTCATGCACTTCGGTCGAACGGCCCTGGGGGTCGACCACCTGGCGGTCGTAGGAGTGGTGACCGCTGAGTGCCGGACGTCGGGACGTGGCGAACACGATCGACGAGGCGATGAAGCCGACTCCCCCGGCGATCATGAGGATGACGCCGACGGTGGAAACCCGGAACCCCGTGCCTTGGGTGGTCACCGCCCAGTACAGGATCGCACCCACTGCGATGGCGATGGCGCTGAAGACCATTCCCGCTCGACCCATTTGGTTGCCTCCATTTCGTGATCCCTGGCCGTTGGCCAAGGAAAGGAAGCAGGGTCTGGGCGACCTCTTTCAGGTTGTTCCTACCCAGTTCGCGATGATTCCAATCTTGCACTCCGGAGCGGACACCTTCTGTCCGCGGCTATTCCCTCACGACGGCTCATTGGCCAGCGGGCGATCGAGGGAGGCGGCCGCCAGGAAGCCGGCGATCACCTGAAAGGTCCAACAGTTCCCCCCGACTGGCCGGGCTCGCCCGCCTCGACCTCCCGCTCGGCACCTTGGTCACAGAGGATCCCGACCGGGCCCCGGATTCTTCGCTTCTTCACGATGGGCTCGATAGTCAACGACAGTCCGCGTCGGGCCTGGGAGATTCGACCAACGACCGCTTGGGTCCGAAGCATGGCCGACCAGCCAGCCTGCGTCAGCGGTAGCAGTAGGAGTCGGACGACGCGTCGCCTCCCTGCAGACGCACCTGATGGACCCGGCGGCCACGGAAGTCCTCGCCGTGGGGGAAGAACCGCTCGTCGATGTTGAGGCCGCCGCCGACAGGGTCGGTGTCGATCTTGGCGAGCCAGGAGCCGACGCCGCGCGGGTAGAACTGGTCGTCCCATGCGCCGTAGAGGGAATTGGTCACATAGACCCGCCGACCATCGCGGCTCACCTCGATCATCTGAGGTCCGCCATCGAGCGGCTCGTCCGGTGAGGCGGGATGCGCGGCTCGCCGGATGATCCCACCGAGGTGCAGCGAGCCGACCTCGACGGGGGTGGCCGGCTCCGAGACGTCGTACTGCTTGAGCTCCCCGGTCCCCCAGCACGACACGTATAGCATCTGGTCGTCCACGGAGAGGTCGATGTCGGTGATCAGCGGCGGGACAGCCCCGAAGGGGGCCAGAGGCGGGGGCAGGCTGGTCGCGTCTGCGGGTTCGGCGGGGATGCTGATCACCTTGTCCGCCTTCCACGCCGAGCCATCGCGGTACCACCGCCACACCGAGGCGGACAGGTCCGCAGTCGAGACCACCACTCCAACGAACCCCCAGGTGGCATCCGGGTCGTGCGAAGGTCGCAGCTCGAGGACCATCTGGTGCTCGGAGCCCAGATCGACGCTTTGCAGGTGCCGCCCTGCGGCGAGATCCCAGAAGTGCAGGGCGTGACCGTAGCGCTGGGAGGTCAGCAGCTCGGGCACCACGCCGTCTTCGATCATCGACGGGGTGCCCCACTCGCTCGAGATGAGGGTGTTCTGGTTGAGGTGCCACCAGGCGTCGTAGGCGAGGAACTGCGGGCCCCGGTCGGTCTCCCAGGCGCGCAGCCCATCGAAGGTGTTGTGGTCGAGCAGAGCGATCCCGCCGGGCCCCTCGGCACCGTCGGCGCCGCCGAGGCAAGTGAGGAACACGCCGTCGGGTCCGCAGTGCAAGGTGTGCGGCCGTGAGTACCCGGCTTTCGCTGCGAGCTCGTCCGGCTCGATCGTCTTGTGCAACCGGGGCGAACGGGGGTCGGGCTGCGTGTCGAAGATGGTGATGCGCGAGCTGCGGATGCCCGGCAGCAGCAGGTAGCGCCGCTGGAGGCCCTCGGCTCCCATGTCGTGGCCGGCGTGCATCAGTGCGCTCGAACAGGCGTTCCAGCCGAAGTGGTGCAGCTCGTCGCCGCGCGTCGGGAGCTCGGACCATCCCACGACCTGGCCGAAGCGCTCCGATGACTCATCGACGTCGATGACGCTCAAGGCGTCGGGTAGGTCCCCGGAGCGGTCGAAGGCCACGAGATAGGCCAGCTGCTCCCTCGGGGCGGCAGCGGCTTCCGCGGCGCTTCGGTAGAAGGTCGGGTCGGTTCGGGTGGCCCCGAGGCGGTCGTGGGTGACGCCGGATTCGGTCATCGTGGCGCTCCTCCGTCGCTCTCGAACGAGTCCCCACGGTAGAGCGCTAATCTTGACCAATCAACTCAGGATTTGCTGGCCGGCACCCGCTGGGCGGTGTTGGTGCCGAAGACTCGTCGGCCCAGGGTCACGAGACGAGTCGGTACTCGTGGATGGGGCCATCCAAGACGTCGGCTCGTCGGAGGTCGCTCCCATCGAGCATGCAGATCCGGGCCGGAGTCGCCGCGTCGGCCTCAGACGATGCCTGCTGGCTGAGGGGCTGGTGGCGGTTGTAGTGCTCGACGCGCTCGGCGAGCACGAGCTCAAGGTGGCGCCGTCCGAGGACGAGCACCCGGTTGAGACATTCTCGCCGGACGGTGCCGATGAAGCGAGGGCGTTCGACCACGCCGTCGACCAGCCGCCGGCGAAGACAGTCAGGCCCGAACCGTCAAGGTGACCCATCCGTTCCGTCAACGTGCGCGTCTGTCGCGCCGAGATTGAGCAGGCGGCTGCTATGGCGCCGCCATCTGCAAGCTCGGCTACCAGCGACTTCGCAGGATCAGACCCTGATATTTCATCCGCGCTGGTCAACGGGGGTCTGAAAGACGCGGAAAGTGCTCCTCTACCTGGGATGATGTGAGTTGAGAAACCACATTCACGCCCAAGCGAAGGAGCACCTACCAAGT
>JAJYWG010000490.1 GCA_021791615.1 Actinomycetes bacterium
AACCTCGGAGCTGACGCTCCGAGCAGGGCTTCGCCCCGCACCCCGACCTCGCGTCGCGACCACTGGCCCGAGGATGGCACCGGTAATTCTCTTGTCAGCTTGCGTCTATCTGTCACCGGCGCGCCACCGCGGTCGTCCACCGGCATCGCCCGGTACCTGGCGTCAACGCGCGTGGGGTCTTTTCCTCCCGACATGGCGATGTCGACGCCCGAACGCGCCAAGATGGTCTGGATCACCGACCGAGCTTGCGGCGCCAGCTCGGAGAGGGGCCGGTTGCGGTGGCGGCGCTCGCCGAGGTCCACCTCGGCCATGGCACCGAGCCCGATGCGTCGTGCCACGTCGATGAGCGCGGCCACGTCGACTCCGTAGTCGGAAGGCAGCGCCAGGCCGTCGAGCACGGACCGCCGAGCCGCGATCTCGCCGGCCAGCGGTTGCCCGAAGCAGGCGAGGTCCGGTTGGAGCAGTGCCAGGAGCGGCTTGGCCGCAAGCTCGGTGACCCTGCCCCCTTCCCCGGGCATCCCGGCGAGTGGCCGGCGGTAGGTGGCCTTCACGAAACCGATGCTCCGGTCGCTGAGCAACGGTCCGAGCAGTCCGACGACGAAATGTGACGAGAAGGACTCGATGTCGGCGTCCAAGAAGACCACGAGATCCCCGCGGCTCTCGGCCAAAGCGGTCGCCATCGCCGCACCCTTCCCGGGTGCAGAGCCTGCGGGCACCGCCACCGGCAGCACCGTGGCACCAGCAGTGGCTGCGACCGAGGCGGTGGCATCGCAGGAACGGTCGTCCACGACGAGGATCTCGTCGACGAGGCGGACGTTGCCTGCAAGGTCTTCTCTGATGGTCGCCACGATGCGGCCGATCGTGGTCGCTTCGTCGCGGGCGGGCAGGCACACCGAGATTGTCACGGCTTTCTTCGCCTGTGCGAGCGCCTGAGCCGTGAACTTCCAGTGGGAGAATCGCCGCGGGCCGGCCAGCCCGCCGGAGCTCACGGACAGCACCCGACGATCGAGAAGAACTCCGCACGGGTCCGCTCGTCGTCGCGGACGATCCCGCCGAGCGCCGAGGTGACCGTCTTCGATCCCGCGGCACGAACCCCGCGCAGCGACATGCAGGCGTGCTCTGCCTCGAGGACCACGCCGACACCCTTGGGATGAAGGGCCCGTTCCAACGACTGGGCGACCTGGGTGGTGAGGCGTTCTTGGACCTGAAGACGCCGGGAGTAGTGGGCCACCACCCTTGCCAGCTTGGACAGACCGATGAGCCGATCCCCAGGCAGGTAGCCGACGTGGGCGAGGCCTGCGAAGGGAAGGAGGTGATGCTCGCACAACGAGGAGAAGGGGATCGAACGGGCCACGACCAGCTCGTCGTACCCCTCGACGTTGGCGAACGAGGTGGCCTCGAAGGGCTCTGGCGTGAGGAGCTCGGCATACGCGCGAGCGACGCGGGTCGGCGTGTCGGCGAGCCCGTCGCCGTCTCGGTCGACGCCCAGCGCGTCGAGCAGCTCGGAGACGGCGCGGGCTGCCCGCTGCAGGTCGATCTCGGACGGGACCTGCAGAAGCCCCAGGGTGTGCCGGCCCTCGTGGTGGTGGGTAGCGGTGATCGCCATCGACGTCTCCTTTCTAAGATCAACTACTGTTCATCTTAGATAGCGGACCATGTGTTCCGTCAACTTCGACATGTTTTAGAATGGGTGGTCGTGGAAGCCGACACCGACTCCGGGCCCGACACACTGGCCGCGCTGGCGGTGCTGAACGAGCCGCTGCGCCGACGCGTCTACGAGCATGTGGCGTCTTCGCCAGGTGGTGAAGTGAGCCGCGATGGCGTCGCGGTCGCCCTCGGCGTACCGCGCTCGGTCGCCGTGTTCCACCTCGACAAGCTGGTGGACGCCGGCCTGCTCGAGGTCCGCTTCCACCGACCTCCCGGGCGGGGTGGCCCGGGGGCGGGTCGACCGGCCAAGTGGTACCGCCGGGCGTCAGGCGAGCTCACCGTGAGTGTGCCCGAGCGCCGCTACGTCCTCGCCGCCGAGCTCCTCGCCCGTGCGGTCGAACGGGTCGACGGGGTTGCCGGTGACCTCGCCATCGGTGACCTGCTCGCCGATGTCGCCCGGATGCATGGCCACGACATCGGCCGCGACCTTCGCCCGTCACCGACCGGGGCCCCACTCGGCGAATCTCAGCCGGCGCTGATCGAGCGTCTGGTCGGCTTGCTCGCCCGCCACGGCTACGAGCCGAGGCTGGCTGGCGGAGTGGTCACGATGGCCAACTGCCCCTTCCATGCCCTGGCGGAGGAACACCGCGACCTGGTCTGCCACATGAACCACGAGCTGCTCTCTGGTGTCGTCGAGGAGGCGGGTCTCGCCCCTGGGGCCGTCCGCCTCGACCCCGAGCCCGGACGCTGCTGCGTCACTATCGTCGCCTGAGGCCGCCGGTGTCACCGACGTCTCACCGGGACCGGTCGATCCCACTGATTCTCAGCGCAGCGGGTTCTCGCCTCCGCGCTCTCCAGCCGGGCGAGTCCCGAAGATGCGCCGCTCCGACTCGGCGATGCGGACGTCGTTGATGCTCGCTTCTCGGCGGGACATCAGGCCGTGCTCGTCGAACTCCCACAGCTCGTTGCCATAGCTGCGCCACCACTGGCCGCTCGCATCGTGGCTCTCGTACTGGTAGCGCACGGCAATCCGGTTGCCGTCGAAGGCCCACAGGTCCTTGCGCAGCGCGTAGTCGAGCTCGCGTGCCCACTTCTGACGGAGGAACGCGACGATCTCAGCCCGGCCGGTGACGAAGGTGTCGCGGTTGCGCCACACCGAATCCTCGCTGTAGGCGAGGGCGACGCGTTCGGGGTCGCGGCTGTTCCAGGCGTCCTCGGCGCCCTTGACCTTCTGGAGCGCCGTGTCCCTCGAGAAGGGGCGTAGCGGTGGGCGTTGTTCGGTCATGGTCGATCTCCTTCTTCCTCGGCGCGAGCGTCTCGTGGGGCAAGCTGGGCGCGCGCTCACAGGGGGACTCCGCGCATCGGCCGCCGGTGAGCGACGAGCACCCGCACGAGGGCGGCGCCCATCAACACGAGCACGGCGACCCACGCGGCGACCCCGACCCACACCCACACCCGGGCGATCGACGCCATGAACCCGAGTCCAGGGACGCGCCCGAGGCTGAAGGAGGCAACGGTGTACATGCCGAGGGGGAACACGACGTTCCACAGTCTCGGCTCGTAGGTGCGCGGGTAGCGGCGCAGCACGTAGCGCCAGAAGCCCAAGAGCACGAGCAGGGGGATCCACCAGGTGCCGAACGCCCACAGCACCACGGACAGGCCGGTGACGAACGGTCGTAGCAGCGCCACGAGCACCGTCGCTCGAGGGTCGCGGAGAACGAGGATCCCCGCTGCAGCCCGGACACTGATGGCGGTCGCGCCCATGGCGATCCAGTAGGCCGGCCCCATCTCGGCAGGGGTGACCTCGATCAAGAGGAGCCGTAGGAAGATGATGACGATGAGGACGAGGTAGAGCATGACGCCCAGCCCCCACAGACAGACCGCTATGGCCGGTAGGTCAGCCCGAAGCCACGATGCGGGGGCGCTCGGCGTGACGGCGGCCGCCACGATGGACAGAGACTGGGTGGCGACGACCCACACCAGCCAGGTTCCGTTGATCTCGCCGAGCACCGGTCGGCGGGCGGCGGCAACGATCGACCACGGCAGCGCGTAGGTGAGCCCGACCCACACGACGGCCGCGGCGGCGCCGAGCGCAAAGGCGACGAGGGGATCGCCGGCCAGCACGAGGCGGACGGCGAGCACATCGGTGCCGGCAACCACGGTGAAGAACGCCATGGCGGTGGTCGGGTCGGCCGCGCTCTGGCGGACAAAGGACCTGTAGAACGCGAAGCGCGCCGCGTAGGCGAGCACCAGCGCGACGAAGGCGGCGACCGTCACGCCGAGGATGACCTGGGAGAGCAGCTGGTAGCCGAGGAGGTCCGCGCCGATCGAGACGATGCCCGTCGCCATCACCCAGGCGAAGTAGCCGGGGTCGAGGGTGGCGAGGTTTCGACGCACCATCCCGCCTGGCACCGGCAAGGAAGCGGTGCGCCTCTGCTGCTCGCCTCGTCGGGCTTCCCGGAGCTCGGGGTCAGGCCGGGCTTCTGGCGAGGGACCGCCTGACGCGCCGAGCCAGCTCACCGCCACATCCCGCAGCCCGGCGTCGCCATCGCGGATCCTCGGCGTGGGCCGAGGCGGCTCAATAGTGCACCCCGATCCGACGCCACCGCCGCCCGCTCGTCCCCGGTTCGTTGGGTCGCGTGGCGCGGCGACTGCGGTAGACGACGAAGGGCCGCCACATGTACCAGACCGGGGCGCTCCAGGCGTGCACGAGCCGGGTGAAGGGCCAGGCGGCGATGATGAGCCACGCCAGGCTCACGTGGATCTGGTAGAGCACCGGTGCGCCTGCGATGGCATGGACGTTGGGGTCGCCGGCGAAGAGGCTGCGGAACCACACCGACACGGTGGTCCGGTAGTTGTAGCCGGCACCGAGGAGGTTGACGCCCGTCGTCATCGCCATGCCGAAGGCGACCTCGATGAGCAGCAGGACCAAGATGAACCAGTCGACGGGGCTGGTCGTGGCGCGCACCCGGGTGACGAAGATCCGTCGGCCTGCCAGGATGGCGATGCCGATGAGGACGCCAACCACGGCGACGGTGCCTGCAGAGGCTGAGAACCACCGGTACACCGGTTCGGAGATGCCGATCGCCTTGGTCCACGTCGAAGGGATGAGGATCCCGATGACGTGGCCGCCGATGGCGAGGAACGTCGCGTAGTGGAAGATCGGCCCGCCCCAGCGGAGCCAACGCTTCTCCTGGAGCTCGGTGGAGCGGGTGGTCCATCCGAACTGGTCGTAGCGGTAGCGCCAGATGTGTCCGATCACGAAGATCGCGATCGCGACGTAGGGGATGACGGCCCACCAGAAGATCTCGAGGCCCGAGACGCCGCTCACCGCCGGGTTGCTCCCATCGTGACGGCGTGGCCGAGGGTCTCGGGGGGAGCGAAGGGCTCGAGCCCAACTTTCTCCGACGGCGGGCCGTCCGCCCGGTACTGGCGCAGCGCCTCGCGGTCGGTGCGCGACGGTCCGGGCAGGACACTGCGCACCGCGGCGACGGCGTCGGCGTACGGGCTGTCTTTCTTGACAAGCACGCCGTGAAGGGCGTCGAGGGCCATGCGGTGCTCGCCGAGCACGGTGGCGCCGGCCGTGCTCGCGGCGGCCAGCTCCAACAGCGCAGGGAGGTAGTCGGGAAGCTCGCCGGGAACGACCCCGAACCCGGCGTCGCGGAAGGCCTCGACCAAGGCGGTGAGCGCCATGCCCCGCTCGCGCGTGTCGCCGTGACGGTAGTAGGTGAGGTACAGGCAGATCCCGCGGGAGAGGTCGAAGACGTCCACGTAGGTCTTCGCCGCCTCCACCACCGGCATCGGCGCCAGCCATTCGACAACCCGCTGGAGCTTGGCGCGCGCCGAGGTGCCCGGGAGCCTCTCGAGAGCCTCCTGCACCGCTGCCAGGTCGCTGGAGAAATCCCCGTCAGGGTAGCTGAGTAGCACCGACGCGCAGCCGAAGATCGTCGCTGCCACCTGGGGCCTCATAGGGCCCCGCCAGCGCCGGCCAGGCCGACCGACCCGGGCTCGGAGTGCTCGGAGACCCGCAGGTGCAGCCGGCCCTTCGGATCGCGCCCGGCGACCGAGGCGTCCGCCGAGTCCAGACGCTGAAGGTGGAACCCGGGCACCGCCTCCGCTTCAGGACCGCCTCCACCCATGCCCGGTCCGCCGTCACCCTCGAGTGAGCAGCCCGACAGGTCGTGCTGGGCGAGGAGGCGTCCGGCGTCTTCGGCATGCGCTGGGGGCACGACGTAGCGGTCCTCGTAGCGGGCGATGGCAAGAAGCCGGA
>JAJYWG010000373.1 GCA_021791615.1 Actinomycetes bacterium
GACCGGCCGGCCCGCGGCCACCACCGAGAGGGCCAGGAGCAGCGCTCCCGCTCCGTTGTTGACGACGAGCGCGTCCTCGGCGCCGGCGGCCAGCGCCACGAGGGCGGCGGCGTGGCTGCGGCGAGACCCCCGGCTGCCGCTCTCCAGGTCGAGCTCGAGGTTCCAGGCAGCGGGCGCCTGGTGGTGGCCGACCGGGGCCCGCCCGAGGTTGGTGTGGAGCAGGACGCCGGTCGCGTTCACCACCGGTCGCAGCAGGCCGCGGGCCCGCCGCTCGGCCCGTGACCGGGCGGAGTCGGGGTCCCCGGCGGCGATGGCGTCCCGCGCCGCCTCCACGAGCATGGGGTGGGGCAAGGGGACGTCGGCGATCGAGCGGGCGAGCACGTCGACGGAAGGGGGCCGCACGTCCATTGCCATTGCCATAGCATGCTCCGGCCACACCCGTGGCGCGCCGGCAGCCCGCCTCGGGCCGACTGCCGCCTGTGGTTCCAACCGGCAAAGGCCGGGTAGCCACCCATGGGCAGGAAAGGAGAACGGATGCAGGCGGTACCGGCCGACCCGGACGAGATGGACGACGCGTCGGGCGTCGAGGAGGACGTGGAGCGAGCGATCGGCGCCGACGGCGTGGCCATCGTGGCGAGCGGGCCGAGCTGCCGGATCACCGGCACGGGCCCCGTGCCCTACGCCGTGCTGGCGGAGGTGCCCGTCGGGCTCGATCCCGAGGGCGTGGTGGTCGACCGCCGGACGGGGCTGGCCTACGTCTCCTGCTCCCGGTCGAACGCGGTGGCGGTGGTGGACCTCGAGCACGCCAAGGTCGTCGCCACAATCCCGGTGGGGGTCGAGCCCATCGACATCGTGGTGGACCACCGCGCGGGGCGGGTCCTCACCGCCGACGCCCGGTCGGACCAGGTCTCGGTCATCGACACCAGCCGCAACGAGGTGGTCGCCACCGTCCCCGTGGGCTCGTACCCGGCGGGGCTCGAGATCGACGAGGACCGCCGCCGCCTGTACGTCGGGGACGCCGTCGGCTGCACGATGAGCGTCGTGGACCTGGACCGCCTCGAGCGCATCGCCGCCGTGCCGGCCGAGCTGGGGGCGGGCGCCATCGCCGTCGACGAGACGAGGGGCCGGGTCTACTGCGTGAACTTCGTGGCCTCGTCGGTCACCGCCGTGGACGCCGACAACCTCGAGGTGCTGGGCCAGCTGCCGCTCCGCCAGGGGCCGTGCGCCGTCGGCGTGCACGAGGGCAGCGGCGACCTCTACATCGCCGACTCGCTGGCCAGCACCGTGAGCCGCGTCGACACCGACGCCCTGTCGGTGGCCGCCGAGCTGCCGGTGCCCAATGCGCCGGTGGGGCTCACGATGGGACGGCGCGGCGACCGCCTCTACGTCGCCAACCGGGGCGACGGCAGCGTCAGCGTGCTCGGGCTCGACGGGGCCGAGTGGTCGCGCATCCCGGTGGGCGCGGCGCCCGGGGGGGTGACGGAGCACCCGCTCCATCCCGGACGCCTGCTCGTGGCCAACGCCGGATCGGGGTCGATCACCGTGGTCGACGACCTGCTCGACGGCCCCCCCTCCACCGTGCTGGAGGAGGTGGCCCACCCGCTGGTTGGCCACCCGCTGCCGGCGATCCCCCTCGTCGACCTCTGGACGGAGGAGCCGCGCGACCTGGGCGAGTGGGCCGGGCGCAAGTACGTGGTGAACGTCTTCGCCAGCTGGTGAGGCCCGTGCAACGCGGAGGCGCCGATCATCGAGGATCTGCGTCGCCGTGCAGGCCGGTCGGGCCTGGAAGTGACCCTACTAAACGTGTGGGAAGGGGTCGACCCCTTCACCGAGGCGCGGCAGTTCTGTGAGCTCTGGGGCGTCGACGGCCCCGTCCTGGTGGACGTCCACGGCACCTTCACCGAGCAGCTGGGCATCCGTGGCGTGCCGACCAACATCCTGGTCGACGAGGACGGCACGGTGACCTGCGTCGGGGCCTCCACCCCCCAGGCGCTGGAGGCGGCCGTGCGCCGGCTGCTCGGGCCCGACGCGCCGCTCGAGCCGGCGGCCGGGGACTGGAGCTGGGACAAGGAGCTCGACCACATCAGCGAGCACGTCGGGCGCCGCGTGGTGAAGGACACAGCGCCGGACTGACGCCCGCCGAGGCTCGCCCACCTATCGAGCTGTGCCCTCCGACCCGCGCAGCGGTCTGCTGGCCGTCGCCGAAGCTGGTAAGCCACTTCGCGCCATGTCGGCTTGCGGCGTGGGCACGAAGGACGCCCGTTTTCCGCACCGCGGCCGGTTGGGACGCCGACGACGATTCCGCGCCGCCCAAGCGAGCGCAAGCCCAAGACCGGCTGCGGCTGCAGCTGCAACGCCAAGGCCTACGGTGATGGTGCCCGGCCAGTAGCGCAACGTCACGACATCGTGCCCCGCCGGCACGTCGGCGGCCAGCATGACCCCGTGGAACGGATGGAGGGCAAGCGGTTTACCGTTGACGCTGGCGTGCCAGCCGGGAACATCGGTCACGCGTAGGACGAGGCGCGAGGCAGTTGGCGCGTCAAAGCGGACGCGCCAACTGCCAGGGGCCGGTTCAATGGCCGACACGATCGTGGGAATCGACGAGTTCGCTCTCGTACTGCGGTGGAGGGGCGTAAGCGTCGCTCGGCCGGAAGCAGGTACGTGATAGACGCCTTCGCCGTGGATCACGGCGACACGGGTCGTTCCTGGCGGTCCGGCAACTCCGGGAGGTTCGAGGATGTCGGTGACGCCATAGAAGCGGGCGAGACGTAGCGAGGTGATCTCTGGGCAGAAGACGTGGGGAATCAAGGGCTTGCCGGGCCCTCCGGTGAGCGCCCCGTAGGAGGCGTAGTAGGTCGTGGGCAGGATTGGGTCGTAGACGACCAACTCCGACACGCCGTAAACGGCGTTGACCTGAGGCATGATGCCGAGGTCTGGAAAGGCATTCTCCGCACACGCGCCGAAGCCGATCAACCCACTGCCGACCGCCCGCTGCAGGGACACGATCGCTGGGCTCTGCGGAAAGGGGCGCTGCGTCGACGAGAGGTACGTAGCGCCTGCCGTCAACAGGAACGCGGTTTCGGTTCCCAGAAGCACTCCGAGTAGGAGAGAGGTACCCATGCGACGACTTCCTCGCTCGACGAATCGGCGCAGAGGACCCCAAGACGCGACGAGGAGGGCACAGGCGGCGATAGAGAGTGCAGGCCAGATGAAACTGCCGGCCCGCACGCTTGCCTGAAGCGCGGTCAAGTGGTCGACTCCCACACGGAGACGTATTTCGAGCGCCACCAGCACGAGTGCGAGACATCCAACGCCAAAGAGGAAGAGTCGACGGGCCGAGCGGACGACGCGGCCCGGCGCCTCTCCTGCCACCACAGACCAATCAGTGGTCGCCCTTTTATCGGGTCGCGACGCCGCCACAGCATCGGCTGGACGACCATCGTCAATCCGACTCTCACGCACCGTCTGCGGCGTGAGCCGTCCCTTCAGTGCCTGAGCCCCATACGCAGCGAGGACCGCGATTGAAAGATCGAGGATCGGGGACACAAGTACAAGCCCGAACACTCGCAGGCCCGGCACGTGCCGGAGTAGCGCGGCTGCCGGCGGTGCAAAGAGTGCAAGGACAAGGAACATCGCGAGCAGGGCGAACGCGAATGCTTCCGGGCGCGTACGAATCCAAGCGAGGCCGGCGCAAGCGAGCACAACGACAACGACGCCCACATAGACGATCGAGATGTAGGGATTCATTGCCCCAACGATCGAGCCCAGCGCCGTCGGGACACCGTCATACCCTGAGAAAATGAGATGCGTCAACTGTGAAGGAGGCAGCCCCACCGCGTACGGCCCACTCGTCCGTGCTGACGCCGTGAGGAGCTGCAACGACGGCAGATAGATCGGGGCGACTAGCGCCATCGCCGCGAGGACGGCGAGCCCATGGTCCAGCAGCATTCGCGCTGCCAGGCGTCGATCTCCCAGCCGCCAACGGTGCGACGACACGACGCCTGCAAGAACGACCATCGGAAGGATCACAAGCGAGTCGACCTGTGGTTCCGCTTCCGCAAATGCGAGCGCGATCGCCAGCGCGAGGAGCGTGATCGGCACGGCGCGCCGTTCGCCCCGGAGCAATGCAACCGATGCTGCCAACACCCATCCGACAAAGCAGAATCCACCAGACTTGTAGGTGCCGATCCAGATCGTGAACCCTCCAGACAGCTCGAAGGCGGTTGCCGCAATGGCAGCGGGGAGGATCCCGAGGCGGAGCATGCGGCACAGGACGTAGACGCCACCGCCGGCAAGCAACAGCCGTACAGCGATCGTCACGGTGTGCGCGAGATGAAGTGGGAACAGGTAGCCGATCGCAATCGTGAGGCTAAAGGGTGCCGACTCGAAGTTGAAGGCGAGCGGCATGCCGAGCAGGTTCGAGGGATCCCACAGCGGAAGGTGACCCGAGTGCACGTCAAGCCACGACAAGACCTGCCAAGGGATGAACTCCTGGATCTCGTCTGAGCCGACGGCGTTGTGCACGACAGGGTGCGCAGTGGCGGTGATACCGATCGACCGAAGCAGATCGTACGGGCCGATCGCCATGCCGCCAATGAGCGCCGGAAGGAGGAAGACGGCCGCCACCACCACGATCCAGGCGAGGGCCACCACTTCCGCGAGTACCCGGGCACGGGGAGCGGCGTTCACGGGGTGCGAATCTACCGGTTCACTCTCGAGAAGGGATGCCCTTGTGGAAAGTGGCTCGCCGGTGGTCAGCCGCTGGGTTCCCTCGACGGGCCGACCGGTCGCATTTCCATCGACCCGTCGTCTCATATAGAACGGCCTGTGAAGTGAGGTGGCCGCGGCGAAGGTCTTCGGAGCGTGCGGAACCAAGGGCGCGGCCCTCCATCGGACGAGGCCCCAGAAGGCACCAGAGAAGCCCGGGGTCGGGAGCAACCGGCTCCTTCCGTGAGGTGGCTCGATCCGCTCACACGGGCAGGTAACCCACGTCATATGGAGATTGGGCCGGCCGTCCCACACCCACTGATCATGTGCCTTGGACAGCGAAGACGATTGTTTGGCACCCGCGCAGAGCGATGAATGGGAACCTGATGCGTCGGCAGCCCTACGATTAGGGTGATGGTTTCGACGCTGGTCAGGCATTCGACAAGACGGCAGCCCGCCGGGGTCGCGCCGTGACGACCGGGACGGCGGCCCGGGACGGCGTGGCCGCCGATGCGGTGACGCCCGGCCGGGACGGCATCCCGATCGGAGCAGCGGAGCCGACTGGCCTGGTCCACGCCTTCGCCGCCTTCCTCGACCGGACGCTGTCGGCCGCGACCGCCGGCACGGCCGAGGTGCTGACCCGCCGGTCCCAGCTGCCCTCGGCCGAGGCCGCGGTGGCCGTGTGCGTGGGGGAGCGCCCGCCGGCATGGTTCGCCCGGGTCGCCCGGCGGACGGGGTTGCGGCCGTCGTTCCGGGGGCGGGCCGGGCGGGAGGGCCCCGGGCGTCAGCGGGCGGGCAGCGTGGCGGTGACCGTGCTCGACCGCTGGGACCCCGCCGCGCTCGGCCCGACGCCGGCCGCGTACGACGTGTTGGCCGTGATGGCCACCTTCAACGAGTCCGACGTCGTCACAGGGGTGCTCGACGGCCTGCGGCGCCAGGGGGTGCGTGCCCACGTCCTCGACAACTGGTCGACCGACGGAACCTACGAGAAGCTCTGCCAACGCGCCGCGGCGGACCCGGGGATCACGGTGGAGCGGTTCCCGGCCGGCGGGCCCTCGGGCGCCTTCGAGCTCGAGCGCATCCTCACCCGGGTGGAAGAAGTGGCACACGCCTCCGGTGCGGACTGGGTGGTCAACCAGGACGCCGACGAGGTCCGCCAGTCGCCGTGGCACGGCGTCCCGCTGCGCCGGGCCCTGTTCGCGCTGG
>JAJYWG010000267.1 GCA_021791615.1 Actinomycetes bacterium
TCCGCGCCGGTGAGCTCGCCGGTGCGGCGGCCGTCCTCGGGGTCGAGGAGGTGACGCTCCTCGGCTACGCCGATGGTCATCTCGGCGAGGTCCCCCTCGAGGAACTGGCCCAGAAGGTGGAGGAGGCGAGCCGATCGGCCGAGATGCTGGTTGTCTTCGACGAGGGCGGCATCACCGGCCACCCCGACCATTGCGCAGCCACCGCCGCAGCGCTGCTCACGGCCAGACGCCGCCGGCTCCCCGTGCTCGCCTGGGCGGTGCCCGAGCAGGTCGCCCGCACGCTCAACGCCGAGCACGGCACCCGCTTTCTCGGACGTCGTGCCGCCGAGGTGGACCTCGTCATTGCCGTCGACCGGCACCGACAACGACAAGCGATCGCCTGCCACGCCAGCCAGTCTGCCGACAACCCCGTGCTGTGGCGACGTCTCGAGCTGTCGGGAGCCTTCGAGTCCCTGCGGTGGCTGCGGCCACCACCGGGCGTCGAGGAGACCCCGGAGCACACCGCCGACAGCCCGGGCTTCGATGGCCGGGCGTGACGCCGGCGGCAAGCAGGGCCGCCGCCCGGAGCGGTCGAGGGGTCACGCACCTGCCCGATGCGACCCGAGCGTCGGCGTCGATCGCCACCACCGATGCCGAGATCGACCAGCTCCTCGACGCCGTGCGCCACATCGCCACCGGCGCACCTGCACCTATCGCCTACGAGCAGGATCCGACCACCGGCGACTTCCACCCGAGCGCTGGCGATGCTCTCTGGGCCGGACCGCCGGCGCTGCGCGGCGGCTGCGCGACCGGGTAGGCCGGCCTCGGTGTCTCCCCGGCACATTCGTGCTGCGCCACGTCAGGGTCCAGATCTTCCAGACGCCGGCTGCATCGCACGTCGCCGGCGACAAGCTGGACCACCTGTGACCGGTTCCCGCCTTCTCTCGGGGTGCACCGACCCGAGCGAGGAGGAAACCCACGAAAGTGCTCCTTGCGTACGAAAGCCGCAGTGGTCGAAGCCGCCGTGCTGCTGAGGTGGTGGCCGAGGCGGTCCGAACCGGCAGCTCGGATGCCGTCCTCAAAGCGCTCGCCGAGACGACCGCCGAGGACGTCGAGCACGCCGACGGCCTCGCCGTCGGATCGTGGGTAGAGGGCTTAATAGTCGTGAAGGTCGGGCCGGCCAAGGCCGCGCTCGGGGCGATCGGACGGCATGTTCTGCACCTTCGGCACGGGGTCAATCCCCGCGGCACGCTCGCCATCTTGCGCCGGTCGCTCGAAGAAAAGGGGCAAACGTCGTGGCCGAGAGCGCGAGTTCGCCGGCCTGGCCGCTGCCTTGATCGACCCCGTCTGGAGCACTCCATGCTGGAAACGCGTAGGAATGACAGGCAACCGTGTCACCGCTTGCCAACCCGAGGCTCGCTTCGGACCTGGAGAGCGCACCTCGTGTCCCTTGCCCGAGAAGGACGTGACGCCTACGACGGCAATGATTCCTCCTCCCTGTGATCGAGCAGTAGCAAGCATCCCGAAAAGCCCCGGCGGGATTCCTCCTCCATGGTGCTGCAGACGGGAACCGGGGCCGCCAAGGCGCTTAGTCGCACCTCCAGGTCAGCAGGGCTGATGCGAAATCGGTTGCGTTGCTCCTGCGGCCTTTGCCTGCACTCGTCTTCTCCTGCTGGCACTGGGTTGGCTTCGTGCCCTGGAAGTTACCGCCCCCTCCATTCCGACCACCGCCACGACGAAGAGGACTCGGCCCGAAGGGCCGACGCTGACTTGAGAGGCGGCGCTCCATCAGGTGTGGCAACCGGCCCCCACGCGCGCCACAAGCTCGGGATGATCTCGAAAAAAGACGCCGGTTCCAGGCGTGCGAAGCACATCGCGCGCAACAACCTCGGGACGAAAAAGCAACGGGCGGGACTACGGCGTGCTCGGGCAGCCCTACGGACGATCTCGGGTGCGGCGGTGAAAGAGGTCATCTACGGGGAGGGCCACCGGACCCGCAAGTGCGGCAAGGTCGCCCAGAGCCCTGACCAGCGCCCACGCACCCTCGTAGTAGAAGACCTCTCCCACCTGCGCGGAAAGGCCAAGTCGAAGAAGATCTCTCGGGCGTGCTCGTCTTGGGCACGCACCGAGAACGAAAGACGCACGACTGTACATGCGTACGTCGGAGGTTCCGACGTCGAAACGGCCAATGCGGCCTACACCAGCCAAACGTGCCCTGATCCAACCTGTGGGTATGTCCACAAGGACAACCGGCACGGGGACACGTTTCACTGCCGCAATCCCTCCTTGGAGTGCGACTGGCAGGGTGATGCAGACCACGGGGCCGCCACGAACCTGATGACGAGGACCGACGATCGTGAGATCAGCCGGTTCACTCCCTATACGGAGGTGAAGAAGATCCTCGAGGCCAGGTTCCTACGCCGAATGGAAACCAGGACCGGAGGCCAGCGTGTCTCTCCTCGCGAGCAACACAGTTCAGGGGAGACCACCGACAAGACCGGTGTCCGTGCGTTGTCCGACGAACAGACTGCTACCGCTCACGGAGGACCCCAAGCGAACCACAGCCAGACATCATGGTGGTGGGAGGCAGCGACGCTGCCGCTCGTATGAGTCCTGTCCCCGTGGTGGGGACAGGGGAGACTCGACGGCTGGGGAGCGAACAGAAAAGGAGTGCCTAGGAATGCCTAGGTTCTCCGGAGAGGCTCAACAAGAGGTGGCCAATAAAGTCTCGACATGAGTCTGATGAGCATCTGAGGTGGAGGCCGTGCCCCGACCCGCCGGGAGCGCTCACGGCGCTACCCACTCTGGATGCTCCTTCCAGACAGGAGCTTGTCGGCGGCGCTTCGGGTCGCTCTCGCGCACCAACACGAGGATGATGACTCCCGAGGTTCCGACGAGGGCGACGCCGGCCCAGATGGCGGCCGTGATCCCGCCGACGACGGCGATACCACCCAGCACCAGCGGGCCGAGCGCGTAGCCGCCGTCACGCCAGAGCCGGTAGATCCCAAGCGCGCCGCCGCGCCAGGCCGGGTCCGCAGTGTCGCCGACGGCGGTGATGAGATTTGGATAGGCGAGGGCCATGCCGATCCCCATGAGCGCGGCTCCGGCGAACCAGATGCCGTGCGCCGAGGTGGCGACGAACAGCGCGAGGCCACCTGCGACGAGGAAGGTGCCGGCGGTGATGGGCAGCTTGCGGCCGATGCGATCGGCCAGCGCGCCGGCTGCTACCTGACCGAGCCCCCACACCCAGGTGTAGACGCCGACCAAGACACCGACCTCGGCGAGCGACACCCCGCGGCGAACCAGGTAGAGCGGGAAGAAGGCCGCAGCCAGGCTGTCGGCGAACTTGTTGAAGAACCCGGCCTGGCACACCGCCAGCATCGAGCGGTCGTGCCAGCTCATGTAAGCGGCGAGCCGGCGAAGGCGTGGCGCGGGCGCATGCATCCCAGCAGGGGTGCCGGCAGGACCGTCTCCCTGGGCTGCGGACTCCGAGCGGGCGAAGGGAAGGGTCTCCCTGGCGGGGCCGACCGTGACGAGCATCCCGAGCGCGACGACACCGAGGGCCAACAGGTAGGGCGTGGGGCGCAGCCCGTAGGAGGAAACCAGGAGCCCTGCGGCGAAGCCCCCGATACCGACACCGATGTAACCGGCCGACTCGTCGACCCCGACCGCCAACCCCCGATTGGTCGGGCCCACCAGGTCGATCTTGGCCGTGACCGACATCGTCCAGGTGAGCGCCTGGTTCACCCCCAAGAACAGGTTGGCCACGATCACCTGCCACCAGGCGCTGGCGAAGATGATGATGAGCGCGTAGGGCACGGCGAAGGCCCACCCGATGAGCAGGATGCTCTTTCGGCCCCGGCGGTCCGAGAGACGCCCGGCAACGAGGTTCATCACCGACTTCACCACCCCGAAGGCGGAGATGAAGCTCACGGTGTAGAGGACCGAGGTGATCCTGAAGGCGTGGCGGGCGAGGGGTGGCAGTGCCACACGTTCGACGCCGATGGTCATGCCGATGAGCAGCGTGATGGCGGTGAAGACGGAGAACTGCCACCAGTTCTCCCCAAGCCCCAGGCGGTGCCCGGCCGGCAACGCCTGGTCGCTCACGGATGGTCGTGGTCCAGGGCCGCCCAGCCCTCCCAACCGTCATCGACGACGATGAGCTGACTGTGACCGGCACGCTCCAAGAGGCTGGCACCGAGCGTGGCGCGGTAGTCGTGCCCGCAGTGCACGGCAAGAGCCACCCCCCGGGGCAGCTCAGCGCTCGCCGCCGGGATGTCATGGGCGGGGATGTTGACGCTGCCGGGAATGTGAGCGGCGTGCCACTCGGCGGCTTCGCGCACGTCGACGACGGGGAGGAGCTCGTCGGCGTCGAGGCGCTTGGCGAGGGATGCCGCCGAGATGGTCTCGTAGCTCACGAGCTCGCGCCCCGCTGCCCTCCAGGCTTCGATACCGCCTTCGAGGAAGCCGACGACGCGGTCGTAGCCGATACGCGCCAGCTGCCGGGTGGCTTCGGCCACCTGGGCCACACCCGCAGTATCCGCGTCGGCCACGAGCACGAGCGGTCGCTCGGGGCCGACCAGCCAGCCCACCCAGCCGGACAGGCTGCCATCTGCTCCGGCTGCAAGGCTCGTCGGGATATGGCCGGCCCGAAAGCCAGCCGCCGGACCCACGTCGATCATGAGCGCACCCTGGGCGAGCCAGGTATCGACCTCGCCGAGGCGGAGAGGCGGGGGCAGAGGGGGCCTCGGGCCGAGCAGCGGCGCCCCGACCTGGTTGAGACTGCGCATCCGGGCGTAGTAGGAGGGATATGTACCGGCGGTCAGCGCTCGGATCACGAACTGACGAGAGGAGCGGGCGCTCGCAAGCGGGTTGGCGGCCCGCTCGGCGCCAATCGTCGTCGTCATCTCGGTCCCGGCACCGGCCGCACAGAACGAGCCGCCGCCGTGGGTCGGGTAGACCACCACGTGGTCGGGAAGCTCCAAGATCTTCTCTTTGAGCGTCCGCTCCAAGTCGTGGGCGAAGCGCCAGGAGAGCGCCGGGCCGAACAGGTCGGTGCGCGCCGCGGTGCCGACCATGAGCGCCCCACCTGAGAACAGCGCCTGAGGCTCGCCGGCGGGATCGACGAGGACGTACGCGACATGCTCGGGGGTGTGCCCAGGAGTCGCAAGCACCCGGAGCCGCCACGAGCCCACCTCGATCTCGTCCCCGTCACCGAGACGCTCGTAGGGATAGCGCAGCCCAGCCGCACTGCTCGCCCCGAGGCGAGCGCCAGCCGACGCCACCAGTTCACGTGCACCAGAGACGAAGTCGTTGTGCACATGGGTCTCGAACGCCCAGGTGAGCTCCACCGATTCGCCGGTCGCGACGTCGATGTACTGGCCGACGTCGCGTACCGGATCGACCACCACCGCCACACCTGAGTCGCGCTCGATCACGACGTGAGCAGCGTTGCCGAGCTCGGCGCTGCGAAGTGAACGAACCTCTATCCCCACGGCGACCACCTCATCATCAGATCCTCGTATGAATATTTGAGCATAGGATCGCTGCCGAAGCTTCCAGCATCCCCACCGGATTTACCGGGGAGTTCCCTGTCGCCGCACGCCACCTTGTGGGCGACGGGCGCGGGTGGGTTGGGCAGGCAGCACCCCCGGGTCGTCACCCACGGCAACGGGCAGCCCGGCCCGGCGCCACTCGGGGAAGCCGTCCTCCATGTGCAGCGCACCGAAGCCGGCACCGCGCAGGACCCGCACCGCCGCCGGGGCAAAGACGCAGTACGGCCCACGGCAGTAGGCGACGACGTCGATGTCCCCAGGAAGCTCCCCGAGCACCGAATGGAGCACGTCGAGGGGAACCGAGCGAGCCCCGGGAATGTGCCCGGCGCGGTACTCGGTCACAGGACGCACGTCGAGGACGGTGACTGCACCTGCACC
>JAJYWG010000017.1 GCA_021791615.1 Actinomycetes bacterium
GGTGCGGCCGGAGTGATCTTCGCGAGCACCGACGGCGGCGTGACGTGGGCAACCCAGGCGGTTCCCTCTGACGTACTCGCCGTCGGCGACATGACGTGCCCTACGGTCACGACCTGTTTCGCCGTTGCGACAACGCCGGGAACATCGGGATCGGCCTTTGGGAAAACGAAGCTTCTCGTGGGCTCCGCGAGCAGCGCAGCTCGATAGTAGGCCTCGACACGCTCAACGAGTTCGACGAGCCGTAAACAACCTTGGGGCGAAGGAGCGTTTTTGCCAGCGAGACCATTCGGCCCCCCCCGGCCGGCGGTCGGGGTCACGCGTGGCAGCGATGTTCGCCGAGATTAGGGGCGTCGTCGTTCGGCAAAGGTGGGCGCGAGATCGCTATCCGGCTACCCCGTTGATGTAGGGCTCTAGGTCGGAGATGACGGCGAGCCTCACATCCTCGGGCTCTAAGTTTCGAGCGAAGACGGACACGATCTCCTGTCCAACGTCGCCGACCGCACCCCAGACCGAATCACTCCCGAGGTATCGGAAGTCGACGGGCTGCCCGGACACCTGGAGCACGACGCGTTCCCAGGTCCCGAGCGGGTCGTCGTCGACGAAGGCAGGACGCACACGCTCGTGGTCGACACCTTCGTGCCAGAGCGCCTGCGACAGGCTGTGGACGACGTTCTCGAACACAAAGCCGACGGGTGTGTCCTGTCTCAGGGGATGGGTGGTGACGCGGACCAGAGGAGCCCCCTGACTCCGGGGGTCCCCGTGCGCCAAGTCGACTTCATCAACTCTTCCTGTCGACCCGCCGTGGCCACCGACCCAGCGTGATCCGCTCCAGGACTCGTCCAGCCCGTACAGGGGAAAGCCACATGTCCGTACCGCACGGTCACGTCGGCGCCGGTGTTCGTTTTCGAGGGCGCGACGAGATTCGGGCGACGACGGCCGCAATGACATGCGCCCCCACGAGTACCCCCGACCGCAGTTCGGGCAGGCGTCCCTGCCGCGTTCGCCCGCAGCCGCGTCGGGCGGTGTGGACCGGCCTGGGTTTGGCGGAGACTCTCGCGCTTTGAACTCACGCCACCGCGGCGTGAGGATGAGAAGCGTAGTAGGTGGACTCAACTTCAGTCGGGGTGCAATCTGTGAGCTCTGAGTGGAGGCGTCGCTCGTTGAACCACTCGACCCACGCGCAGATCGCAACCTCGAGGTCTGTGAGGCCCTTCCACGGGCCGCCGTTGCGCTCGAGGACGGCAGGGTTGCGGTAGAGCTCGGTCTTGAAGAGTCCGTTCATGGTTTCTGCAAGGGCATTGTCATAACTTGTCGCTACGGTGCCAATCGAGGGAGCGGCGCCGATGTCTGTGAGCCGCTGGGTGTAGGCGATCGAGGTGTATTGGGATCCCGCGTCCGAATGGCATACGAGGCCGGTTAGGCCGACGTTGCGCCTGACCCACGCAGCCATGTTGAGTGCGTCGAGCACCAACGCCTCGCTCATCGAGCGCGAGGCCTTCCAGCCGACGATGCGCCGGGAGAAGCAGTCGATGACGAAGGCGACGTAGACGACGCCCGACCAGGTGGCGCAGTAGGTAAAGTCGCAGACCCACTTCGTATTTGGCGCGCTGGCACTGAAGTCGCGCTTCAGGCGGTCGGGCGCCCGCAGCGCCGCCTTGTCAGCGTGGGTCGTAAAGCGCTTCACATCCCTTCTGGCGCCACGGATTCCGAGCTGGCGCATGAGCCGGGCCACCTGATCTCGCCCGACGTCGTGGCCGGCCCTGTGGGCCGCCTGCCAGAGCTTGTGGCGGCCGTAGACCGAGTAGTTGGCTACCCACAGCGCCAGGAGGATCGGGAGGAGGAGGGCGTCGCTCAGCGCCCGGGCAGACGGCGGCCGGGACTTGCGCGAGTAGTAGGTGGAGGGGGCGACCCCGAGGGTCTCGAGGATCGGCTCGACCCCCCATCGACGCCCACCGGTTGATGTGTCCCGGTGGGCGTCGACGAAGGTGACTACTTCTTCGACTGGCGGTCGAGCTCCGCCCCAAAGAAACTTGCAGCGGCCCGGAGAATGTCGTTCGCCCGGCGGAGCTCCTTCACTTCCTTGCGCAGCGTGCGCAGCTCCTCGTGCTCGGGGGTACTGAGCCCACCGCGCGCGCCCGCGTCGACCTCCGCCTGCTTGACCCAGTTGCGCAACGACTCGACGCCGACGCCGAGCTGGCGGGCCACCCGGCTGATCACCGCCTGATCGCCGGGGTGTTCGCGTCGGAGCTCGCCGACCATGCGCACGGCGCGGGACTTCAGCTCATCCGGGTACCGCTTCTGTGCCGGGCTCTTGCCCGCTGGCTTGTCCATGACTCCAGCCTCGCTTCCAAGGTATGGAGTCTCCGCGGATCCCAGGCCGATTCAGTGCTCGCGTTCTGCGACCACTGGAAGGAGGTCTCGGGGCACGACCCGCACCTGCTCGTCATGGACCAGAAGGTCACCACCCACCCCGTCCTCGGCGAGCTAGACGCCCGCGGCGTCAAGTTCCTCACGCTTCGAATGCGCTCGCCCAGCCTCGTCCACTACATCAACCGACTCACCCCGGCCGAGTTCACCACGATCACCTTGGACCGGCCTGGCCCCTACCACCGGCCGAAGGTCCACGAAGACCCCGCCGTCAAACTGATCGGCTACCCAGGCACTGTCCGCCAACTGATCGTCACCGGGCTCGGCCGGCCCGCCCCGACCGTCATCATCACCAACGAACGTGAGCTGCCCGCCAAAGCGCTGATCGCGCACTACGCCCGGCGGATGACCATCGAGCAACGCCTCGCCGAGATCATCCGCGCCTTCTGCGCCGACGCGCTGTCGTCCACTGTCAACTTAAACGTCGACCTCGACGTCGTCCTCGCCGTGCTCGCCCAAGCGCTGCTGGCCGCGCTCCGCGCCCGCCTTCCCGGCTACGCCCAGGCGACCCCCGACACCATCCAACGCCGCTTCCTCGAGACCCCCGGCCAGATCATCACCACCGCCGTTGCCGTCACCGTCCGCTTGGAACGGCGCGCCTACTCACCGGTGCTGCGCCAAGCAGCCCTCCCCGCCGACACCTCCATCCCCTGGTGGGGAGGCAAGAAGCTCCGCTTCGAGTTCGCCTGACACTTCCGACCCCCTCAAGGTTGCGGTGAATCCCCTGCGTGGAAATCGGCGTTAGCGGTCGCTTGAGACGGCCCTCGGTCACGACCGGAAGCCTCGCGCAGAGGTGTTTCACTCTGAGTCGGCAGCACTCCTCACGTACACTCCGGGCGTGGCGGGTTACACCCACCTATACGTCGTCGGCGGCGAGGGGGGCTTCGCAGGTGCAGACGGCGTCAACCCGATCAAGACGCTCATCCTGGTCGGGGGGGCCGACCGCGTGTGGTTTGAGGGGCGCTACTTGGACCCGAACCATGGCCCGATGGGCAAGCTGAAGACGATCGTTCCGGCCGAACCCGAGCCCCTGGATGCTCTACTCGATGCCTGCCTGGCGTTTCACCCTGCCCCGTTTCGCGATTGCCCGAGCTTCACGTCGGTCGTGGAACAGCTCGGCGACACCGAACACCTCGAATTCAGCGTCTGGACTGCGATCCCTAGGGCGTGGCCACGACTGCGTGAGGAGGGCCGCTCCATCTTGCCCACCCTGCACATCTGGAGCGCGAAACTGGAGGCCCTCCAGGTTGAGGACTGAAGTTGCCGACGCAGCCACCCCCGGATTTGGCGTAACGAGGTGAGAAACTCCCAGCGGTGGGAACCGGATGACGTGCTCCCGATATTCGCGTATGGAACCCTTCTCGAGCCGCCAACCTTGGAAGCTCTTGGACTTGTACCTACCGCCCGGCAGGCGGCCGTGGCCATGGGCCAGCGCGTTCAAGGCGAGCGGGAGTACCCGGCCGTGTCGTTTGACAGTGGGACAGAGGAGATTTCCGGGCAGCTGCTCTGGTTCGACTCTGAGGTTCTTGGTGACGTGATCCGTCGGCTCGATTCCTACGAGGACCACCCACGCTTGTTTCGGAGAGTCCAAGTGCAAGCCACCACTGCGGAGGGCCAGGTCGTCGCCTATAGCTACGAGTGGTCAAATGCCCGCTGAATCAGGTCGAGAGTGGTGGGACTACCTCGATGCGGCGTCTCGGAAGGTCAAGATCGCGCGCTACCACGCCGAGAAGCTGGACGCTCTTCTTCAATCCGGAGCGGCTGCCACAACAGTCGCAGTTCAGGCCCACTTCGAGGGGGTGCTATACGCGCTGGTAGCTGCCTGGGACAAGACCGAAGAGGGGATCAACCTTCAGTTCTCTCTCGGCTTGGCCCAGGATGACCTACACGACGCCCTCAAGGAGATGCCGAAGTCTCGTCTTCGCTCGAGTTTGTTCAAGCTGTACCAGTCCGCAATCGCGGCTGACGTTCGATCGATCCGACGACTCGCGGTGCACCACTCCTACAAAAAGACCCCGCGAGGTCCACAACTCGAGGTCGAGTTGCCGACGGGTAAAGCGTACGGGGGATCACGGACACTGATCGTGTACGCCAACGCAGCTGTAAGCCACTTGGAAAGCCTTGAGCCGCTACTCGACCAACTTTGTCAGGTGGCACCATCCGTGAAGTAGCGCCTCGGCGCTTCAAGTCATTGCAAGAGGTCCACATGCGAGCCTCACGGTTGGGCGCCCCGATCACGCAGGGTATGTGTCCCAATCCGTCGGCGCGAGGGCAGGCCGAAGTGCCGTTCGGGGCGTAGGGGCGGAAGGAACCTCGGATCAGACCCTGGCGTCAAGCGCGCACGGCTGCACAACGAATGAGATCCATCGATTCAGCCAGAGCGGCTGGCGAGCACAGCGACGAGCACGAGGCCGATCCCGACCGGCGCGGCGACGTCGACGATCGACGCCGCCAGCGCCACGGCCCCGCACACGACGACCGGGACGCCGCAGCGCGCGCACCAGCCCGTCGCGACCATGACGACGAGCGCTCCGAGGGCGAGCTCGCTGGCGGAGAGGTGGTACACGTCGGCCGGCAGCACGTGGACGAGCACGAGGCGGACGACGAGCGCGAGCGCCGCACAGGCAAGCCCGACGGCTGCCGCGCGGCGCCAACCTGGGCGCCCGGGGGCGCGGTGCCAGCTCGAACGGGGCCGACCCGGGCGGGCTGGGCCGGGCGGGCGGGTCTCTGGTGCCACCGTGCTCGCCGGTGGTGCAGCACCCGGGGGCGATGCGGCCCGGCTGGGGGTGGGACGCCGTCTTCGACCGAGACGCCATCGCCGACCGGCGGGCGCAGGATCGAGCGGGAACAGCTCGTCGAACAGCCCGGGGTCGACGCCAGGCCCGTTGCGACCAGGCGGCGTTGTCCCAGCCGCGCTCACCGTCTGCGCCAGAAGCCGGATCGGCGGGGCTTCGCCGCGTTCTCTGCCCGCACGCCGAAGATCTCGAGCCCGGTCGCCCGGTGCAAGACGGCGTCGAGCAGCGCGCACCACGCGGGGATCTCGGGGGCGTCGGGGTCGCCGGGGATGGACCCCTGCTCGAAGACGCTCACGATCCTCGGGTCCACCCGCACCATGCCGACCCATGCGGCAAGGGGCTCGCAGCGCCGGCGCATGAGCCCCTCGTCGAGGCCCGAGACCGGCGAGGCGCGGTTGACCCCGAGCATCAGGTGGTCCCGCGGCGCGCCGGCGGCGATGAGCATGTTCACCCGGACGAGGGTGTTCTGCACGCCGGCCATCGAGGTGTCGCTGAGCGCGACCCCGTACGCGCCGTCGCACAGGAGCGGTACCACGAGGCCGTCGACGAGCCCCGAGGTGTCGGCCGCCTCGATGATCTGGGTGTCGAGCACCACGAGGTCGAAGCGCGCCCGGGCGTAGTCGACCACC
>JAJYWG010000082.1 GCA_021791615.1 Actinomycetes bacterium
CTCGCCGAGTACGTCGATCACTACAACTCCCACCGTCCCCATCGGTCCCTCAGCCAGCGTTCGCCCGCCGCTCCCGACTCGCTGCCGGCGCCAATCGACGACATCGACCCTGCCACGCTACGAAGAACCGACCGCCTCGGCGGCCTCATTCACGAGTACCGGCTGGTGGCCTGAGCTGGGCGGACGGGGTTCTCGGCACCCACACCTGTGCATGCCTGCGCAACTCGACGTCGACCGGCCGCATCGACGTGCCGGCCGCGGCGGAACCGCAGCTCACCGGCCACGTCTCGCCGCGCACGCCCTGCATACGCATGCGTACGCAGGATTGATAGGGCCCCGAGAAAAAGCCCCGAGAAACTCGGATCTTCGACACGAGTTTCAGCGCGAACCCGCTGGTCACAGCATTGTGAATACGCAATAGGGCGCGACGAACCAGACGAACTAGTGGTGGGGGGAGCAGAAAGTCCGTCGCTCACCGACTTCTGGCCGCGACACCGTCCCTGGTTGTGGCCGGTGGCACACCCGCGTGCCCACGCCCGCCGCCAACGGCACCGTGGTAGTCCGTGAACGAAAATGCCGAGCTTGGACCTCCGTGGCACCCAGTCGCTTCCCGTCATCTGCAGTCACTCGCCCAGTATGGCCCAGCGCTGTATCGCCGATCTTGCCGCTCCCACACTCGAACCCGACGATTCCCTGCGGCGCCCACGGTCTCCTGCGCACCTCGATGGTGTCGGCCTCGCCAGGACCACGACGTTTGATCGTCTCGGTCGGCCTCATCCACGACTACCGAGTGGTCGCCTGAGCTGGGTGGATGGATTCTCGGTACCCACAGGCTAAGAAGGAATCCGCCCACGATGGCAACCAAGGTCGCGGTCACCTCCGCCATCGTGGACAAGAATGAGGTTGCGGCGGCGGCCAACGTCACCGCCAAATATCTCCCCACAACGTGGACATGAGCTATGGGTGACGGGCACGACCAGCTGGAGGAACCTGGTTGGTTCCTGACTTCCATCGGGCCTTCGGCCCCAATCCCGCGCCGGGATGGTCCGGGTGGTCGCCCTCAAGCGATCGATAGCCAGCGCTCGGCTTCTCTGGCGGAGTCGCCTTGGGCACGCGGGTCAGTCTCGGGATTTCCAGCTTCAAGTCGTCAGACGAACCCGGGAGCCGAAGGGTTGAGAGGATCGCTCGTCCGAGCACCTCGGCGAGCAGCGCTGGGGTCGCGTTGCCGACTTGTCGCACCTGGTCTCGGTAGCTGCCTTCAACGACCCAGTCGGCTGGAAGTGACTGCAGGCGCAGAAGCTCTCCGACGGCGAGCGGACGGTTGCTCCAGTGGAAGGGCCCGGTCGATGGGCCCGGCTGAGCCGGGAGCGTCCATGAGGGCATGTCCTTGGCCAGCTTGAGGAGGAAGGACCAGTAGCGGGTTCGGTATCCGAAGAGCGGTCGACCGCCGCCGCGAGAGGTGTGCCAGAGGTAGTTCTCGCCCTCCGGTATCGAGGGGAGCAGGTCGGCCCACTTGCCGACGGCAATGGGCGGATCCGCAACCGAGAGGCGCCCGATGGCATCCCAGGCACGCATCGGCGCCTCGTCGTGGGTGGCTGTCGGCCAGGCGAGCTGGCCGCCGTCGCGCAGCGCGACGATGATCGCTCGCCGTCGGCGCTGCGGCACCCCAAAGCTGGCGGCGTCGATGACGCGAGGCTCGGGTCGGTAGTGCGTCCCCCATCGTCCGTTGATCCGATCGAGCGATCGCTCGATCTCGGGGAGCGCAGCGATCGCACCTTGCGCAAAGCCCGTGACGTTCTCCAGGAGGATGACCCTCGGAAGGAACGTCTCGGCGAGGTCAAGGAACCCGCTAAGGCAGTCAGATCGCTCGTCGTCCAGCCCGATCCGAGACGTGCGGGACCATTGGGCGGCCTTGGAAAAGGGCTGACATGGTGGCGCACCGGCGAGAAGCGTGAGCTCCCGACGTCGCATGCCGACATCGCTTGGCCTAAGCGTCTCCGCGATGTCCAGGATATCCCCGGCGTCAAGGAGCGGCCATTGGTCGTCCCGGTTAGCCTTGAGTGACCGCCTGGCGGTCTCATCGAGTTCGATGCACCCGACGTGGGTGAAGCCAGCAGCCTCCAGTCCCAGGTCGAGACCCCCCACTCCCGAGAAGCCCGACAACACGGTTGGGGGTGCCTCAGCGGGCATGAGCCGCCTTGCACTCGGCAAGCGTCGTTTGCACCTGGTCGGCGGCGGCACTAGCAGGCACGTGCTCCCAGATCCTGAGCACGGTCCATCCCAAGGCGTCGAGGGCTGCAAGCACCTTTCGGTCGCGCTCCGCGTTGTTGTCGAGCTTGGTCGACCAGTAGCCCGAGTTTGCCCGCGGCGCGTTCCCATGCTCGGGGCAGCGGTGCCAGAAGCAGCCGTCGAGGAACACGGCGAGGCCCTGCCGGGGGAAGGCCACGTCGGCGCGCACCCGGATGTCGCCGGCAGCGATGAGAAGCTGCTTGCGGAACCGAAGCCCTCGCCGGTGAAGCTCCGATCGCACTCGAACCTCGAGCTTCGTGTCGGACCGGCGGTTGCCGCGCATGACGCGACTCGCCGTCTCGCTAGACGGCACCGGGTATCCGATGCGCGCACGAGTCTCTGCGTCTTGCGATGCCACCGGCTCGATAAGGCCATCTCGTGCGTGCCTGTCGGCTTGGCCGAATGTCATCGGGACACCTGCCAACGTCTCAGCCGGTCTCATGAGTCGATCCTCGCATCTGCCATTGGCGCCAGCTGGACCCACGAGCCGGGCCGAGCGACGAGCGCGATGCCGCCTGGTCGCGACCGAAGACCGGATACCCGCACCTGCCCGCCGGGATGGAGGTCCGCGGCCGCGTGGAGGCGACGGGGGTCAAGTCCGGAGATGGTGACTGCGCCGCAACGGGTCCCGCCAGTCGCGTCCAGCTCCACGGCCACCGAGCCGACCTGGGTGTGCTGGACACGCTTGATGGTGCCGGCTACCACCTCAAGCTCGTCGAACTCCTTCGTACCGCCGGCAGTCCAGATCGCTGGGCAGCGCAGGATGTGCGGGCAATAGCCGCACGCGTCGTCGGATGGTTGTGCGAGCCGCAACGTCTCGCCTTCATCCACGGCCGAGTTGAACACCGCCAGCGCTGCATTGACGACCTGGCAGGCTTGCTCGATCGCCCCTTTGGTTACCTCCACAGTGAGCCGAGCGCGCCCCATGGGCCGGATCTCGGCTCCAGCTATAGGGACGCCAAGCTGGCGCACCATGGCGGCGTACATGAGAACCTGCAGCCCGTAGCGCCCAAGGGGCTGAGCATCCTCGGGGCCGACCACCCCGGACTTGAACTCGACGATGCGTGCACCGTCGGCAGAGCGCACCACGAGATCAGGTGATCCTCGCATCGGTGGGACACTCGACTTGAGCGGCTGCTCGACCCAGCGCTCCGTTTCGGGCGAGCTGGATATCTCGTCGGCCAACCAACCTGCCTCGATGACGAGGCGCTCCTCGATCGTCGCGTACCCGGGCCATGACGGGGCCGGGCCCAAGTAGCTCTCGACCGGAGAGCTGCCCGCGGCCTGCTCTTCGACGCTCACCTCGCCGCGCCATCGCTGTCGGACCGCCACTTCCAGCTCGGACGATCCGAGCCCCGTGCACCCGCCAGTAGAGACCCATCCGAGGACCCGATGTGCTGCGCCTCCGAGACGGGCCGAAGGGTTCGACAGCCACCCACCGACATGGCGTCGGCGGGTGCGGCTCAGGTACACAGCCAGGCCGCATCGTCGGATCGCCGCCATCAGGGTGGGGCTCACCTCGGTGAGCCGCTCCGTGTCAGGCATCGCCCATGGAGTCCAGAGCGATCAGAGCCTGGCCTGGCGTGCGGATGAGGTTGAACCACGAGCAGAAGCGAACGTCGGCTTGCGTCGCCTCGGCCTGGGCCACGACTCGGGCCAGGGTCGAGCCTCGGCGCGCCTCGCTCGTTGCTTCGAGGGGGTGGACGACAACGCAAACCCGGTTGTCCCGGTCGCTGCGAAGGACGGGCCGCTCGGCGAGCAGGTCGTCGCGCCAGTGCGGCACTCCCGCCGCGAACGCGCGGGCGGCCTGCTCGGCGTGCTCAGACCAGCGGAGCGGAGCGAAAGCTTGGCCGAGAAGCAGCTCCGCCAGATCGCACGCCAGCCGCCAGTCGAGGAGCGGGTGCAGCCTGCTGTTGGACCAGTCCTGCAAGCAGGCGTAGCACGACCCCCGGCACGGCTGACCGTCGGGTCCGACGTGCCGGCTGTACGCGGCGGTGCGCTCCTCGACTGCGCCCATCAGCTCTTGCAGGCGACACTCGCTCGCCTTGAAGTAGCGGGCGTAGCCGGCGCCGTTGAGCAGCGTGTCGGTGAGGTAGAGCTCGCCGCTTATGCCCGCGGGCGTCGGGAGCGGGCTGAAGCCCGCGGTCAGTTCCTCGGGTGCGGCCTCCAGCACCCGCCATGCCGCCTCCCGGAAGAGGTAGGCAGCGGAGAGCCATGCGGATCGGGCTTCGATCCTTCCGGGGTATAGGTCGACCTCGGGGGGTAGGTCGATGGGGCTGAGGAGCAGGGCGTCGGTCACCTTGCGGCTGCCGATGGCGGCCGACTCGAACTGCTGGTCGAGTGGCGGCACCCACGGCGGCGGGGAGTAGCCCGGGGCGGTGTCGAGGGCCTCTTGGACCAGCAGCCCCTCCCAGTCGCTGCGTCCCGGCGGGACGGCGCAGCGGAATGCGAACCCGGCGCCCTCGCTGCCGGTGTTAGCGGCGATGAGCTGGACCTTGCCGCCGCGCGTGGCGAGGTTGCCGGCGGTAGGCCCCGGGGTCGGTGCCGCGCTCTCGTCGAAGGCCATTCGTGCCAGGCCGGAGCCGGAGATCCACGGGTCGTTGCCATCGTAGTCCGGCGCCCACCCATAGATGGTGCGGTAGCCGAGGGGCTCGGCCATCTCGGTCACCACGTAGCGGTCCTCGCCGCACTCGGGGCAGGCGATGTCGTCGTCGGAGGGGCTGAGGGTGGTGTACCAGCAGGCGAGGCACGTGCCGAGTCGGCTGCGGTCGCCAAGCGGGTCGGGCACCGGCTGGGGGCGCCCGCCCGCGCCGACCTCGTACTCGACGACTCCGATGGGGATGTGGCGTCGCCCGTCGCAGATGATGCTGCCGCCTGGGGCGAACTCGCCGATCGCGATCTCCGAGTCGCGGTCGATCGTCAGGTCGTCGACGTCACCGAGGTCTCGTGGCTTGTTCAGGTAGAGGTAGCGCTGCCTCGTGGGCATGCCGTACATCGGGAGGAGCCCGCGCTCGGCGAGCTGCTGGGAGAGATCGCGGTGGCCGAGCGCGTCAGCGGCGACGTTGCCGACGTCTTGGAGCAGCTGTCCGTCGAGGATATAGCGGAGTATCGCGTCGGGGTCCTCGACGCTCGTCTCGCGAAGGATCGACGCGACGATCTCGCTGACGAGGTCGTGGTTGGTGTCGATCCACTGCCCGATCGCCTGGCTCGTGTCGGCCCAGGAGGAGCAGCTGCCGAACGCCCCGTGGCTGCTGTAGCCGCCATCGAACTCCGGGTGGTCTGCCCGGTAGGCGAAGAACGCCTCGGCGAGCACGTCGAGCGCGACGACTCGCTGCGCTATGTCGGTGTTGCGAGTGTCGATGTAGGGGGGGCGCGGCGGGTCGCCGGTGATGAGCTCGGGGTGCGTGAAGTAGTGCTGGTCATGGGTTCGGGTGCCGCGGCACACGGTGAAGGCGATGGAGAGGGGCGAGCGACGACGTCCAGCTCGACCCACCCGCTGCTGGTAGTTGAACCGCTGGGGCGGCATGTTGGCGAGGGCGACGGCGTTGAGCGACCCGATGTCGACGCCTGCCTCCATCGTCGTCGTGACGCTGAGGACATCGATTCCCTCGGTCCGCTCGATCTTCTCGTACAGCTCTGGGGAGTCGACGGCCGATGCGTGGATGCCCCGGAAGCGGGCCTGGCGATCGGCGCCCTCGGCTGCGCCGATCTGCCCGGTGAGCTCGGCGGCGTTGAGGCGGAACACTCGCTCGTTGGCGGTCGCCAGGTGTCGGTAGTAGTCGGTCTCGAAGAACTCGGAGTCGTCGGGGCTGAATGGCTCCGGGGCTCGCAGCGGCGCGAAGCAGGCGGTGCAGATGCCGGCGGAGGGGTGCAGGTGGACGCGGAGGCATCGGCTGCACGGCCAGATCCACAGCTCGCCTTCGCCAGCATGCCCGGTCGTGAGCCAAGGCGCTGATGGCTGCAGAAGCGGTGACGGACGCAGGAGGCGAACCTGATGGGGGTGGAAGAGCCAGTCGCTGGTCGGCGTACCGATGGCGTTGGCGACGTCTTGGATCAGGTCGTCGAGCACGAGGCCGCGGACGTCGGCGATGGTCTTGAGGAAGGACCGCAGATGCGCGCCGGGCGACGTCGATGGGTCTCGCTCGGCCTCGGGGAAGCGCAGGCGCAGGCACAGGATACGCAGCGCCGAGTGGGCGACCTCGGCGAAGGTGTCCTGGCCGAGCCCGGAGAGCTGCGCGGGTGGGAGGCCGGCGCGCAGCGGCGCGACCATGGCGAGGGCCAGGGACTCGATGTCGCGTCCCACGCCGCTGAAGAGGTTCGAGAGCACCGCAGCGGTGAGGGTTCCTCGGATGAGGGTGCGGAAGTCGTTGAGGTTCTCGGGAAGCGGAGCTCGCCGCGTCATTCGCGTCCCGTCCCAGGAGTACAGCTCGTGCCAGTGGCGGCCATCGGCCGCCTCAAACAGCGAGGATCCGGGGCCGCCAGGGTTGAGCCCGAGGGTGGCGAGCCCGAGCTCCACCCGGTCTATGAGCTCCTCGACCGTGGGGGCTTCGAGCTCCCACTGGCCGGCGTGGATGAGCGCCTTGTCAGCATCGGTCCGGAGGTGCTTGGGGCGCGCGAGAGCGTCGGCGAGGGCCGGCATCTGCTGGCGGAGCTGACCGTAGGCGACGACTGCCTTCTCCGAGGCGTCCCCTCCGACGGCTCGCTCAGCCATTGCAAGGTCGGCGCGCTCGTCAAGTGCTGCAACGAGCTCCGCTCGCAAGATGTCTTGGAAGTGGTTCCGGGCGAGATCCGGGCCGATGCGCGCCGCATCCTGCCGGCTGTCGCTGAAGACAACCAGTCGGCGCTGGTCGGCGGGGAGCTGGCTGAGCACGGCGCCGGAGAGGATCTGGGTGACTCGCGAGAACCCAAGGCCCATGGTCCGGATCGGCGAGCGCTTGCCGGCGGGGTCCGTCGGCGGCAAGCGGCGACGGTTGCGGTAGGGGAAGCGGACCTCGTCGCAGCCCGGGCAGTGCAGTGGCAGCCCCTGGACCCGCTCAAGGGTGGCGGCGTCGGCGCCGGTGATGTCGAGGGCCCAGCCGGTGCTGCCTTGGGGTAGCCGTCGGATCATGCCGGTCTGTGGGATTAGGTCCGCCCGCTTGAAGGCGAAGGTGAGGCCGCCCCACGTGCGGTCGCGGCGCACCGGCTGTCGAGCAGCTGAGGGCTTCGGCCAGTAGACGACGTAGTTGACCGCCGTTCGCTCAGTGACCACCCGGTCGGGCAGGCGCTCCAGGTCGGCGAGGAATGGCACGAGAAAGTCCCGGCCACCTTGGGACTCTGCTGGTCGATAGCCGCCGAGGAGCACCTCGCCGCAGCTTTGGCAGTAGAGAAGCTCAAGGACGCGACCGCCGCACCCGCAGGTGATCTCGGGCTGGTTGTAGATGCGCCCGACCGTCCGGCCTGCCGAGCGGTGCTCGGGATCGACCTGGTTACAGCCCGGGTTTGAGCACGCCCACAGGCCCGGCAGCACGTTGAAGAGGAGGTGCAGGCGGAGGCGGACCTGGTCCCCTTCGGCACGCTCCAGAAGCGCGTAGAGGTCGTGCACCCGCTGGCGGCGCTCGTCGGCGGAGAGGTTGGGGAACAGGCCCTCCTCCAAGAGCCAGAGAGGAAGGGCGCGCGGTCGCCCGTCGGCCACCGCCACCTCGCGGAGGGTCGCGTCGAATCGCTCGGCGATCGACCGGATGCAGTCCATCACGTCGCCTCGCCGGACGGTCTCGCTGGCGTCGGTCGAGGAGCGTGCGGACGTCACCTCGCCCTCGGTGAGCTGCAGCTGCTCTCGGGCCCCTCTCGTCGCGATCGGCTCAGCGTCAACCCGGCGGAATGGTTGCTCCGAGGCGAAGAACGCTCGAAGGTAGTCGTCGCCCTCGTCTCCGAGCGATGCCGTCGGTGCGATCACCCGCAACTTGTCGGGGCTTAGGTGCAGCCCGAGCTTTCGAAGGAGCCGCCGGATGAGGTAGGCGACCTCGGTTCCCGGGGTTCCTCGGTACATGTGCAGCTCGTCGATGACGAGCGTGAAGACGCTGGATGGCTGGGCCAGCCACTCCTCGGTCCTCGCCCATATCTCGGACTCCTCGTCTCGGCCGAGCATGATGCTCAGCATCGAGAAGTTCGTGATGAGTATGTCCGGCGGCGCGTCCTGCATGTCCCAGCGGCTCCACATTTCCGCCGACCCTGAGGCGTCGACCCTCGGGATGACGAATCGAGCGTCACGGTCTACTCGGTCGTCGGCGTCGGAGGCGATTAGCCGCTCGACGGCGAGCCATTCCCGCTCGGCCCGACGGAGCTGCTCGCGCAGCGCTTGCCGCTTGTACGGCTTCTCGTCCTTCTTGCCCGCCACCGGGGTCCGTCCCGTGTACTGGCCGAAGTAGAAGCGGTTCCCGCCGAGGTGCCGGTCGAACCACGAGCGAGCCGTGTCACCGTCGAGGTAGCGCCTCAGGCGGACGAGCTGGTCCTCGACCAGCGCGTTCATCGGGAAGAGGACGAGGGCCCGCACCGCTGCGGGGCGGTGGCCGGCAGGGTTTCGCTGGGGGATGCGTCGCGGCCCGTGAGCCCACCACCTGCCACCCTCCGCGTCCTGGGGGCGCGCCGCCCACCCCTGGGCCTCGGCAGTGAGACGGCTCAGGATGGGGAGCAGGAAGGCCTCGGTCTTTCCCGACCCAGTTCCCGAGGTGAGCGCGACGTGCTCGTTGCGGCCGAAGGACGCGGACAGAGCCTCCTCTTGGTGGGCAAAGAGCCGTCGAGGGCGTGTCACCCCGTCGAGCATCACCTCCTCGATCAGCTCAGCGAGGATCGACGGAGCCCCGGCCAGCTCAAGCGAGCCCGCGGGAGTGCGGACCGTGCCGTCGTGGTCACCTGCGAGCGGGTATTGGGGGAGCAGCTCGATGAACGGCTCTCCGAAGACGATGCCCTGGCGACGGAGCAGCGCCCCTCGCTCCGCCATGAGCCCCCGATCGGCGAGGCGGTATGCGGTGTCGTAGTAGCGCAGAAGCTCGTCTCGGACCCCCGCGATGATCACGTCTGGCGTAGGCATCAGCTCACCTTCTCAGTCGTGGATGCGCGCTGGGTGTTGTAACCGAGCGTCAGCCGGATTCGGTTGTAGGTGGTGCCGAGCACGCCTCGGTACTCATCCACATAGTGGCCGTCGGCCCGGTCGATGTGGCGGATCGGGAGCAGCCCCGTGCACATCACCGCTGCCCTCGCCCACATGGTCGGCAACTGCGCCCGGGCGTCGCAGAAGAGGCTTTGGCTCTCCATCGACCACGACAGCGGGTTCGGAGCGCCGATGGTTGAGCCCTTGGCGCGGTTGATCTCCGCGTGGACCGCAATCCAGCGGTCGACGTTGTGGAGCCCACCTTCGTCATCGACGTAGAGGTACCTGCGCAAACCGTAGGACATCTGCTCGTAGCAGCCCGGCATCCAGTTGCCGAAGCGAAGCTCGCACGGCTCGAACCGAAGCGTCGCCACGTTCAGCCGCTTGGCCTGGATGCCCGAGGACGTGTACTCGCTCGCCCCTGCTGCGACCGCCGTCTCAAGCGGGACCAGCGCGTCCTTGTACTCAAGCCTGACCGTGGTCTTCGGCTCGGCGCCGATGGCACCGGCGGCCGCGGTGAGGGCTGCTACGGAGGACACACCAACGAACACTGCGGTAGGCGACCCTGGTCCCTGCGGCACCAGGGTCAGCGCTTGGATGACTCCAACCTCGAGCAGGCGAATAAGCAGCGATATCGTCTTTGGGCTCCGAGCGCCGAGCAGGACCGAGTTGCCTCCCGCGCCCTCCACGAAGCCGAGCACTGAGGGGGCCACCCGCCAGTGCCCGCTGTGGACCCAGTCGACCTCGATGTGACCGGACAGCTCCAGCTCGTGAAGCAGCCGCGAGGGGCGGGCCAACGGGCCGAGCACGGAGCGGCAGGCCGCTTCGAAGCTGTGGCGGCTGCCCCCGCCCTTGAGGCTGCACCACTCAAGGATCAGATCGGCTCCCTCGCTCGCGGTCATGGCGCCGCCTTGACCGATCGCGCGTACTCGGCCCACTCTTGGCCCGCTGCGACGGAGTCGTCGGGATGTCCGTCCCGCAAGACCATTGGCGCGGTGCCGATCTCAGAGACGATGTCGCGGGCGAGAGATGAGGCGGCTGTCTCCTCTGCCTCTTGACGCGGCTCGGTCGCCCGCTGGACCTGGGTCACCGACCAGGCGGAGGCTGGGTGCTCCTGCACCGCCATCCAGCGGATCGGATGGACGGGACGGCGACCGCCCAAGTACGAGGAGCCTTGCGCTGGCTCAAACACGAGCTGGGGCAGCCCGGCATCCACCGCCCATGCACCCATGTGCGCAGAGCACTCGGCCGCGTGGCCGGGCAGGCCGAGGACCACCATGCGGGCGCCGATCGGCGCCAGCACCACGGGATCGTAAGCCGCCTTCGGTCGGCGAGCTGCACCAACGAACACGGGCTCGCCATCGCCCCCGCCGACAGGTGCGAAGGCTCCGAGCCTGGTTCTGCCAACCGTCTCTGCAACGATTGGCAGCTCCTCGAAGGTGTGCAGCTCGAAGGTCAGTCGGTAGGGCCCCACATCGACCTGATGGCGACCAGTGCCGAGATTCAGGCTCGTCAGGTCGAGGGTCGAGGCATCGACGAGAGCGGCATCGAGAGGGTCGCCGTCCAGGCGCAGCGGCATCTCGATGTCGTCGCTCGGCACGATGACCGCTGGCGGCCCGCCAACGAGATAACTCCGACGTGCGACCTCCAATCCGCCGACGAGTCGTGGGACGGCCTGCCAGGCCTTGCGGATCGGCAGTCCGAGCGCGTCCAGGTTGTCGCCCGACGCTATAGGGCTCGGACCGTACAGTTTCCAGCCTTCCGGCACACCGTCGATGGACGCGAGCGTGAAGCCATCCAGCAGTCGGCGCAAGCGAGTGGCAGCAGCGTCGGCGACGAGGAGATACACGGTCTCGCCCGTCTCGGCATCGTCTACCGAGCACCACATCGACCAGTCCCGGGACGCGAGGGCGACGACGTCGCTCGGTCGATAGACGAAGGTGACGTCGCTGCCCGCGACGACGCTGAGGCCATCGTTGAGTGCGGCCGCGTCGACAGGGATCGGGGTCGGATATGGCTCGCCTTCCACGAGCGGGCCAACCATCTGCCCGTCGACCTCCAGGGTTTGGGACTCCCACATCCCCACCGAGGCCGGCGGGATGGCAGAGAACCGCAACCGGCGGTCCGTCCAGTCGTCGAGGGTGACTGCGAGGCGTGCCTCGCGCTCGAGGCTACGAGGGCCGGTGGCATCGGCCTCGTCGAGAAGATGATCCAGCAGCATGTACTGGAGGCTGTCACTCGCTTCCCTTCGAGCCCCGTGGAGGATGTCCCACAATCGACCGGAGACCCGTCGCTGTGCGGCCCACTGCCGGAGACGTCTCAGGAGGTCGGCGCCTGCGGTCGCCGGGTCAGTGACCTCCAGATCGCCCGGCCCGATCTGGCCAAGGGATCGGAGAAAGGCGTCGATGTCTCGGGAGTCCTCACGCCGCAGAAGGACCTGGGTGTAGGGATGGCCGATGACGCATCGGGGCCCAGCGTGGGGGATGCGTCGCCATGAGGGCAGGCCCCGCTTCCCCTCGTTGACATCAGTCAGCCAGTTGGCAAGGTCGACCCACCACTTGTAGAGCGACTCCTCGTAGTCGCTCTGCGTGAGAACGGTGGTGAGGCCCAAGGCCGCGGAGAAAGGTGGGTAGAAGGCGAGGCTTCCTCGCTCGGTCTCCCGGGCAGCGACAAGCACTGACAGGGCGAGCACGGCCAACCACGGGGGCGCCTCATCAGGGTCGGACCGTGAGCGCCACTCGTCACCCCGTCGACGCAGCCAGCGCAGAGTCGGGGCGCCCTGCACCTTCTCTCGGATGGCCGCGATTAGGTCGTCATCAGGTCTGTCGAGCCTCAGCGCCTGCTCGGCGTTCAGCCTGAACAGCTCGCCATCATCAACTCGCAGATAGACGCGCTCAAGGGGTCGACGGGGGAAGAACCAGGTCAGCAGCGTGTCATTCCACTCCCCGATCTGCATGCCTACCGCCCTGACGGCGTGTCGGACGTGTACCCCATGAAGCAGATGCTAGATCCCGCGCCTTCGGCGCGCCGTGGAGCAAGGGCTGGTCAAACGGTCATGACCAGGGCGAAGTCGGGGTCCGATCCGGTCCGGCGGGATTGCCGCGGGGAGCGGTAAGTCACTGAGATTCGCTCGGGGTGTTCAACGAGGGCTGTCCTTGCCATGCCCAACGATCGGCGCTACGGGGTCTGGAGCTAGTCCCGTGACTGCGGAGAGCGTCTGCTGTCCCATGCTGCCCGCCTGAAAGGCCCAACGATCGGATCGCTGGCTTGACCCGCCACGATCGAAGCGGCGAGTCTCACCGCCGGTGGCGCTCAGCTTCCTCTACCGTCTTGTCCGCCGTGTTGTTGAACTACTTCGGGTCCGTCGGACGGACGTCGCGGCCAGGGACGCCGAGATCCTCGTGCTCCGTCACGAACTCGCCGTCCTGCGCCGCCAGGGCACCCGTCCCCGCTTCTCCTGGTCCGACGGGGCACTCATCGCCACCTTGGCGCGGCTGGTGCCGCGGAAGCGGTGGGCAGCGTTCCTTGGATGCGGTCTTTCCCAAGCGTTCTCTGCCGTACTCGCTGCGTGAACGACAGATTGAACCACCCTGGAATTCTTGGAGGCTCCTCGCCTTGGAAGAGGTTGGAGCCATGGATACCCACAAGCAAACCAATCAGCCCTCACAGCGGCGCTACACCCCTGAGGAGAAGGCACAGGCCGTTCGCCTGGTCCGCCAGCTCTGCCGTGAGCTCGGTACCGAGCACGGGACCGTCGGACGCGTCGCCCGCCAGCTGGGCTATGGAACCGAGTCTGTCCGGGCCTGGGTACGCCAGGCCGACATCGACGAGGGGGTCAAACCCGGGACGACGACCGAAGACGCCCAGCGGATCAAGGTCTTGGAGCAGGAGAACAAAGAGTTGAAGCGGGCGAACGAGATCCTGCGCCGGGCCTCGGCTTTCTTCTCGAAGGAGCTCGACCGCCCGCAGCGGTGATGGCGTCGTTCATCGACGAGCACCGCACAGAGCTCGGGGTCGATGTCGCGGATCGCTGAAATTGTAGGTCGACGATCACCGAAAATGTAGGTGCGTCCGAGTGCCACGGATGACTGGACCGATGGTAGATCAGCTCTGGACTATCACCTCCCCTCCCACGAGGTCGGCGACGACTCTCGCCCGATGGCGCTGAGACGTCCGTGGGTCGATCCCGTCCTTTACCTGAGAGCGCGACCACCTGACGGCAGAGTCGAACTGGTCGTTTGCCCATCGGCGCTCCTCCTCCCACATCGGGTCGTCCGGGCGGTCGAGAGGAACGGCACGCCCGGTGACCTCCCGACCCGAGGAGCCGATGACACGAAACCTGGGCTTGCTCTCGGTCGTGCCGTAGAGCTTGCAGCCGACGTCGCTTCGGAGCGCCTTTTGGTACTTGCGCTTGGGCCCGGTCATCACGCCGCCGCCTTCCGTGCAGCCGGCGGGCGCCGGGGTTCGAACTCGGCCGCGGGCAGCTCCTCGGGCTCGATCGGCCCATCGGTGTCGGTGGAGCAGACCTCTGGCTCGACACCCAGCGCGGCGACGATGGTCGTCGGCGTGAGGCGGCGCGCCTCGTCGTAGGCGTCGACGTCCCGCTCCAAGAAGCGAAGCTGTCGGCCGTGCTGGATCGTTCGCACGGCCTCAAGCCACTCGCGCGTGGCGACGCGCTTGTAGACGGTGTTGGGGTGCTCGCCCCACCGTGCTGCGAGGTCCGCGACGCTGAGGTAGCGGGTGGGTTCGTTGGGTGCAGTCATGCGCAGCACCGTCCGAAGGCCCCGCCGGGGCGCAATGAGCCCCTGTGCCGCCTTGGGAGCCGCTGTGACCTGCGGTTTTTGGCAGGATTTTTGGCAAGTGCCCTGGCGGCACCCCAGTCAGTGCCGGAAATGCCCCTTGACCAGGGAGTTAGAGGAGCAGCCCCAACGGGATTCGAACCCGTGTCTCCACCTTGAGAGGGTGGTGTCCTCGGCCACTAGACGATGGGGCCTCACGCCAGGTCAGCCGACGAGCGGCCCACCTGCCGAGCTCGGGGGGAAGGACTCGAACCCTCAATAACTGGACCAGAACCAGTCGTGTTGCCGATTACACCACCCCCGAATGGGCGAACTTCAAGGCTAGCCGACTGCCGGCCACCGCCGGGGCCGACACGAAAGGATCCGGCTACCCGAGGGCGTGGAGGTTCTGGAACCCGATGACCCGTCCCAGCCCCACCCCCAGGGCCTCCTTCAAGAAGTACGGGATGGTGGCCGTCCCGGTGATCGGCGACGTCTGGGTCGGCGCCGGGAAGGGCGTGAAGCCGAGAGCGCTGGCGATGGCCATCGATCGATCCTCGTGGAACGGGTCAGTGACCACCAAGACGGTGTGCACTCCCCGGGCTCTGAGCTCGGGCGCCAGCTCCGAGAGGTTGCGCCAGCTGTCGTCTCCACCCGCCTCGAGCACGTCCCGTGCCGGCACACCGTGGTCTTCCAGGTACCGGGCGCCGGCTTCGGACTCGGTGTAGACATCACCTTTCTCCTTGCTGCCGGTGACGCCCACGAGGTGTGAGTAACCCTGCTGGAACAGGAGAAGGGCCTGGTCCAGCCGAGCTCGCAGGTCCGGTGAGGGGATCCCGTTGTACTGGGCCGCCCCCATGACCACGATTGCCTGCGCCGGACGTGGATCGTACTGGCGTGACGTCAGCCAGACCTGGACCAGGGTCACTGCGAAGTAGGCGACCAGCCCCACTATGACCACGACCGCGATCTTGAGCGCCCAGCGGAGCGGAGCCAGGAGGAACATCCGCCCAGTCTGCCGGAGCGTCGGTCGCCGGCGGGGTCAGGGTGGACCGGAGCGCTGGTCGCCGACGGGGTCAGGGTGGACCGGAGAGCGCGACCCGCCGCCTGGCGGCTTCCAAGCGACGCACGACCTCGTCGCGCCCCAGGAGCGCGAGCGACTCGAAGAGTGGGGGACCGACGGTCCGGCCGGTCACCGCCACCCTGATGGGGGCCTGGGCCTTGGACAGCTTGCGACCGGTCGTCTCCCCCACCGACTCGGTCGCCGCCCGGATGCGCTCCGGCGCCCAACCGTCCGGCGGCACCGAGCCGTACACCGACACGGCGGCGTCGAGCACGGCGGTGGAGCCCGGGTCACGGGCGATGGCCTTGTCCCAGCTGGCATCGTCGATGTCCGGATCGACCAGGAACAAGAAGTCCACCATTCCGACGACCTCACCGAGGGTGCTCACCCGTTCCTGGACCAGGGGGGCCATGGCCTCGAACACTTCCTCGTCGAAGCGCTCGGCCGGCCACGGCGGCGCCCCGGTACCGGTCCGTTCCGGGCTGGCCACGCCCGCCACGCCCGCCACGCCCGCCACGCCCGCCACGCCGGCCACATCTGCGTCGATCGCCGGGACCCACTCCCCGGGGACCGGCGACACCCAGGGTCGGCATGCGGCCACGAAGTCGGTCACCGGGAGCTCGCGCACGTACTCACCGTTCAGATGGGTCAGCTTGCGGACGTCGAAGAACGCCGGTGCGTGATGGACGTCTTCCAGGCGGAACTCGTCCACGAGCACCTGGACGGGCACCTTCTCCGCGTCGCCGGGCGGGCTCCAACCGAGCAATGCCAAGTAGTTGCAGAAGGCCTCGGGCAAATAGCCCTGATCGCGGTAGGACTCGACGGCCACGGGGTCCCGGCGCTTCGAGAGCTTCTTGCGCTGCTCGTTCACCAGCATCGGCAGGTGGGCGAAGGTCGGCAGTGGCACCGCCGGTCCGACGGCGTCGAGGGACTGCCAGAGCATCACCGCCTTCGGGGTGGTCGGCAGCAGGTCCTCGCCCCGGATGACGTGGGTGATGGCCATGTCGCGGTCGTCGACGACGTTGGCCAGGACGAACAGTGGCTGGCCCGAGGACTTGACCACCACGAAGTCCTCGAGGGACCGGTGGGGGAAGCTGACCTCGCCCCTGATGACGTCTCGAACCACGGTGACCCCGTCGTCGGGCACCCGGAAGCGAAGGGCCCGCGACGTGTCGCCATCGGTCGGCGACAACCCACGCTCCCGGCAGTGGCCGTCGTAGCCCGGGGTGGCGTTCGTGGCGGTCCGTTCCTCGACATCGGCCCGGCTGCAGTCGCAGGCGTAGAGGTAGCCACCGTCCCACAGCGCATCGACGGCCTCACGGTAGAGGTGCGACCGCTCCGACTGCCGGTAGGGCCCCTCGTCGGGAGACATATTGAGCCACGACATGGCCGAGAGGATCCCCTCGACCCACTCCTCCCGGTTGCGCTCGGCGTCGGTGTCCTCGATCCGGAGGATGAACACACCCTCCTGCTGACGGGCGAAGAGCCAATTGAACAGCGCGGTGCGGGCGCTGCCCACATGGAAGTACCCCGTGGGCGAAGGAGCGAAGCGGACCCGGACCGCGGGGCCGACCATGGAGACGCCGCTATTCGTCGTCGACGATGGAGATGGCACCGGTGGGACAGCCGTTCACCGCCTGGCGGAGGCGATCCCGGAGCTGCTCGGGGGGATGCTCGTCGAGCACGTAGAGGAACCCGTCGTCTCGCACCTCGAACACTTCGGGCACGATCCCCATGCACACCGCGTTGCTGGCGCACTCGTCGAAGTCCACGACAACTCTCACCCTTGCCCTCCTCAGTCCGAAACGGTGCTGGCTGCAACCCCCGATGTCGGTGGCAGCATACCGGGCGCCGCCGACGGGTCAGGGCTTGTCGGTTCCCACCACCCACATGGCGAAGAACTGCGACCCTCCACCGTAGGCCTGGGCGAGCGCCCGCCGGGTGCCGTCCACCTGGTGCTCACCGGCCTCACCGCGCACCTGCATTGCCGCCTCGAGGAACCTCAGCATCCCCGACGCTCCGATCGGGTTCGACGAGAGCACCCCGCCCGAGCAGTTCCAGGGGATGTCCCCCCCATCCATCGAGGTGCTACCGGCATCGGTCAACTTCCATCCGTCGCCTTCGTCGCAGAAGCCGAGATTTTCCAGCCACATCGGCTCGTACCAGCTGAAGGGGACGTACACCTCGGCGCAGTCGAAGTCCCGCCTCGGATCGGTCACCCCGGCCTGCCGGTAGACGTCGGCGGCGCACTCCCGGCCGGCCCGGGGATTGATCTGGTCCCTTCCGGCGAACATCGTGGGCTCCGAGCGCATGGCCATGCCGTGCACCCACGCCGGGCGCCTCCCGGTGTCCACCTGTGCCGCTGCGGCCGCCTGCTCGGAGCCGAGCACCATGGCCGCCGCCCCGTCTGACGAAGGACAGGCCTCCAGGTAGTGGAGCGGGTCCCAGAGCATCACCGACTGCTCGACCATCTCGATCGAGATGTCGGGGAGGTGCAAGTGGGCGTAGGGGTTCTTGAGCGCCTGCAGCCGGTCCTTCACCGCAACCTGCATGCCGATGTGCCCCGGGGCCCCCGAGCGGCGCATGTAGGCCCGGATGTGGGGGGCGAAGTAGCCGCCGGCACCGGCCAGGAGCGGCGCCGAGAACGGCTGGGGCACCGAGAGGGCCCACATGGCGTCGGAGTCGGACTGCTTCTCGAAGGCCACGGTGAGCACCCGGTCGTGGATGCCCGAGGTGACCAGGTGAGCGGCGACCAGCGCCGTCGAGCCGCCCACCGACCCGGCGGTGTGCACCCGCATGATCGGCTTGCCCACGGCACCGAGGGCGGGGGCCAGGTAGAGCTCGGGCATCATGACCCCTTCGAACATGTCGGGGGCCTTGCCGATGACCACGGCGTCTATGTCGGCCCATCCCAGGCCGGCGTCCTCCAAGGCCCGGAGCGCGGCCTCGCGGACCAGCCCGGCGATGGACACGTCGTCGCGTTTCGCGGCGTGCTTGGTCTGCCCGGTCCCGATGACCGCCACCCGCTCGCTCATCGCCCTCCCTCCAGCACGGCCACCAGGTTCTGTTGGAGGAGCGGGCCCGACGTGGCGTGGGCCACCGCCCGGTCGGCCCGCCCGTCCATGATCCGTGACGCCGCCTCGCCGATGCGGATGAGCCCTCCGGCCATGAGGGCGTTGGCCGCCAACGCGCCTCCCGACGGGTTCACCGACACGCCCTCCCCCAGGTCGAGGGCCTGAGCCAGGATGAGCTCCTGATGGGCGAACGGGGCGTGGAGCTCCGCCACGTCGACGCGGCCGTCTTGCACCCCGGCGAGCCGGCCGGCCATAGCCGTCGACGGCGAGAGCGTGAGGTCGCGTCCCCCCGGTGAGTGGGTCTCGATGCGATGGTCGATACCGGTGATCCACGCCGGGCGCTCGGCCCACTCGAACGCCTTGTCCCCGGCGGCGAGGACGATGGCTGCCGCGCCGTCGGTGATGGGCGGAAGCGCGTGCCGGCGCAGCGGTGCCACCACGTAGTCCTCGGTCATGAGCTCGTCGACGGTGCGGTCGTAGGCCACCTGGGCCATCGGGTTGTCGAGGGCGGAGCGCCGGCACCGGGCGGCCACGGCGGCGAAGTCCTCCTCGGAAGCCTTCCCGGCGTCCAGGAGCGCCCGGGCCTGGAGCGCGGCGAGCGCCACCGGGTCGGGCCACAGGGGGGCCATCACGTAGGGGTCGAGCTGGAGGGCCACGATCCGGGAGAGGTCCCCGAGGGACGACTTGCCGAACCCGTAGACCAGGGCCGCGTCCACCCCGTCCTCCTGGAGGACCACCCAGGCTTCGTAGAGGGCCCACGCCGCGTCCATCTCGACGTGGCTCTCCCGGCGCGGCGGCCAGACCCCGATGGCGTCGAGGGCCGAGACGAAGCTGAACGGGCCACCCACCAGGTAGTCGGTCGACCCCGAGCAGATGAAGTCCACGTCGTCCTTGGTGATGCCGACCTTCCCGAGCACGTCGGCGAAGACCGGCATGAGGGTCTCCACCTCGTTGCGGTGCGCCTCCCGGCGCTGGTTCTGGGCCTGGGCGAACGAGACCACGGCGACGGGACGGCGACCGCCGCGGGCGGAAGGTGGGGTGGGCATCAGGTGTAGTCCTTGTAGGAGGCGTACTCGGCATCAGGCTCCCCGGTGGGCCGGAAGTGCTTCACCGACGCCATCGACGGGCCGAGCTGGTCGGGCTCCACCCACACCGCCTCGACCCGAAGACCCATGCGCACCTGGTCCGCCGGGATCTCCTGGATGAGGCCCATGAACGAGATGTCGGCGCCGTCGAGGAGCACCTGGGCCACGATGTAGGGGATCTCGATCGACTGCCCGGCGAAGGGCACGTTGACCACGCAGAAGGTGGTCACCGTCCCGGTGTTCCCGAGGGCCACCTCCTCGTCGGTCGGCACCCCGTCGACCGGGCAAGAGCCGCGGGAGGGCACGTAGACCTTCGAGCACACCGGGCACCGCTGGCCCACGAACCGTCCCTCGGCCAGCCCGCGCAGGTTCTTGGACTGGGCGATGCCGGCGCTGAAGAGGTACTCGAGGCGGATCGGCGTGTCCAGCGTCGTGACCGGCTCCCGGGCTTCGGCCATCAGCCCGGACCTCCGTCGTCGGCCGGGACGAACGCCCGGATGTCCTGGATACGGCCCACCCGCTCGGTCGCCGGGAGGAAGTCGGCCCGGACCCGCATGCCGGTGCGCACCTCACTCGGGGACGGGGCGTCGAGCACGTGGAGCACGGACGTCGTCGCCCCGTCGAGGCGGACCAACACCCAGGCAAAGGGGTGGTCGAGCGGCTGCCCCGGGGCCGGGTCGGCGATCCAGGCCCACGACGTCACCGTGCCGGCGGGGCCGACCTCGACCAGCTCGCCCGTCGCTTCGGCCGTCTCGGGGTCGTACTCGGTCGGGGGCACCACCACCGAGCCGTTCGAACCGCTCGCCCCGAGGATCCGCCCGTCACGCAAGCCGGTGAGGAAGGCACCGATGACCGGGCCCACCGAGCGCGAGTAGGGGTACTCGAGGACGTGGGCGCTGGTGAGCACCCCCTCGTCCGCTCCCGCCGTCTGGTCCACTGTCACCTCCTCGCAGTCGATGCCCCGCACCTTCCGGGCGCCGTGGAGAAAGTAGAACACATTCCAGTTTGCCGGTGCAACGTCTGGCCGGCCGGCCCCGGGTCAGCGCGGCGCCGAGGCCAGGAGCTGGGTGAAGAACTCGCGGTCGTGCATGATCGGGACGTCGGCCAGGAACATCTTGCCGTAGCGCTCGAAGTACATGAGCTGTTTGCCCAGGAGGAATGCCCCCCTGTCGAAGTCCGACATGAGCCCGCCGGACTCGTCGGCGATCTGCCGCATGCGGCGCTGGGCCCTGAGGCGCAGGACCACCGAGCGCAACGACCGCTCGTGGGCCTGGACCCCGACTCCCCGGGCCGCCTGGATCTGGGGTGCGGCCACCAGGGCGGCCAGGCTGACCTCGCCGAACGGGCGGGTGAGCGTGGGCTCGATGAGGCTCCGGAGGAACGCGGTGAGCTCGGCGTCGTCCAATCCCATGCCCACCTGGATAGCCCGCCCGTAGGTCTTGGTCAGGTGGGCGGTGATGTCGCTCCAGGCGCTCTCGTCGCCGAGCACTCCGTCGAGGAGCCGCAGGAAGAACATGTGGGTGTCGTGGTCGAGGCGGCCGACGATGCCCCAGTCGATGATGCCGATGCGACCGTCGTCGAGCAGGAGCATGTTCCCGGCGTGGACGTCACCGTGGAACGCCCCCCACCGCACCGCCGTGACGAAGAAGCTCCTCACCACGGCCTCGACCAGGGGTGCGGGGTCGTAGCCCAGCTCGGATACGCGGGCCAGATCGTCGATGGGGATGCCCTTCAGGTACTCCATGGTGAGGACGTTCGGGCCCGAGAGCTCGGGGTGCGGCTCGGGCACCACGATCAACGGCAGGTCGATCTCGCGTCCCAGCCGGCGGAAGTGGGCCAGCGCCCGGGCCTCGTTGCGCAAGTCGAGCTCTTCACCGAGCTGCTGGCGGAGCCCGTCGAGGAGCTGGAGGATGGACCCGGCCATCTGGTCCCCGGTCTGGCGGGAGAGGATGTCGAACAGGGGCTGCATGAGGTCCAGATCGGTGGCGACCACCCGCTCGATCCCCGGGCGGAGGACCTTGACCGCCACCTCACGGCCGTCACGGAGCCGAGCCCGGTGGACGACGGCGATCGACGCCCGCCCGATCGGCTGAGGTTCGAACTCCTCGAACACCTCCTCGAGATTCGCGCCCAGGTCGTCTTCGACCCGCCGGCGCACCTGCGTGAAGGGCACCACCGGTCCGGTGTCGAGGCACGAGCGGAACTCGTCTGCCATCTCGTCTCCGAAGAGGCCGGGCGACGAGGCGACCATCTGACCGAACTTCATGAACGTCCCGCCGAGCTCTTCGACCATGAGCCGCAGGGGCCGGGCGAACGTCGCCGGCGGGAGGAGGCCGGCACGGACCTCACGGGCCTGGCGGACAGCCAGCGGGGCGAAGTGGCGGGCCGCCGATCTCCCGATCACCATGCCCCGCCGGACGAGCTCGGCCCGGCTGGCGGTGGGCAGCCGGCGGGGGTGGACCCGGGGCACCGACTCGGCCCCGGTCGATCCCGGCACCGTCGGCTCGGTGATGCCCGGCGGGTCCGGAGGCGGGGTGAGGGGAGAGCGCACGTCGACTGCAGGCTATGCGACGTTCGCCGCCGCGCCGACGTGTGCCTGTCGGAGGCGGGCGGCGCCCGGGGGCGCCGCACCCAGGTAGTCGTTCAGTCGAAACGGGCCTGGAGCGACTTCAGGCCCTTGGCGTAGGTGTCGGCGAAGATCGGAGCCATCTCGTCGGGTGCCACTTCGAAGGACCACGTGACCACAGAGCCGGTGCCGGCCGGAGCCACGGCCAGCGTGGCCTGGTGATGCTCGACGGGCACGCCGTCGACCACCGAGTACGTGATCGTCCGCTCGGCCTCGTCCCTGGCCAGCAGCCGCTCTCGGATCTCCATGCCGAACATGCCGATCACCCGGTCGTCACCCTCGAGGCGGAACGTGTCGATCCCCGAGAGGAACTCGCCGACGGCGCCGAAGTCCCCGACGACGTCCCACACCTCGCTCGGCGGAGCGGCTATCTCGATGGTGACTTGATCTTTGGACATGGTTCCTCCTCGGGTGGTCGGGGTGCCTCACGGGCTGCGGCGCTTCGTGCACCGCCAGAGGCATCCGGTACGCTACCGCCCGACCGGCGAGCAGGAGGAGAGACGTGGACACGCGGCGAATCGGCAGTCTCGAAGTGAGCATCGTCGGCCTGGGGTGCAACAACTTCGGCGGGCGTCTCGACCAGGAGCGGACCACGGCGGTGGTGGACGCCGCCCTGGATTCTGGCATCACGTTTTTCGACACCGCCGACATCTACGGCGAAACCCGTAGCGAGGAGTACCTCGGAAAGGCGCTCGGTCCGCGCCGCGACGACGTGGTGGTGGCGACCAAGTTCGGAGTCCCCTACGAAGGCCACGAAGGAGGGGCCGCACCGGCGTACGTGCGCCGAGCCGTCCACGACAGCCTGCGGCGGCTCGGGACGGATCGGATCGACCTCTACCAAGTCCATTTCCCCGATGCCAACACCCCCATTGCCGACACCCTCGGTGCGTTGCGCGAGCTCGTGACCCAGGGGGTGGTGCGAGAGATCGGCTGCTCCAACGTGACCGCCGACCAGCTCCGGGAGGCGGACACCGCGGCCGGTGGGTCCGGAGCCCGGTTCGTCAGCGTCCAGAACCACTACAACATCTTGCACCGCGAACCCGAGGGTCCAGGTGGTGTGCTCCAGGTGTGCGGAGACCTCGACGTGGCGTTCCTCCCGTACTTCCCGCTGGCCAACGGGCTCCTCACCGGCAAGTACCGCCCCGGTCGTCCGCCACCCGAAGGGAGCCGGATCGCCGGCATGCCCACCCAGCGTACGGCCGACCTCATGTCCGAGAAGGCGATGGCCGTGGTGGGCGAGTTGGGCGCGATGGCCGCCGAAGCGAGCTGCTCCCTCGTGGACCTGGCCGTGGGCTGGCTCCTCTCGCGCCCGGTGGTGTCGTCGGTCATCGCCGGTGCCACCACTCCCGATCAGGTTCGGGCCAATGCCGCCGCCGGTGCCACCCGGCTCGACGCCGGGCTCCTGGCCCGCGTCGACGCGATCGTCCCGGACTAGCTCCCGGTACCGTCCGGCGGGATGGCGGAGGTCACGGACTGGCCCGGGACGGGGCGCTCGATCCACTCGACCCTGTGGAATTGGTCGAAGACCCGTTCGTGCCGCTCGACAAGGATGATGATGTGGCGCCGGGAGCGCTCGGGGCGGCCGGGAAGGTGAAGGTCGCCGCCGCACAGTTCGCGGGCTGCTCGGCGATCACGACGTCGACCCCGACGTCGGAGCTGAACTGCCATACCGCCAGCCCGCTCCCCGATGCCAGGCACGTGTACGCGGGGTCGTTCGTCTGGAAGCCGGTCAGCGTACCGAGGTAGTTGGGCGTGCCCGACTCCGTCGACGTGGGAGCGCCCTGCCAGGTGAGGTTGACGGTCTGTCCCTTCCACACCCCCGAGAACCGGAATGTGGTCCCGGGGTTGGACCCCACTGTGGTGGTCGACGGAGGGGTGGTGGTCGATATCGGCACGGTCGTCCCCGGCGTCGAGGTGGGCGGGGAGGTCGGGGGCAGCGTGGTCTTGGGCGGGGAGATCGTCGACCTCGGAGCCGTCGTGGTCGTCGATCCCGGAGTCGACGCCGGTGTGCTGGCCGACGTCGATGTGGGGCCCACTGTTGTCACCTTCTGCGCCGGTGCGAAGCCGTCCAGGGCCGCCAGCATCGAGGGGCTGTTCCCGTCCATTCCCAGCGCCCAGATGCCCACCCCGTCGAGGCTGAAGAACTGGGCCAGCTGGGCCACGAGGTAGAGCGACGTCGGATCTTCGAAGTAGTCCTCGAACCACTGGCCGCCCACCTGGTACGAGGTCCACGCCGTATCGGTGATCGGGTCCCAGTACACAGGGGTGCCCCCGGCCATGATCTGGCTGTAGGTGACCGGTGTCGCACCTCCGGTGGCCTGTGCCGACATGGTGCCGTTGTCGGTGGGCCACTCGTAGCCGTAGTACGGGACTCCCAGGATGACCTTGCTGGACGGGACTGCGGCCGCGTACTGCTCCACCGTGCTGAGATCGCTGAACATCGAGCTGGTGAGCGGGGACCCCGGGTTCGGTCCCGACTGGAGGTTCAGCTGGTACGCCATCACGAAGAACCCGTCGACCACTGGGGCCAAGGCCTTGATGTTGTAGAAGCCACTCGGATCCCCGGCCGAGCTGGCGTAGGTGTCCATGGTCACCTGGTAGTGGGGATCGGCCCCGTGGACTGCGGCCGAGACCTGGGTGACCAGGTTCGTGAGGCCCGACTGGTCCCCGGCGCCTTGTCCTTCGAAGTCGATGTTCACTCCGTCGAGGTTCTTGGCTTCGATGGCGTGGACGACGGCCTGGGCCAGCGTGCCGGGCGCGCCCGGTGTGGAAGTGAGCTGGTTCAGAGCGCCCTGGTCGAAGCAGTTCACGGTCAGCACCACTCGGTCGCCGGCGGCGTGCGCCCGGGTGACCAGATTGGCGAACTCCTGGCTCTGGTAACCGTTCCATCCCGACCCGTTCTGGTCCAGCGTGCCGTTGGCGTTCACGCCGACGCTGAAGTATGCGATGGTGGTCAAACCGTTCACGTCGAACCCTGTGCTCATCGGCAGGTTCCAGTAGGGGGCGAAGCCGAAGACCTCGTGGGGGGCCAGCGGCGGCTCGTTCGCCAGGGAAGGTGGAGCGGGAGCGGGGGGAGCGGTGGCCGCCGGCAGGTCGAGCGGCTTCTGACCCTTCCCCTGCATGGCGTGGACCATGGCAATCATGCTGGCCGAGCTGGTGGCGCCGGGCGTTGTGGGCACCGCGGAGATCAGCCCGCCCCGGTACCGTGCGCGGGCGGCACCAGAGACCGCGGCTCCGCCGCCCACCAGCCCGGCGAACGACGCCGCCGTCAGCGTCGCGGCCAGGGCACCGGACCCCAGGATGGCGGGGAGGCGGCGGTGGGCCCGCAGGCGAGCCCGGACGCTACGGTCGGCGGCGGCGATCACGCTCCGGGTCGCGCTGCACCCGCGACGCCACCCTTCGGCGACGACCAGTCCCACCAAGGTGGCCGCCAGCCGGCGCCGCACGGGTGCCGAGAGCCGCGCCAGGGTCCTCCCCGCCGGGCTCACCAGCGCGACCACCGGGATCAACAGCACCCTCATCGTCGCGCCGATCCATGTGCGCAGTCCCGACCAGAGCGCGCCGATGCCCGCCGACAGCTTCAGGGTGCCGCGAGCTGCGGCCCGCACCGGCCAGGACGCTCCCAGGGCTGTGACCACCATCGAGGTAACGGCACGGACCACGAGGTCGACCAGGTACCAGGTGGCGGCGACCCACGCCGCGGCGACGGCGAGCGCGGCCACCAAGCGGCGCGCCGCACCGGCGATCGGTCGTCCGACGATCGCCACCGCCGGACGTCGTGATCGCTCCCAACGTGCCGACCGCCGGCCGACTTCGGCCAGGAGCTCGGCGACGTGCGGTGCCGACAGGAGGAAGATCAGAGAGCCGGTGTCGGTGCAGACTTCGAGCACCTGCCGCGGTCGTCCTTCGGGGTCGAGCTCGCTCTCGTCGGCGGAGAAGCCCGACAACGAGGACCACGGCACGTAGGTCCATGCGCCCTCCCCCGACGGGCCCGAAGGGGCGTGTGGCCGAACGTTCCTGGGGGTCGATGGCGTCGGAGGGGCGGCGTGCTCGGGGGGGGCGGCGTGCAGCGGAGGGTGGATTGGGCTGACAGGAGCAGGACGCGCACCGGACGTCGGCGCGGGGCTGAGGAGCCGGGCCGCCAGCCCGCGGCTCGTCACGGCGACCTGGCACGGATACGCCACCAAGCTGTCGGGGTGCACGAGGTAGGCCCCGTGTGCCGTCCCCTCGCACCTCGATTGGTGCCGACTGTCCTTCACGAATACTCCTGACCTTCCCGTGACGATGGCCCGCGAGCCGGCGCGGACCTCCTGGATACCGTGAACGGAGGTCTCCCCCTCTGTACTTCACCGCTGCCGACACCGAGTGGGAGCGGCCCCATCCGGTGCCCGACCGGTCCCCAAACGGCCGGACGGCGGACCTCCAGTCTGGTGGGGTGGGCGCCCGGTCGCAAGAGCGGGCCCCAAATTCCCCGAGAACTTCTTGGATCCCGGCCACCCGCCCCCACGGGGCCACACCGGCCGATGATGGCATTACGCTGCGTGAACAGTGCTCTTCATCGAGGTCCTGCGACTGATCCTGGTCTTGGTGGGTGCGCTGGGAGGACTGGAGGTCGGCCACTCGGTGGACGCCGTCTCACCGGGCCCGGTCACCGGCCTGGTCCTGGGCGCGCTCGTCGGGTATGTCGTCGGTGGGCTGCTGGGCCGGTACATAGCCCGCCAGCAGGGTCGGGCTCTCCGGCGCCTGGCTCCGGTGCCGCCGGGCGAGCTCTTCGCCGGGACCCTCACCGGGATCGCCGGACTGATCCTCGGCGTGGTGCTGTGCCTCCCGCTGGTGGCGGTGCTCCACTCCAGCCTGGCCTACTCGATAGCGGCGGCCGTCGGCTGGATCGGCGGTTGGTCCGGCTACCGCGTCGGCGAGGCCAAGGGCCGCCAGGTGGTCGCCGCGGCCGGACTCTCGCGCATCCTGGCCCCACCCACCGAACCACCACCGGGCTACGCCATGCTCCTCGATACGTCGGCCGTCATGGATCGGTCGGTACTGGTGCTCGGTGAAGCGGGGATGTTCGTCGGCGGGTTGGTCGTGCCTCGCTTCGTGCTCGACGAGGTCCACGCCCAGGCTGCCGGACCGGACCCAGCCGCTTCGAGGAGAGCCAGGCGCGGCCTGGAGGCCATAGAGGTGCTCCGCGAGTGCGGCATCCCGGTCCACGTAGCTCCAGACGAGCTCCCGCAGATCGAAGATCCAGACCTCAGGCTCCTGGAGCTGTCCCGGCGACTGGGACTTCGCCTGGCGACCTGCTCGGCCCGGGTGCACGACGAGGCGGTCCGCAGGGGCCTGGCCGTCACCAACCTTCGGCTCATGGCCGAGAAGCTCGAGCCCGAGGTGCTACCCGGCCAGGGGTTGGTCGTCGACCTGGAAAGGGAGGGGAACCAGCCCCGCCAGGCGGTGGGCTACCTGCCCGACGGGAACATGGTTGTCGTGAACGACGCTTCACACCTCATCGGGCGGAGCACCGTCGCCGTGGAAGTGCTGACCACCAGGAAGACCTCTCAGGGCTTGCTGGTGTTCGCCCGATTGGCTGACGACTGAAGCCCGGCGATCACGTCAAGCAGCAGCGACGGCAGCCACCAGTTTTTGGAGGGTGTCCTTCGCATCGCCGAAGAGGAGGACCGTCTTGTCGTTGTAGAGGAGCTCGTTGTCAATCCCGGCGAAACCCGGACGCATCGACCGCTTCAAGAAGACCACGTGCTGAGCCTGATCGGCGTGGATGATCGGCATCCCGTAGATAGGGCTGCCGGGAGTGTCGTTGGCTGCCGGGTTCACGGTGTCGTTCGCTCCGACCACCAGTGCGACGTCAGCCGTCGGCATCTGCGGATTGGCCTCGTCCATCTCCTTCAGCTCGTCGTAGGGGACGTTGGCTTCGGCCAGCAGCACGTTCATGTGGCCGGGCATCCGACCGGCCACGGGATGTATGGCGTAGAACACCTCCACGCCACGCTGGGCCAGAGCGTCCGCCAGCTCCCTGGCCACGTGCTGAGCCTGGGCCACCGCCAGTCCGTAGCCCGGGACGATGACCACCTTTCTGGCGTAGGCCAGCAGCACCCCGACGTCTTCGGGGGTGCTGGTCCGAACCGGACGCTCATCGGCGCCATCCGCACCGCCGGTTGCCGTGATCACCGAACCGAAGGCGCTGAAGAGGATGTTTGGGAGTGAGCGCCCCATGGCCTGGCTCATCAACCGGGTGAGGATGATCCCCGAGGCACCCACGAGGGTGCCGGCGACGATCAGTAGGTTGGAGTCCAGGGTGAACCCCGACGCCGCCACCGCAAGTCCGGTAAACGCGTTCAGCAGGGAGATGAGCACCGGGACGTCCGCACCGCCGATCGGCAGCACGAAGATCACCCCGAGGACCAATGCCAGAGCCAGGAGCACCCATAGCAAGGCCGTCGACGCCGTCACCAAGACGGTAAGGGCCAGTCCCAATACGGCCAGCCCAACGATGCCATTGATCACCTGCTGACCCGGATAGGTGATGGGCCGGCCGGTCATGATCTCCTGGAGCTTGGCGAACGCCACTGCCGACCCGGCGAACGAGACGCACCCTACGAGCACGCCGAAGAGCACCTCGAGCACTTTGTAGGTGGCAAGCACCTTGGGGTCTGAGCCCAAGAACTCGGTGATGGACACCAGTGCCGCTGCACCACCACCTACGCCGTTGAATATGGCGACCATCTGCGGCATGGCCGTCATCTTCACCAGCCGGGCGGCCGGCACGGCGACGACGACCCCGACGACCATGCCCACAACGATCAGCCACACGTGGCTCAGGTCCGGCTGGGCGAACGTCACCCCGATCGCCAACGCCATGCCGATGGCGGCGACGACGTTCCCGCGGCGGGCGTGCTTCGGCGACCCCAACCCCTTCAGCGCGACGATGAAGCCGATCGCCGCTACCAGGTAGCACAAGTCGATGAACGTGCCGAGGCTCATGCGGACGGCTCACCGGGTCGCTCGGTGCTCCCGGATGGAGCTGACGACTCGTCCCGTCCCCGGGGCTTCGCCTTGAACATCTCGAGCATGCGGTCGGTGACCACGAATCCTCCCACCACGTTCAACGTGGCGAGAACGACGGCCAGGAACCCGAGCACTTCTTCGGCACCGGTGTGGGCGTGACCCAGCACCAACATCGACCCTACGAGCACCACCCCGTGGATGGCGTTCGAACCGGACATGAGCGGAGTGTGCAGGATGCTCGGGACTTTCGATACCACCTCGATGCCGACGAAAGCCGCCAGCACGAACACGGTCAGGTACTCGAGGATGCTGTTGGTCATTTCCCCTCCTGCTCGGGTTCGCCACCATCACCGCCGGTCTTCGGCGTCGGACCCGGGGAGGTGCCCAGGATCCCTGCGGTCGACTCCCCTTGGGGAACTCCGTCACGCAGCACACAGGTGCCGGTAACGATCTCGTCTTCCCAGTCCGGCGCCACGGACCCGTCCTTGCCGAGAAGGGCCAGGAGGTTGGCCACATTGCGCGCGTACAGGAAGCTGGCGTGGGTCGACATGTCCGACGGGGGGTTCGCCATCCCCACGATGGTCGTCCCCCCGCTGACCACGATGCTCCCTACCTCGGTCAGCTCGCAGTTGCCCCCCGAGTCAGCCGCCATGTCGACCACGAGGGAGCCCGTAGCCATCCCGGCCACCATCTCCGCCGTGATCAGGATCGGCGCCTTGCGGCCCGGGACGGCGGCCGTGGTGATGACGACGTCGGACGCCGCCACCTCAGCGGCCAGGGCTTCCCGCTGTCGGGCCTGTTCGTCCTCGGACAGCTCTCGCGCGTACCCTCCGGTACCTTCGGCCACGACACCGAGGTCCACGAAGGTGGCTCCCAAGCTCTCGGCTTCCTCCTTCGCCGCCGCCCTGACGTCGTACGCCCGGACTGCGGCCCCCAGCCGGCGGGAGGTGGCAATGGCCTGGAGCCCGGCCACCCCCACCCCCATCACGAGGACTTTGGCCGGGGGGACGGTCCCCGCGGCGGTCATGAGCATCGGAAAGAACCGGGTGAGATGCATGGCCGCCGTCAGGCCGGCGCGGTAGCCCGACACCGTGGCCTGGGACGACAGCGCATCCATGCTCTGCGCCCGGCTGATCCGCGGGAGGAGGTCGAAGCTGAAGACGGTGGCCCGCTTCCCGGCGAGGATCTTGAGAGCATCGACCGATCCGGCAGGCTGGAGGAAGCTCAGCACCAGCGTGCCCTCGCCGACCAAGGCAGCCTCTCGGGCATCAAGGGGCTGGACGTGAACCACGACGTCGGCGCCTTCGAACGTCGCGACGTCGGTTGGGGTCACCTCCGCCCCTGCACCGGCGTACGCCTCGTCGGGGAACGAGGAGTGATCGCCCGCCCCGGACTGCACCCTGACGTCCCAGCCGGCAGCTACCAGGCGTTTCACCACGTCGGGGACGAGGGCAACACGCCGCTCACCGGGGCGCGTCTCACTGGGAACGGCCAATTTCACGCAGGATTTCTAGCAGGTCGCGATGGATGACGGCGATCCAGCACCGTGGCACCGTCCCGCTCAGTCGTTCGAGCCTCCCCCACCCGCCGGACGGCGGCGAGGCCGGGGGTGCGTGTTGCCGGTCGCTGCTGTGCCCGGCGAGCGGCGTCGGGGCGGTCCCTTCCGAGGCGGATCGGTGGTGGATCCCCGTCCGGTGTCCGTTCCCTCCTCACCGCCGTGGCCGTTGGCCACCGGGGCAAACGCCCCCAACGGGGGACTCGAATTCCCCTCGAGAGCCAGGTCGATGAGGTCGATGGCGTCGAGCTCTACAGGTGGGGCCACCGGGAGTGGAGCGTTGCGACGTCCGGTGCCTAAAGGATCCTCGCCCTCCGCTCCATACCGTTCGGCTTCGATGCCGGGGAACGGCCAACTGTCATCGTCCTGCCACCCGGCCCCGTCGAGTGGAAATCGCAGGTCTGGACGGCGCGCCATCTCGGCCGCACTGGAGTCGCTCAGGGGCGGGGCGAAGAAGTAACCCTGGGCGGCGTCCGATTCGAACTCTCGCACGAGGGTGGCTTGGAGCTCCTTTTCCACTCCCTCGGCGACCGTCGCCATGCCCGAGCTATGGGCCAGGTGGACCACCGTCTCGACCACCATGCGGTTGATCCCTTCGGTCGACTCAAGTCCGGCGACGAACGACTCGTCGATCTTCACGGTGTTGACGGCCAGCTGCTTGACGAGCTCGAAGGAGCTCCAGCTCGTCCCGACGTCGTCCACTGCCAGCTGCACTCCGAGATCGACGATGCCCTTCAGTTGGGACACGAGCAGCGGTTCAGCCAGGGCGCGCTCGGTCACCTCGATCGTCAGCCGGTCCGGAGCCAGGTCCGAGCCTTTGAGGGCATCGCACACCGCCTGGTAGGCCACTCCCCGACGGAGTTGCACGATCGAGCAATTGACGGCGAGCTGGACACTGGCCGGCCACCCGACCGCCTGACGACACCCCTCGGCGAGCACCCACTCCCCGAGCGCCACGATGTCGCCGTTGGCCTCGGCCCAGGGAATCAGCAGTGGCGGATAGATGACGCTCTCGTCAGGAAGGTCCCAGCGGAGGAGGGCTTCGAACCCGAGCAGTTGCCCGTTTCCGAGGTCGACTATCGGTTGGTAGGCCAGGCGAGGCTCGCCGGCCAGCACCAGTGGCCGGCCGTCGCGCTGCCATGAGCGCTGCTCCCCGTCCTCTGGGCCCACGCCACCCCCTCGGCTCCGTCCGTTCGCCGGGACCGACCTGCCTGGCCGCCCGCTCCCGACATCATTGCCAATTCCCTGGCCTCTCGCATCGGTGATTTCACGGATATCGGACCCGAAGGCCGATGGAGGCCTGCGGCCGACGCCAGAACCTCCGAACGCGGCAGGGGCGGCAGGGGCGGCAGGGGTTGCCAACAGCTACCTTCGATATCACTGAACATCTACGAACATACGTAGTAGACTACGAGTATGAAGCTCTCCGAGTGGGCTGAGCAAGAAGGCGTGCACTACCAGACCGCATGGCGGTGGTTCCGGGACGGCCAGCTTCCTGTCCCGGCCACCAAGACGCCTTCGGGGACGATCCTCGTGGATGTACCACGCAGCGCTGGCAAACGAAACGAACGGGCGGTCGTCTACGCCCGAGTCTCCTCCCATGACCAACGATCCGACCTCGACCGCCAGGTGGCACGCACGACTGCATGGGCCACCGCCCAGGGTA
>JAJYWG010000384.1 GCA_021791615.1 Actinomycetes bacterium
GGAATGGCAGCACCATCCTGAGCGGCACGACCATCCCCACGAGCACGCTCGGCACTACAGGTGACTTCTACTTGGACACCACCTCTGAGGTGCTCTACGGACCGAAGACTTCGACAGGATGGCCTTTAACTGGGACGAGCCTCGTCGGGCCACAAGGGCTGCAAGGCATCCAAGGCATACAGGGGTTGCAAGGTCCAGCTGGCCCGGGCGAACAGGTCTTCAGCACCGTCGGCAGCTATAGCTTCACGGTCCCAGCTGCGGTGACTGAGCTTCAGGTCGAGGCATGGGGTGGCGGTGGTGGCGGTGGCGCCGGCTTCAGCACCGGCGGTGCCAGCGGCGGCGGTGCAGGCGGCCTTGTCGAGGCATTGGTGCCTGTGACAAGCGGGGTAAATTGCTCCGTCGTGGTCGGTGTCGGCGGCCCCGGCGGCGTCGGCGGCATCGGCGGCGCCGGCGGCAGCTCCAGCGTCACATGTGGCACATCGAGTGCTACGGGCCTCGGCGGCGCCGGCGGCGGCTTCAGCGGCGCCGGCGGTGGTACCAATTACAGCAGCGGCGCCGTACCACTGGCTACAACCTCGGGTGGAGCCGGCTCAAGTGGCACCTCCACCAGCGGCGGCAACGGAGGTGGCTACTACTACTTCACCCCCAGCAACGGTGGCACCGGCGGCGGCGGTCCCGGCACCGACGTAGGCACCGGCGGCGGTGGCGGCGACAGCGGCGGTGACGGTGGCAATGGCGCGAACGGCCTCGTCATGATCACGCCGGTTACCTCCTAATGTCTGCGCCCGTGCCGGATGGCTGGCACAGACCTACCCCCGGCCGTTTCGGGGCACAAGGGGGGGACAGGGCCGCTCTGACGCTGCATAGCCATCACCGCCCGCCCCGTGGCGCACCCTTGGCTCCGAACGGCCTGGCTGGTACCTGATGAACTACCACCCGGCCGTTTCAGGGCTGCTTTGGGCCGATCCGTGACTCTCTGACGCCAGTCCGACCAGCTGTTCGCCGCCGACGACACCGGCTCGGAGGGACGAGCCAGTGCTCCGGCGGGGCGGGCACGGACGTTCCGCCCCTCCGATCCGGCCCAGCAGTTCCTCCTACCCCCCTCCATCGACGATTGGCGGCCAGAGGACCACCCGGCCCGTTTCGTCGCAGAAGCCGTCGACGAACTGCCCGACCTCGGTCCCATCTACGCCTCCTATAAGAGCTTCGACGGCGCCCCGTCCTACGACCCCACGATGATGCTGACGCTGCTCTTGTGGGGCTACTCGTGCGGGGTGAGCTCTTCTCGGGAGATGGAGCGGCGCTGTTCGACCGACGTCGCCTTCCGCTACCTCTCTGCCAACCAGGCCCCCGACTACCGCGTTTGACGATCGATCGCATGTCGACAGAGCATGTGCCGTGTCTGCTGACTCGCTCGGCCTGGGTGCAATGTTTCTTCCGCCCGATGGCGCCGAGGCGGGCTGGCTCGTATGTCGACGGCTGCGGCGAGAAGACACCGCGGCGCTGTACGAGGCCATTCTCACGTCGCTCGACCACCTTCGGCCCTGGATGCCTTGGGCCGATAGCTACACCCGCGAGATGGCAGAAGACTTCGTCGCCCGGCACACATCTGCCCCGCCGAGCGAGCCGGTCACTGATACTCACTACGTCGCGGCCGACCGAACCGGACGGCTGCTCGGTCTCTGCGGGCTGCACGGGAGGCTCGGAGCCGGGCGGCTAGAGATCGGCTACTGGGTCGACGCGAGGCACACCAAGCGAGGAGTCGCCACGCTGTCGGCTGCCATGCTCACCGAGCGCGCACTGGAACTACCCGGGATCGACGCCGTCGAGATCCATCACGACGAGGTGAACGGTGTAAGCGGTCGCGTCCCGGCCAAGCTCGGCTTCGAACACGTAGCCACCGTCAAAGACGAGCCGGAGGCGCCAGCTGAGAGCGGAGTCGAGTGGCAGTGGCGCCTCGACAAAGATGCCTGGCCGGCGAGCCCGGCCAAGCAGCTGCTCGACGCCGCCCGCGCGGCTGGTTGAGCGAGCCGGTAGCTCTCCCCCAGCCCGACTGGCCACCGGCCACGGCGTCGCTGGCTCAATCAATCACATCCCGGTGGCTCACCCCCGTCGCGAACCGCATCTGGCTCACCCGCTGACACCCAGTCACCACCCCGCCAGCGCCACCCTGATGTTAAGGTTTCGGGAACTGCCACAATCTACGAGCGAGACCGATCCGTGCGAAATCGCTGGCAACTGGTGGACTCTTGAAAGGCGGCAAGAGGCAGGGACGTCGGCGGCCGCATACTATTGTATTCATGAAGCACGAGAGCAAGGGATCCGCGGCGGAGCTGTTGCGGGAGGCTCGCCAGCGAGCAGGGTTGAGCCAGGGGGTGCTGGCGGCTCGGGCTGAGGTACCAAGGACGATGGTCTCAACGTACGAGCGGGGACTACGTCAGCCGACCTTGCCAACGCTGCGGCGTCTACTGTGCGCGGCCGGCTTCGATCTGGCGGTGCATCTCGTGCGGATCTCTGGAGAGGCCTCGGTGCTCGGCGAGATGGAGGCGAAGCTAAGCGCAGAGGAGCACGAGATCTGGGAGCGGCTGATCCGTGACGACGGCGAGTCGGGAGCGCAACCGCGGCGACCGCCTGTTCGAGCTAACGAGCAGCCCCGCCACCGGCAGCAAGGAAGATGAGCGCGACTTCAGGCCGCCCTCCTCGTCCCCCTGGACTCTTTCATCACCGGGCGTTCCGCCTGGTGTGGATTGGCGAGAGCACCAGCGCGGTCGGCAATGCGGTCACTGCTTTCGCGCTGCCGCTCGTGGCCGTTACGACCCTGCACGCCAGCACCCTGGCTGTCGGTCTTCTTTACGCTTTCGAGTGGCTGCCGTGGCTCATCCTGGGCCTACCTGCAGGCGCACTGATCGATCGCTGGAACCCTCGCACCACCATGATCGCGTGCGATGTGGTCTCCCTGGCCGTATTGGCAACGGTGCCCATCTCCGGCTGGCTCGGCGTGCTCTCGCTCACCCAGGTTCTCGTCGTAGCGGTCGCCGCAGGGATCTCCTCGGTGTTCTTCACCACTTCCTACACTCTGCTGCTGCCGCGCATTGTCGCCCCTTGGGGTATTCATCTGACCCGACTTCCGCTGGTCAGCGAGTCATCCGCCAGGGGCGATCCGCCTTGGGGCGATCCAGGCTCGGCGGGTGTCCACGCCGCCACGGCGGTACCGGCGGCACCTTCTTCGACTTCGAATCGGCGACGAGCTGCCGGTAGCGCACCGGATCGTGGTTGACCGCCAGCTCGAGCACTCGGTAGAAGAGGAGTCCGTGGCTCCTCGCGGTGCGGCGATTGAAGCGGAAGACGAACTCGTTCAGATAGCTCTGCAAATGAGGGTCTCCGACCGAGCCCTGATGGGTGCCCAGCATCCATCGCTTGGCGAGTGAGGCGACGCGGTGCACGCCGGGAAGCAGCGCCCCGACATCCTCGCCGCGGGCAGCGGCCGCCCGCTGGCTGTGGGGCTCGTGGACATAGCCGAGCCGGGTGATGCCCACGTAGCTGGGCCATCCGTCGGTGACCACGGTCGCCCCGGGCTCGACACTGTCAGCGACAAAGCGCTGGAGGGACTCGGCGGAGGCGTCCTTCACCACTGCCATGCGGCAGCGGCCGTACCCATGCGGTTCCTTGCGCTCGACGGCGATCGCCACCAGGGACTTCTTGCCCTTCGTCCGTCCTCTCAGGCCGGGCTCCTCGCCGCCGAACCAGGTCTCGTCCACCTCGACGGTGCCGGTGAGCCGGTCCCGGCCGGGTCGGACGAGCACCGAGCGCAGGCGATGCAGCATCGCCCACGCCGTCGGATACGAGCCGATCTCGAGGGCGCGCTGGAGACCAAGCGCAGAGACGCCCTCCTTCTGGGAGACGAACATCCAACAGGCAGCGAACCACACCGTGAGGGGCGTCCTGCGCCGGTCGAACAACGTGCCCGCCGTCACGGCCGTCTGCCTCAGGCAGCTCGCGCACTTGTAGCTTCCGTCAGCCACGATCCAGCCGCTCGGGTTCTCGCACCGAGGGCAGACGAACCCTTGTGGCCATCGCAGCCAAGCAAGGTAGTCGAGGCAGTCCGCGTCGGTCGAGAACCACGACTGCAAGTCGCCGGTCGAGCGTGGGTAGTGCACCCCGCCCCGGGGATGAGCGACCGCCACGCCGTCAGCGTAGTCGGGTCAGATGAATACCCCAAAAAAGCACAACTGCAGGCACCCGGAACAACTGTGCCAGCAAGCCTCCTGGGATGGGGACCGTACCACCACGATCTTCGGCTACGCCAGCGAGAGAGCGACCATCCTTGCGCTCAATCGCCTGTTGACCTGGCGCACTTGGCAGAGCCCTCATCGTCGGGTCCCCCTCTGGCTCAGCACAGAGCCTGGGGCAGTCTCCCTCCTAGCAGCCGGTGAGACAAGTGTCCAAGTGGTCTCATTCTCAGACAGGTCCGTCACTCTCGGAATTGAGCGCCACCGAGCCGCTCGACTCGACCAGCTGTCTGCGCCGCGGCACCTTCGCTCTGTCAGCCGGACCTCTTGACCGGTTGTTAAGAGGTTGCGTGGCGCACCGAGCGGCATCGTCCCAGGTCAAAGGCTATTTTCCCGTCGGGGAGGTACTCTTGACCACCTATTTGACCACCAAGCTGACCACCAACTTTGGTGGTCAAATCTGGTGGTCAATCCGGCAGTCTCACTGCCTCTAACTCGCCTCGCAAGGCTGTGACCAGGACTTTCTCTGGTCGGGCTGCCGGGATTTGAACCCGGGACCTCTTGACCCCCAGTCAAGCGCGCTAACCAAGCTGCGCCACAGCCCGTCTATCTGACCACCGACTTGATCGGCAGCTGCCGACGCTCAAGGAAACGCGCCAGCCCGCTCATCGTAGCCGGCCTCCCGAGCGGCACCGAGTGTCAGACGCGGGCGCAGTGGGTCGCCGCGCCATACAGGACGAGGAGCGCTTCTGATTGGGCTGGCCATCCAGGAGGATTGGCATGGGCCGCGGACCCCGACTGCTATGGGCGGCCGCAGCTACCCGGCTGTGCAAGCGATCTTGCCGCTCCCGACTCTCATAGGGTCCGTGTGTCCGCCCGCAGACGAGCCCCAACAGTGTGTTCGGATCCTTGGGAGGACCGGGCGGACGACGAAGCGGTCACCCACCATCAGCCGGCTCCTGTCTCGGTTGCTGGTGCCAGCAGAAGCGCCGTGCCACCCTGCCCGCAAGGCTGCGGACCTACCAGGCGAGCGCTCTCGGTCTTCGCCTCGATTTCGAGCTCTTCCTCGCGAGCCAGGGGCGGCGGGTGCGGGTGCGGGGCCGCCTGTGGCTGCCGGGCCGTACCTGGAGCTCCGTGAGGGGCCACTCGGTTTGCCCCCTCATCGGCTGAGCCATCAGCTAATTTGCCGGGGCCAACACAGGCAGGGGGATTGCGATGAGCAACACGTCGCGAGGCCCGGGCTGGTGGCTCGCGTCCGACGGCAAGTGGTACCCGCCTGAGGCCGTACCGGGCGGCCCTCCTCCCGGCTACGGACAGCCATACGGACAGCATTGGCCGCCGGGCTACCACGAGGGCTCACCCCCCTACGGTGCCGGCCCGCCTCACTGGCAAGCCGGCTACGCCTGGAACTACCCCCCGCGGTCAGGGCAGGCAGCCCCAGCGCCGGACCCAGTGCTCGGGGTCATTCTGGCGCCCTGGTGGAAACGACTCGTCGCGGCCCTCATAGACGGCTGCCTGATCTGGGCCGTCGGCTATGTGATCGAGCTCATCGGCATGCTCGGGAGCACA